>WQYP01000070.1 GCA_009781185.1 Phycisphaerales bacterium | reverse complement strand
GCCCCCCCCCCCCAGTTTAACATTCGTCATTTAAGTTTCCCCCAAAAATCCGAGGCAAAAAATCCGAGACGCGACCGTCAGGGAGCGTTTGGCGGGCAAAATGCCCGCGTTACATCATGATCCCAAATGGCTCATAAGCTGAGTTTGGGACGTTCAAAACAAAAAGAGGGAACGAGAGCCGGTCTCAAAAGCTCGCTGAAATGGCGAGGTTTTAGCCGGTTGTTGTTCCCTTTGGCGTTTTTGCTTCCCGCTTGAGGAAGCTGAGTCTAAAAGAAAGTAAAAGTCCTTTTTCGGAGACCATGACAATGGCAAATCACAAAATCCTCGGCAATCGGTCGTTCAAAAAATACGGCATCCTGAGCGTCGCCGCCATCGTTGCGGCAATGCAGGTGCAGACGGCGTCGGCAGCAATATGTACATGGACCGGGACGCCGGTTGCCGCTGGTTCCCCAAACGCATGGAATAATGCGAATAATTGGATAGAGTCCCCAACCTCCGCCTCTTGGAATAAAGTCGATAACGGTAACATTGCCGTGTTCGATGTCAATACTCCCAATCTCCTCAATTACCAGGCGAATGTCAACGCAACCACAATTTATGTAGATGAAGTTCGTTTCATTGGCGGTACGTGGACCATCGGTAACACGAACGCCCTGTCCGGCAGGAGTGATGCTCCCTTCCTCTTTACGATGTCTGATGAGGCCACGGCCACCGTTGGCGCCTACATCACAGGCTCAAACGGGCTGACAGTCAGCGGTAACGGAACCATCACCCTCAATAATCCTAACAACACCTATACTGGCACCACTACAATCGAGAATGAGGCTACGCTCGCGCTCGGCAAAAACAGCTCGAATTACGGCTCCATCGCCAACTCGTCCGAAATCTTCGTCGACGCTGGAGCGGCCTTTAATGTCTCCGCCGTTCCCGGCTTCGTGATTCTCTCAACCCAGACGCTCGCCGGCGCCGGCACCGTCAAAGGGAGTACGACCACGCCCATCACCATCAACGGCATCATCGCGTCCGACGCCACGCTGACCTTCACAGGCGCCGGCGTGACACTCGACGACGCCACGTTCGATTACACGAACGGACCGCTGACGCTCACCGTCGGCGGCACGTTCGACGTGAAATCCTTGCTGATTAACCTGCCCGACAGCATCATGGACACCTTGTATGCAGGCCTTTCCAACAGCGTCACCAGCATCGACAGCGACTGCCTGTTGATCAGTAACCTTAATTGTGCGGACGATGCCATCACTGTGGCCAGCAACTGGAGCCAGCCCGGCTACGATGTGAGTTTCAATGTCTATGGGGATGCCCAGGGCATGTGGGCGCACATCACGATGACGGGGCCGTCGGCAGCGGCTCCCGAGCCCGCCAGTCTCGCACTGCTCGGTCTTGGCGCAATGGGCCTGCTCGCCCGCCGACGTCAATAGCCTTGCGAGGAATCGCAAGGCTATTGCCATTTGACGACTTGACGACTTGACGACTCAACGAGTGAAATACTCAAGTCTTTTTCTCTCAGGAGCTAGCCATGTCTTCAACGATTACGCTTTCCGCTTTTGCTGATGAAGCCGGTCCTTCCGCTGCTGAGCAGATCGCTGCTCTCAAGCAGGCCGGTCTCAAGCATATCGATATCCGTAACATCGACGGGCACAATATCACGGTGCTTCCTCTCGACCACGCCAGGAAAATCAAGGACCAGCTCGACGCCGCCGGCATCTCCGTTCTCATGTATGGTTCGCCCCTGGGCAAAATCGACATTGCCGACGACTTCGCCATCGACCTTGCCAAACTCAAACACCTCGGCCAACTCAAGCCCATCCTCGGTGCCTCCGCCGTTCGCATCTTCTCCTACTACAACAAACCAAAGGGTGGCGGAAAATCGCCCGCCGAATTCCGCAAAGAATCCCTCTCCCGCCTCAAGCAACTCAAAACTCTCGCCAGCGACCTCGGCCTCGTGCTCTACCACGAAAATGAACGCCACATCTTCGGCGACCGTTCCGACGACGTTCTGACCATCGCCCAGGAACTCCGCGACCCCGCCCCGAACGGTACCTTCAAAATGATCTTCGACTTCGGGAATTACGTTGTCGGCAACGAACCCGTCTGGGCCGCCTGGCTCAAACTCCGCGACACCACCGATGCCTTCCACTTCAAAGACAACAAACAGACTCCTACCGGCGAGCACCACCACGTTCCCGTCGGCCAAGGTTTCGGCTGCATCCCGCAAATCATCGCCGACGCCGTCCACCGCCACTTCACCGGTCCCGCCACCATCGAACCGCACCTGCAACATTCCCCCGCCGTCCTCGCCACAGGCCCTGGCGGCATCCCCAACCAGGCCTACTCCAAAATGCCGCTCAACGATTCTTTCCAGATCGCCTGTCAAGCCGCCAAGGAACTCCTCGCTCAAGCGGGTGTGGCCATTTTTTGTGGCAAATCAGAGCCGCGAGCGTAAGCTCGCGCAGTGCTGGTCCCAATCGCACGGCGCGAGCTTACGCTTGCGGCTCTGATTTTCAACCATTTTCGCCATTTGCCACAAAAGATGGCCACACCCGCTCAAGCCGGCGCCGCCATCCATTGACTGTCGAAGATTGGTACCGCGATCGTCGCAAACAAACATCGACGCTGCGACAGGCGGCGGGTGGACCAGTAACACAGCACCAAGCTGTTTTACCCCGCGGCCTGCCGACAGCGCCGATGTCAAAATTTGTTAGCCCCGGCTCTGCCGGGGGTAGGGGGCGGGAATACAATCGACTTGCCTGCTGTAACAACTCAACGTTATTACGCCGACTGATCCTCATCCCCGCGTCCCAACCTATGCCGCCAATGGATTTCGTTCCGCTACTCTTGTTTTCACGCGTTCCGTGAACGAACTGGTGATCATGCAGACGCGGTCCAGGTATGCTTTTAAGGCATTTTCGTCGAACTTTGCCAGGAACTCCGGCGTTGCCGTCCGGTTCACTCGCAGAATCTCGTCGATCAATTGACGTTTACTCATGCCAGTATCCTTCCTTGAATAAGTGGTTCCGTCCGTGTGCCCCATTCCTTGGGACTTTGTTTGAGCAACGGTTCCACCGTCAAGCTTTCGGATCGCGTAGCTGTTTCCAGCAGCGTTCGCCTCAAAGCTATCGGACGGCTCGAGGACAAAACTTCAATCCCTGAAAAAAAATGTATAAATCGCGATAATTCCGTTTTTTCCCTTGCTTTTATCGGAGCCCGCTCGCCCACCCAATCTCATTCCCGTACCTCTTGTCCCTCAACGTCCGCTAAAAACCGGCATTCCAGTAAACTTTTCTCCCGGCGTCTCGCTCCGGCTTTTCGATGATCGCTTCCGATTTTACCTAATTTGCCAAGGCGCTATGAGCGAACCCTTCCCATTGGTCCGCGTCTGACCCACAAGCTGCTCAAGGCCAGCAATCCTCCCAACACCCAGAATCCGCGCGACAGGTCCATCCGCCACCGCCAAATTCGCGGCTTCCATTTTCTTCTGTCCGTTTCGTTCGCGGAGATCTTCTCGGTAGGGGGGAGGAATTCTGCTTTTTTTTCGACCGACGCCGGCCATTCTCCGACCTCCGTTTTCCCCGGCAAAATCCGCCCCACCAACTGTATTCCGTCTTTCGCCCCCCCCTTTTTTCGTATCACCACTCCTGCAAATGCCTCTCCGCCATCTACTCGTGCCTCATATCGTCCCGCTCCCGTCTGCTGCATGTCGATCACCCGTTGCTCTCCCCGATCCACCACTCGCATCGTCAACTTTTCGCCATCCAGGAACTTTCCTGTTTCTATGCCATCCGCACGGACGATCCATCCGCCCCCCCCCTCCTCCTCTTCGCGTCTGACCGACAGCGTGAATCGCCGATCCCCTGCGGCCGGCATTGACTCTTTGATGATCCGCGTGAGTAATGCGTCGCCCTCCCCCCCTTTTTCGCTTCCCATTGCTACTGCGCTGACCTTTCCCAGTCCGCGTTGAGCGGTCGCCGCGAGGCATCGGTCGTCGCTGCTTGCCACCAGCTTTGATTCCGCCTTTTTCCAGACCTCGATCCACTCCCGCGTTGTTCCAGTTAATTTTTCATCATCCGATTTCCATCGCAGTTCCGTCGTCATCGCCCGTCCCATCAATTCCTCCGCCAGTGCCCGCTTGAGCAATCCCGCCCAAGCTCCTGCATTTTCCCCGTTGAGCCACGTTGCACCCACCTCTTTCGCCAATTGTCCAAGCACTGCATCTGACGATTGTGATGGTGGGGCTACAACGGTCATTTTCGCCCCCGCTTTTTGCAAAGCCAATTTCCATTTGCTCACGTCCATTGCGGGAATTTCGCCATCCGTCAGCAGCACCACCATCGGCGGGGGGGTGTCCTTTGCTCGTGGTTTATTTTCTCCCAGCGCTTCGGCCACCAGTTCCAACGCACTATCCGGCACCGTTCCTCCCGTCGGCTGGACCTGGTCCAACGCATTCCGCAACAGATTCGTCGCACGGTCGCTCTCTGACGGTCGCGGCTCAGATCCGACCAGTTCCTCCTTTCGTCCTGCCGCCACTTTTTCCGCTTGATTGTTAAATGTCAGTACCGTCACCAGGTCGTCGTCCTTGAGCAATTCCATCGCACTCTCCACTCCGCGTGCCACCAGGCGGAATTTCCTTTCCGCCATCAGTTGTCCCTCAGCCACCTCGTTCATCGATCCGCTGGCGTCCAGGACGAATACCACCCTTGCCGCGGGCCTCTCCCGCGGCGCACTCCACACCGCACTCAATTCCTCCAATTTTCCGCCCAATTCCTCCGCATACCTTCCCGGCCCAAACGCGTTTCTCCGCCCCACCATCACCAGACCCCCGCCGGTGTCTCGTACAAACTCTTCCAGCACCTTCACTGCGTGTCCCGAAAATTTCTGTGCTTCCACGTCATTCAGGACGATCACCTGCCAACCTTCCGCCAGCAGTTCGCCCGTGCTCCTGGGAAAATTCCCGGGCTCCATTTTCCCACGCATAAACTCATTTCCAACAATTCCGCCATCGCCCACCACCAGCACGCGCCCTTTCTCGTCCTCCGGCATCCACAAAAAACTTCCCACATCGTTCTCCGGCCAGGGATCGGCGTTCGGCGCCCTGACGATCTTCACCTCGTAACGATGCCCCCCCCCCTCCCCCTCTCCACTCGCTTCGCCGTCATGCACATTGATCCATTTCGATCCTTCTCCGTCGAAGAATACGGGCTGTCCTGCTACCACGATGTTCGTATCTCGCAGGACCGTCAGCCGTGCCTCCGTTTTCCCTGTCGCCCGCACATGAGCCCAAATGTCTACTCCGTCTTTCGCCTTGCGCCCTCCCACTTCCAGCACTCCGACATCCACCTCCGGGGACGCAATCTCCGTCACCCCGATGAAGCCCGGTAGGGGGGGGGGGGATTGCAATCCCTGGGCTTTTTTGGCTCCTGTAACGAATCCATCGGTCAGCACCCATCGCGGCCAAACTACTCCCTCTCGCCGCTCTTCTTCGCTTCTCCAAGCCAGTGCTGCTCCCACATCCGATCCTCCTCCCTCATCATTCCAACTCCACTCGCTGGGCCAGCTTCCCGCATCTCCCGCTTTTACCCCATCGAGCAAAACCCTCACGCCGTTCTGTCCGCCGAAGCCTACTACCGTTACTTCCTTTTCGCTTCCCAGGCGCAATTCTGCCAATCCTCTGAGCCAATTTCCTCCGCCTCCCCCTTTTCCTCGCCAGGGGCATCCCCGCGTCGAGCCTGACAAATCCAGCAGCATCACCACGCGTTTGGCTGCCGGTTCCCACCCCACGGTTATTCCCGCCATTGCCAGCGTCATCACCACCGCCGCTGCTGTCGGCAGTAGCACGCAAGCCGTCCGCCACCGCCAAGATCTTCCTCTCGCCGCAACCATCATCCACCCTTTCAGCGCAGCGATCCCCACCGCCCCCCACAACCACCACGCATTGTCGATCGTTACGTGCATGCCTGCATTTTACTGTGGGAATAGCCTTGCGTGGAAACGCAAGGCTTCGGACGCCAGAGATCTTCATGGATCGTATGTGTGAGCCGCGTGCAGGATGCGTTAAGCCTTGTGTTGCCACGCAAGGCTATCCAAGCCACCGCCAGAGAATGATTCCTTCTATTACCACTGTTATTCCTGCCAGCGCCCAGAGCCGAGCCCACGACATTCGCCATGCTCGGTACTCGAAGGAGAGTGCCGGGGCTTCCTTTGAGGGCGTCGTGTCGTAGCGATGATCCAGCACCCACTGTCTCACGGCACAGGCAATCAAAAGCTGCGCATCAAACGCTCGAATCCCCATCTCCTGAGCTTCTTTGGCCAAGCGATTACGTTCCTCCAGCCGAATAATCCCTGCTTCCACCGCGTCATACGCTTTCGAAGAAAAAATCTCCATGTCTTTTCGTTCATATTGCCCACCTCCTCCACCAATCAACCCAATCCCCCGCCTCAGCACCGGCCAACGTTGAGCCACCCCGCCCTCTCCCACCCCGTTCTCCCGAACGGTCTGCGTGTCTGTATGACTCTCGTGGATCGTCGTGCTCATTCCTTCACCTTACACCCATTTTGGCTTCCGTGTGCCAAGTACCTTCCCGCGTAGCGCCTGTGCCGGTTATGCTGTGCGTCGCCTTTTGGCATCATCGTTATCGAACGTTACTTGAGACCCGGAGTCCCATGTCTATCCCTTCTCCCAATCTCTCGCCCAAGTCCCCTCGTCGTCGTCGTCGCTTTCGCCGATGGTTTTTGATGGCGTTGGCGTTGCTGGTCGTTCTTGCCGTTATTGCCTGGCTGCTGATTCGCATGACGCCGTCGTGGTACGTGCCGTTTGATTCCACGTCGCAGCATGCCATCGATTTGATGGATCGTGCTCAGCTTCGTCTGGGCTCCAAGCTTCACAACGCCATGGAAAGCGTACCGGTTGGGGAGCAGTCCTGGTCGATCAGCCAGGACGAAGTCAACGCGTTGATCGCGGCTCGCCGCGGCTCGTTGCCGGTGACCGGTCCGCTGGTCATCTTTACTCCCGGCAAGATCACGCTTGCCGCTCGCAGCAAATATATCCCATCCGGCAATCCCGACGGCGGCGTCGGCAGCGTCGTGATCAGGATCCTCCACACCCCCGCCCAATCGCCTTCCGAACTTCCTGCCAACGCGATTAAAATTCACAGCGTCTGGCTTGGCTATCTTCCGGTTCCCAAGGCGATTGTGGAGAGCCGGCTTGCTTCGATGGCGCCGGAGATTGTCGCGGCGGTTCAGCAGCAAATGAGCCTCCAGGCCGGCGCGTCGCCTCGCATCCAAAAAATCGAACCAACGCTCACGGGAGTCCTGTACGGCGAGCCACTGCCGGAATTCACTTACAATCAACGGCAGATCATCATCAAGGAAATCCGCGTCGACGAGGGCCTCTTCACCATCATTTTCGCTCCCTCTCCTCATGCTCCTGCCGTCGTTCCGCCACGTCCTCACCTCAAAACATCGCCAGTACCCAGCAAGAAGTAATAATGGAAAAGCTTATCTTCATCCTTTTACCTTTTAACTTTTATCTTTTACCTTCCCCTCACGTGCCCTGATGCATCGCAAAGAAATCACAGCCATTCTTGCTGCCGCCGGTCTTCGGCCACGGCGTCACTTCGGTCAGAATTTCATGGTCGATCAGACCCTCCTTGCCGCCATCGCTGACGCTGGAGAGATTCAACCTGACGACGTCGTTCTGGAAGTTGGGCCCGGCGTGGGAAACCTTACCCGTCAACTGGCGCAGCGAGCGGCTGCCGTTCTTGCCGTTGATATTGATCGCAAGCTTATGTCTGCCGCCAAGTGTCACCATGCGGACCTTGCGAACGTTCATTGGCTTCATGCGGATGTTCTTGCGGGCAAGCATGCGGTCGAACCTGCGGTGCTGGATCAACTCCGCAGCCTCTGCGAAGCTCATCCCAAGGGGCGTCTGCGCCTTGTGAGTAACCTTCCGTATAACGCTGCCAGTCCGTTGATTGCGGAGTTGCTTGTTCAGATGTGCCGAGAGTCTCACACATCACCGTGCGAATCCCCGGCAGAGCCGGGGGCTAACGGGCGATCTCTGTTCTTCACGCGGTTGGCCTTCACCGTGCAATACGAAGTCGCTCTCCGCATGTCCGCCCAGCCCGGCTCCCGCGACTACGGTCCGCTCGGAATCCTCATCCAGGCTCTCTCCGCCCCCGCCCCCGACGGTATCCAGATCGTCCGCAAAATCCCTCCCGGCGCCTTCTGGCCTCCGCCTAAAATCTACTCCGCCCTGGTCGTTATCAATCCCGACCCGGCCCGCATCCAAAACCTCCGTGATGTTCAGGCCCTCCAAATCCTTCTCTCCGGCATTTTCTCTCACCGTCGCCAGACGCTTGCCAACGCCCTCAAGCATCACTTCGCCGCCCGTTGGACGTCCGAGCTCAAAGCTGCTCTCGCCGCCCATTTCGATCTCGCCCGCCGTCCGGAAACATTCTCCGTCGAAGACTTCCTTCGCCTCGATGCTCTCCTCGCTCATTTGCGTCACACGTGCATCTTGCCCGCCAAATGGGTCCCTACGGGACCGATTTAACGACTTAATGACTTGACGATTTAACGATTCAAGGGGATTAAAAATGACAAGTGTTCCGAAGAACATCTGGATGACCGGCAAAGTTCCGTCCAAAACTGTTACTCTTGCTGAGGTCGCGGCGGCCATGAATCGCATCGCGCCGACGCATCTTGCGGAGGAATGGGATAATGTCGGGCTTCTTTCCGGGCAGCGGTCTTGCCGGGTGAAAAACGTTTTGTTTGCGATTGATTTGACCTCTGCCGTTTGTGATGAAGCTGTTCGTTTGGGTGTCGATTTGCTCGTTGTTTATCATCCGCCGATCTTCAAACCTATCAAGCATCTTTGCATCAGCGGCGATGAGCCGCCCGCACTTGCCGTTGCACTCGCCAGCTACGGTATTTGGATATACTCTCCACATAGCGCTCTCGATACTGCCGAGGGCGGTACCAATGATGTTCTGGCCAAGCGCCTTGGGGCCGTTGTTACCGGTTCCTTCTCGCACTATCCGGCTGTGGGCGAATTTCTCAAGCTCGTCTCTTTCGTTCCCGAGTCGCACATCGAGCAGGTCGCCGACGCTGTTTTCGCGGTCGGTGCGGGACACATCGGACAAAAAGCCAAGTACACCCGCTGCAGTTTCCGCAGTGCTGGTACCGGGACTTTTCAGGGCGATGAGTCCAGCAATCCTGCTGTTGGCGTTGCCGGTTGCTATGAAAAAGTGCCGGAAATCCGTTTTGAGACGATTCTTCCTGCCGACCTTGCTGGCGAAGTTGTCAACGCCCTCCGCCATTCGCATCCTTACGAGGAACCGGCTTTCGATCTGCTCAAGATGGCAACGCCGCCCGAGCAGGTTGGACTCGGCCGCTATGCGGAACTTTCCGGGACCGAAACGCTCGCCGCTCTCGCTGCGCGTGCGAAGAAAGAACTCGGCGTTTCTGTTGCGTCAATTGTCGGCAATCCCAAACAGAAAATTCGCCGTCTCGCTCTCGTCGCCGGTGCTGCTGGCCGTCTTCCGCTTGACAATGCGAAGAACCCCTACGACTGCCTGATCACCGGCGAACTCAAGCACCACGAAATGCTCGCCTACCAGGCCGCCGGCGTCGGCGTCGTCCTCCTCGGCCATTCCGAAACCGAACGCCCCGTCCTCCCCGTCCTTGCCCAACGCCTCAAAAAAGAACTCCCCATCCTTGCCGTCACCGTCAGCAAATCCGATCGCGGTCCCGCTCGTGCGGTATGAGCAAAAGAAGCCAGAGGCCAGAAGCCAGTAGCCAGAAGGTGAGCGTTGATATTCGATCAACGGCGAAACTTTCAAGTACACGACCCTTCCTATAAAAGCCCCGCATTACCATGCGGGGCTCCGCCCCGCAAAGCGGGGGCGATACCGGTTATTCGGATAGGCTCTTATTCCAAACTTCTGGCTTCTAGCTTCTGGCTTCTTCACTCGGCGATCGACAGCATGACTGCTGTCAGATCGTCCCGCTGATGCAGCGAGCCTTCCTGATTGTCCAGTTCGGCGGTCATTGCGGCGAAGCGGGCCTTGGGGTTCGGGCCGGCTAGTTTGCGGAATTCCTGATAATACCGCTCGTTGATCTCACCCGCTCCCCCCCCTGTCACGTCGGGAAACGCGGACTCGAAACCGTCGGAATACATCAGGATCGAATCCCCCGGCTTCATCTGCAGTGTCTGCAACGCAAACACCTCGTCCGGAAACACGCCCAACAGTGCCCCTTCGAGTTGCAATTCCTCGACCGTTCCGTTCGTGCTGAGTTTCATCGGCGGCGGATGACCCGCCCTCGCCCATTGCAATTCCAGTGTTTTGATGTTGAGCATGCCGTAAACCATCGTCACGAACTGGCACATCGAAAGTTGCTGCGATACCAGTTCCTTATTGAGATGTGTTAGCGCCTCGTTTGGAAGCACCAGTCGGTATTCGTCCCGCGTGACGATCTTCGTCTGCAATGCTCGTTTGAGGAAGATCGTCAGCAGTGCTGCAGGCATTCCGTGGCCGACCGCGTCGGCCACAAAAAAACCAACGTGATCTTCATCCAGGCGTGTCACGTCATAGATGTCTCCCGACACGTATGACGCCGGGCGGAAGAAGACGTTGAACGACACCTTGCCGACCTCGGGCAGATTCCGCGGCAAAAAATCCACCTGCAGCCTTGCCGCCAGGCGCATTTCTTCATCCATCTGCGACATCCGCGAATTCAGGCCGGAATCGAACTGTCGCAGGAGATGGTTTTCACGCTGCAACTGATCCACAATCGGCCTTGCTGCCGCCAGTCCCGCCAACCGGCCCGCCAATTCATCCGCACTGCACGTTACCGGCACCGCCATCAGGCCGTCGGCGCGGCACATACGCTCAGCCATCGCCATATCTGCATCCTGATGTGCCAGCACGATCGCCCCGATCTGCCGCTGGACGAGTCCGTCGATCACGTGGATCAGGTCTTTTTGATGTCCGTTGAAATAGGGCGGTGGCGCCAGCACGATCGCCGCGGCAAGGTCGTGATTGGCGATTTTCTCCGACGCGGCTGCCATGTCGGCAAAAATAAAACGGTAGTCGTCACGCGCCAGCAGCGGCCCGAGCCCTCCCCCTCCAAGAGCCTCCGATGGCACACTGTCGCTCACGACCAGAATGCGAGGTGGAGATGGAGCAACCATGACGCCTCTCGTGTGCCAAGAAGCCAGAAGCTAGAAGCCAGAAGCCAGAAGTTTTGAATAAGCAACCTTCTGGCTTCTGGCTACTGGCTTCTGGCTTCTTCTTATTTTTCGTCGGAGCGCTTGTCGCCCTTTAGAACTTTCTCGGGAAGGGCGATCTTGTCCCCCACTTTCAATCCCGTGTTTTTCGCGGTGCCGGCATTGAGTTCAATGGCGTAGAGCGAAGCCGATCCGCATCCCACAGGCGTTTTGTCGGCCGGCTTCAAATCGCAGATACCCACGACTTTTCCGGACGCGTCCAGGAATACAAGGTCCAACGGGATTTTTGTGTTTTTCATCCAGAATTTGTAATTGGCTGCAGTTTCGAAGACGAAAATCATGCCGCGATCCGCCGCCATTTTTTCCCGGTACATCAGTCCACGCTCCCGCCGCGTTTCGGTGTCGGCAATCTCCACCGTGAACTTTTTGTCCTTGATCGTCATCTCCGTGGTCTGAAACGTCACCTCCTCCTCCGCCCGGCACACCGCCGCGCTAAGCACCAATGCCACAAGCACCAATCGAGAACGATGTATCATGATATTCACTTTCCTTTTGGAACCGGAGTTCGCGCTTTAGCGTGTTGCACGCTAAAGCGTGAACTCCAATGTATATTACGTTCCGCGTCGAAATGCCGCCAGTTCCCGCTTCACCAGTTCCAACGGCAATCCGATCACCGTCGTGATGTCGCCCTCCAACAGCGTTACAAACGGATCATGATCGTCTTGAATCCCGTACGCGCCGGCTTTCCCTTTCCAGAGCCCCGTGTCGAGATACGCTTCCAACTGCCGCGACGTCAACTGCAACCGGCAACGCGCTGTTGCGTTTGCTAATCGTTCGCGTTTTCCATCCGCCGACATCAGGCAGATGCCCGTGATCACCCGATGCTCTTTTCCCGAGAGCGACGCAAGAATCTGCCGAGCGTGCGAGCGGTCTCTCGCCTTGTTCAGGATTCGTTCACCCTCCACGACAATGGTGTCGGCCCCCAGAATCACTGTTCGGCCCCCCGGCAGAGCCGGTGGCTGACAGGTGGCCCGCACTGCTTGTGCCTTGATGAACGCCAGGCACATCGGCCAGAGCTCCGCCGGAATTCCCGCCGGTTTCCGATGCGGCTCTTTGTGCGGATTCACCCGCACCTCAAAATCAATCCCCTCGCTCCGCAACAGCTCCGCCCGCCGCGGCGACGCCGACGCTAAAATGATCTTTTCACTTTTTCCCATACCATTTCCACCGTTACTTTTTTCATGCATGCATGATGATCGCACGTTCGCTGCCGGCACGGATGACACGCCACCTCATGCCGCACCACATTTTCCATCTGCCCATACGGCCCGACAAACTCCGGCGACGTCGGCCCATAAATCGCAACGATCCGTTTCCCCAACGCCACTGCCACATGCAACGGCCCCGAATCATTCGCCACCACCAACTCCGCACCCGCCAGTGCCCCAATCATCTGCGCCATCGACGTTTGTCCCGCCAGATTTATCACTTCGCCACAACCATCCATCCGCCCCAATTCTTCACAAATCGCCCGTTCATCCGGCGACCCAAGCAATACCACACTCCTGCCTTGCGCAATCAATCGCCGCGCCACCTCCGCAAAACGCTCCAGGCTCCATCGCTTGGTATCCCATCGCGCACCCGGAATCACCACAATGTATCCGTCGGGAATATCGTATGTTTTGACGGGCACTCGAAATTCCGCTCGCTCCTCCGAATTGGTCCCCAGCACTGTTCCCAATGCTCGCATCCGATCCACCGCCACCATCCGCTTTCCCCGTTCCGGCAAAGCGACCTTGTGCGTATAAACCAGACTCGCCCCTTCCCTCGCATGCGCAAAGCCCACGCGCACTTTCGCTTTTGTTATCCACGTCAAAAAACCCGAGCGAAACAGTCCCTGCGCATCGATTACCGCGTCGTACTTTTTCTCTCGCAACGTTTTGAACAGTTTGACAAACGCCCGAAACGCCGTTGGCCGATACCACCATGCCGCCAATTTTTTGCGATCGAACGCGATCACCTCGCCAATCGCGTCATGTCCCTCAAGCAGTGCCGCATACGCCGGATGCACCAGCCAGTCAATCTGCGCCGCCGCCCCCCCCCCATACGCCGTCTTCAAATCGCAAAGCAACGGCAACGTCGTCGCCACATCCCCTAACGCCGTCGGTTTGATAATCAATATCCTTCCAAGCGTTTGCACACATCCTCCGCATCCGGCACACTTCCAATCCGTACGCCTGGTCCATCTGCCGCGTAATGCCGCATCAGCGCCGTATCCCAATCCCGTTGCCGTTTCACCGCAATAAATTCTCGCCAGACCCGCGGTCCATTGGGATGCAGCTTTGCATATTTGATACCGATTTTCCGCATCTGTCGCGAGGCGAGCTCTTCGCCGTAAATTTCCACCGCCATCGCAAAGTGCTCCAGCAGCGCCTCACGTTGCTCGAAAATCGTCGGCGGATCAGGTAAAGATTCCCCCCGCGACAACGCCGCAAATTCCCGGAAAATCCAGGGGTTGCCGATCGCTCCGCGTGCAATCCAAATACCATCTACACTTGTTGTTTTGTACATTCGTAGCGCGTCTTCCGCCGTGAACACGTCGCCCGATCCGAACAGTGTTACTTTCTTTGGCATGTGTTTTTTCAGTTCCGCCAAAAACGGCCATTTTGCAAACCCTGTATATTTTTGCTCCACCGTTCGCCCATGCACCGCGATTGCCGCGAATTCCAGTCGGCAGGCCTCCGCGAACACCTGCTCAAAGTATTCCGCCGCTTCCGGCGTTTCGTTGAGCGCTCGCCGCAATTTGACGGACAATATTCTCCCCTCCGGAACGGCTTCTCGTACTCGCCGCAGAATCTCGATTGCTCCGTCCGGATCGCTCAGCAGATACCCGCCGCGGCACCGCCCGACCACCTTCCTCACCGGGCAGGCGAAATTCAAATCGATTCCATCAAAGCCTGCTTCGAGCAGCACCTTTGCCGCCGCCGCCAGTTCCTTTCCGTCCGAGCCTATCAATTGCCCCGCCACCGGATGATCTTCATCGCGGAGGATCGTTCCTTTCTTCCGGCCGCGTCCGCCGCGGAGCAGCACCTGATCGAGCAGAGCTTCGGTCACCGCATAGGGGCATCCTCTCCGCCTCGCCACCACACGCATGGCCATATCGGAATATCCCGCCAATCCCGCCTGCATCGCCGGTGTTTTCAGCACAAACGGCCCCACCCGGCACTCCCGAAGCACTTGCGCTTCATCAACCTGTAACACCTGCCCCATGGCAGCACATCCTCTGCGACACCCGTTCATCCAAAGCAAGTTTCGCCAGTGTACCAAAACCCACACCGCTTCCCCATCCCACAGCCTTCGTCGAGCTCGGACATTGTATTCAAAACAGAAAGAAGTTGCGTGCGAATCATACGGGAGCGAGAATGCACCAATATGCTGCGGTGGTGCGGCTGAGATCATGGCTGTTTTGCGGAGGATTGCGATGCGTAAGGCGATGGTGGCGGCGGTGATGGCGGTGGCGGTGGCGGGAGTGGTGTGGGGACAAGGGGCGGCGGATAAGACGGAATGGGTTAAAGAGAACGTTGCGAAAGTGGGGGCGGCGGAGGTGCCGGTGAAGCGGGTGGTGCTGTTTTCGAGTGGGGTGGGGTTCTTTGAGCATGAAGGAGTGGCGGAGGGGAATTTGGCGACGCCGATGCGGTTTGAGACGGCTCAGATTAATGATGTGCTCAAGAGTCTGGTGGTGTATGACCGGGATGGGGGAATTGTGCGGAATGTGACGTATGCGGCGAATGATCCGGTGAATAAGACGCTGAAGAGTTTTCAGGTGGATTTGTCGGGGAATCCACCACTGGCGGACATTGTGAATCAGATACGCGGGGCACAGGTGGGACTGGTGTTGGGGGATGAGACGGTCGAGGGGACGGTGCTGGGGGTGGAGTCGAAGGATCGGGTGGTGGGCAAGGGGGATGCGGAGAAGACGGTGACGACTTGGACGGTGAATGTGATCACGGCGGCGGGGATTCGGGCGGTGGCGCTGGAGGATGTGCGAAAACTGGATGTGAAGGACGAGAAGATCAAGACGGAGATGAACAAGGCGTTGGCGACTCTGGCGCAGGCGCGGGATCAATCGAAGAAGGTGATGACGGTGAATTTTGAGGGGGTGGGGAAGCGCCGTGTGGGGATGGGGTATCTGGTGGAGACGCCGGTGTGGAAGACGAGTTATCGATTGATGCTGCCGGACGCGACGTCGAAGGACATGGCGAAATTGCAGGGGTGGGCGATTGTGGAGAATCAGACGGACAACGATTGGACGGATGTGGAATTGTCGTTGGTAGGCGGGCGGCCGTTGGGGTTTATCGAGTTGTTGTATCAGCCGCTGTACAACCCGCGTCCGGTGATGACTTCAGATATCGCTGTGTTGGTGAAACCGCAAATGTATGGGGGGGGGGGTGGCGATGCGGATAAGGATGCGGTGGATTTGTCGGGGAATGTGAGGCCGCCGTCGTTCAACCTGTCTGACATCACGCAGGGTAGGACTACGAAGAGTGAGAGCAGCAGCAACAATTCGCTCTTCAGCACGGGCGGTAGCGGCGATTCGTCGGATACAGGATGGCCTGGCCGAACGATGAAGGATTATTCGCAGGGCGTCGCGTCGGTTGCGCAGACGAACAAGATCGGCGAGATGTTTCATTACAACGTGGAGAAAGTAACATTGCCGCGGCAACAGTCGAGCATGATCCCGATCATCACCGAAATGGTCGAGTTCGATCGTGTGAGCATCTACAACGTGGATGTGCTCGCGGGGCATCCGCTGTATGGGGTGCGATTGAAGAACAAGTCGGAGAAGTATTTGTTGGGCGGGCCGATCACGGTGCTGGACACGGTGAAGGAGGGGACGAGTTATGCGGGCGACGCGAGGATCGAGGATATTCCGCCGGGTCAGACGCGGTTGTTGAGTTACGCGGTGGACCAGGAGATGGCGGCGGCGGTTGTGAAGAATAATGATGAGCTGGAACTGATCGGAGCGGCGGTTGGTAAGGGGATGCTCAAACTCAGTTATCGTCATCGCGAGGTGAAGGAGTATTCGTTGGAGAACAAGGGGGCGAGGGAGAAGGAGGTGGTGGTCGAGTCGCCGATGATTAAGGATTACGTGCTCAAGGAGCCGGCGAAGTATTCGGAGAAGACCGAGACGATGTACCGGTTCCAGGTACCTGTGAAGGCGAAGTCCTTCGGTGTGCTGCGGGTGGTGCAGGAAAATGTGACGCTGGCGGAACAGGGGCTTCTGAGGATGGATGTCGATACGATGCAGGCCTACATGAAAGAGGGGGCGATTTCAGGCAAGGTCAAGGAAGTGCTCCGGGCGGTGAGTGATCGCCGGGCGACGATCGCGGACATGGAAGTGAAATACAAACGGAAGCAGACGGAGCGGTCGCGGCTATTGGAGGAGCAGGGGAATATTCGTGAGAACCTGCGGGTACTGCCAAAGGGCAGCCAGAGCGAAGCGGACGCGGTGGCGGATCTCAAGGCGCACGATACGGATTTGAAAAAGGTCACGAAAGAGATGCGTGAATTGCAGGACGCGACGGAAAAGGCGAAGGCGGAGTATCAGAAGTTCGTGGAAGAGGTGGTGGTGGAATAAGAGTTCGTAAAATGAGTTCAATTCGTAAAATTCGTGGAGAGAGGGGGACGTCCAAAGTTTAGCCGCGAGCCGACAAGCGAGCGCTCTGCCCGAATTTTACGAATTGAACTCATTTTACGAATTTTACGAATTATCCTCCGATGCCCTGGTTGAGGTCGCGGATTTCGTAGACGTTGCGGAGGAGGAGGAAGTTTTTGCCTTTGTATTCGGTGATTTCGCCGGCGATTTTGAATTTGGCGCCGCGTGGACTCTTGGCGTTGATTTGTTCCATGGCTTCGAGGATGCGGTTGGGGAGCAGGCCGATGGGGGGATCGGTCATGGAGGGACCGTCGGAGTCGAAGACGAAGATCCATGCGTTGTTTTTGTCATCCTTGACAAGGCGGCCGATGCCTTGGAGGGCGTCTTTTTCGATGCGGCGTGTGGTGACGGGAGGCTTGGGGGCGTTGGCGGAGATGGCGGGAGTGAGCGTGGGGTCGGGGTTGATGGCGGGGGAGACGGGCTGGGCGGCAGGAGCGCTGACGGGGTCGTTAATGAGGCCTTCCAGAACGCTCCTGGCGGAGGGGACGGTGGTGGGTTGCGTGGCGGCAGGGATCGTCGTGGCGGTCGAAGTGGGAGGCGAGACGTTGAGTTGTGCGAGGCTGATGAGAGTGGGGGAAACAATGAGCGCGGCTCCGACGAGGAGGCGAGTGGTCTTGGTCATGAGCGAATCCTTTCGAGGCAAAGCTCGGGGAGATTGTCGAAGGTTGGATGCGGCGAGTCAACTCTGCCGCCCCACTCCTCCACTTCCCGGAGACGTTACGGGTTTTGCTTGCTGGAGTTGCTTGACGAGGGCGGTGGTGGCGGCGGGGTCGTACTTGGCGGCTTCGTAGATCAGGGCTTTGTAGAGTGCGGGGTTGCGGGTCTGTTCGGCCTTGGCCCAGTGGAGGAGGGGGATGGCTTTAAGTCGCTGGTCAGCGACGGGAGAAGGCGTGGCGGCGGGGGCGGGTGGTGGTGAGGGAGGCATGGTTTGGAGACGCGGGACGTTGGCGTAGGCTTCGTTGCGGACGTCGTTGATGGTGTAGCCGAATCGGCCGGCTTCTTCATAGGGGAAGCGGTCGGAGAAGATTCTGATTCTGATGTCGGTCAGTGGGCGGTCGCGGAAGAAGGAGTAGTTGTTGGCGAAGAAGTCGGGGTTGGTGCCGCCGTAGAAGATTTCGCCGTAGCGGCCGAATTGATAACGCGGAGGTTCGTAAACGGTTTGAGCGAGGGCGGCAAGTGGGCAGCAAACGATCAAGGCGACAAGAATGGCAAACTTCATGGGGACTCCCTTCACACTTTTCGATGGAAGACGGTAAACGGGTTTTGAGGCGGAGTCAATGGCCAGTGAATTGCGTTATTGTCATGGCACTCTTACGATTGCGGCTCTGATTTTTCTGGAGTTTTCATATGCCTGGTTACAACCCGTCGCAGATCGAGAAAAAATGGCAGCGGTTTTGGGCGGATCAGAAATCGTTCGCCACGGATGCCGCGGATACGTGGGGGGGGGGGGCGAGGCCGAAGTATTATGTGTTGGATATGTTTCCGTATCCGTCGGGACAGGGGCTGCATGTGGGGCATCCGGAGGGGTACACGGCGACGGATATCATTGCGCGGTACAAACGGGCGAAGGGCTTTAACGTGATGCATCCGATGGGGTGGGATGCGTTCGGGCTGCCGGCGGAGCAGTACGCGATCAAAAACAATGTGCATCCGCGAGAAACGACGGCCAACAACGTCAACCGCTTTCGTACACAGTTGCAGTCGCTGGGCTTTTCGTACGACTGGGACCGTGAAGTCGATACGACTGATCCACATTATTACAAGTGGACGCAATGGATTTTTCTCAAGTTGTATCGCACATGGTTTGACGAGAAGCTGCAGAAGGGGCGGCCGATCCACGAGCTGATTGAGGAGTTCAAGAGCGGGAAGCGGGCGGCGCCAGGAGGTAGGGAGTGGGATTCGCTCATCGCGACGGAGCGGCGGAAAGTGTTGGCGGAATATCGGCTGGCGTATGAGGCGGAGGTGCCGGTGAACTGGTGCCCGGGATTGGGGACGGTGCTGGCGAATGAGGAAGTGATCGACGGCAAGTCGGAGGTCGGCGGGTTTCCGGTCGAACGACGTCCGATGCGGCAGTGGATGCTGCGAATCACAGCCTATGCGAAGCGGCTGCTGGATGGGCTGGGCCAACTGGACTGGTCCGATTCGCTCAAGGAAATGCAACGGAACTGGATCGGCGAATCGGAAGGGGCGGAGGTGGAGTTTGAAGTTTCAAGTTTCCCCCCCCCAGAGTTTCAAGTTTCAAGAAATCCGGAATTGGAAACTCGAAACTTGACGGTGTTCACGACGCGGCCGGATACGTTGTTTGGGGCTACATATATGGTGGTGGCGCCGGAGCATCCGCTGATGCATTCGGGTCTGCCGGAGGCGTGGGAGGCTGGGATTATGGAAAAATGGAAATATGGCAAGGCTTCGCCGCGAGAGGCGGTGGCGGCGTATCGGCAATGGGCGGCGTCACGGTCGGATCGGCAACGGCAGGAAGATACGCAGAAAACCGGCGTGTTTAGCGGAATTTATGCGATCAATCCGGTGAATCAGAAACGTATTCCGATTTTTGTTTCGGATTATGTGCTGATGGGATATGGGACAGGGGCGATCATGGCGGTGCCGGGACATGATGAACGCGATCACGAGTTTGCGACGAAATTTAAGTTGCCGATTGTGCAGGTGGTGGGGGAGAAGCTTGGAGAGAAGCCAGAAGCCAGAAGCCAGAAGCCAGTAGATGTGCGGCAGGCGGCGTTTGTGGAGGATGGGGTGGCGGTGAATTCGGCTTGGATTGAAGGGTTGCCGACGGCGGAAGCGAAGAAGAAGATAACGGGGATGCTGGAGGAGAGAGGGATTGGCAAGAGGATGGTGAATTATAAGATTCGGGATTGGTTGTTTTCGCGGCAGCGGTATTGGGGTGAGCCGTTTCCGTTGGTGCATTTGGCGGATGGGACGACGGTGTCGCTCGTGGATTCGGAGTTGCCGTTGAAGTTGCCGGAGTTGGAGGATTTCAAGCCGACGGGGACGATCGAACCGCCGCTGTCGAAGGCGAAGGACTGGGTGAATGTGCATGTGTTGCTGGAACGGGTGGTGGAGAATGGGGAGGAAATGGCACGGGTGGTACCGGCGGGAACTTCCGGCGCGGTGCCGGCGCGGCGAGAGTTGAATACGATGCCGCAGTGGGCGGGGTCGTGCTGGTACTACATCCGCTACCTTGATAGCAAAAACGATAAGGCCTTCGTCGATCCCGCTATCGAAAAATACTGGCTTGGAGCCCCGCATGGCAATGCGGGGCCAGGGGGTGGTGGTGGCGTCGATTTGTACATCGGCGGCGTGGAGCACGCGGTACTGCATCTGCTGTATTCGCGGTTTTGGCACAAGGTGCTGTTTGATCGTGAACTGGCGACGTCGAATGAGCCGTTCAAGAGACTGGTGAATCAGGGACTCATCCTGGGCGAAGCGGAATTCACGCTGTTCAAGACCAGAGAGCACAAGCCGATTTCGTACGAGATGGTCGATCCGAACGTCACCGTGGACGGCTCGCTGATCATGTCGAAACACAAAGAGACGGGCGAGGATTTGATTGGCGAACGCGTCGATCCGGCTGATGCCGAAAAGAAGGGTGATTCGTTTGTCCTTAAGAGCAACCCGTCGATCCGAGTCGATGCGCGGTCGTTCAAGATGTCGAAATCCCGCGGCAATGTGGTGAATCCGGACGATGTGATTAAGGAGTACGGCGCCGATTCGCTACGGATGTTCGAGATGTTCATGGGCCCGCTGGAGCAGGTGAAGCCGTGGTCGACCGCGGGCGTGGAAGGCGTGTATCGGTTTCTGCAGCGTGTGTGGCGGAATATTTTCGATGAAAATGACAACGCCAAGGTGGGTGGTGGTGGGCAGGACGAGGCGACGACGCGAGCGCTGCATCGCCTGATCAAAAAAATCGGCGACGACATCGAGCGTTTATCGTTCAACACGGCCATCGCGGCGATGATGGAATTCAATAACCTGCTGGCGAAGGCTCCGTCGATTTCGGTCGAAACGGCGATGACTTTCGCGCGAATACTCGAGCCGTTTGCTCCGCATTTCGCGGAAGAAGTGCATGCGAAGTTGGGCGGGAGCGGATCGATTTCGAAGCAGTCTTGGCCGACGTTCGATCCGGCGATGCTGATCGACGCGACGATCGAGGTGCCGGTGCAGGTGAATGGGAAGTTGCGTTCGCGGATCACCTTGCCGTCGAATGCGGACGAGCAGGCGGCGATTGCCGCGGCGTTGGCGGATCCGGAGGTGCAGAAGTATCTGGCCGGGAAGGAGCTGAAGAAGAAGATTTATGTCAGGGGGCGGATGGTGAATCTGGTGATTTAGAGCTTAATAGAGAGTCAACATTTAGATGCGGTTGGTATACAATCCCCGCATGGAGAATTGGTACCGATCCGTGATTTCCGGGGAGAGGGCAGGAGCAGTTCCAGCGATTTTGCGCTTTGTGTTTGAAGTGCTGTCGTGGTTTTATACCGTTGTGATTGGGCTGCGGAATTTGGCGTTTGATTTGCGGGTGATCAAGCAGGTCCGGTTGCCGGTGCCGGTGATTTCGGTGGGGAATATTACGACTGGGGGGACGGGCAAGACGCCGACGGTGATTATGCTGGTGAAGGAGTTGCAGAAGCTGGGGAGGAGGCCGGCGGTGTTGACGCGGGG
>WQYP01000069.1 GCA_009781185.1 Phycisphaerales bacterium | reverse complement strand
GTGACGATTGTGCCTTGGGCGATTGCGACTGTTCCGATTGTTCCATTGATACCTCCATTCAAAACGGAGGCATCGTCACTAAATCTACGACCGACGAGAAGACGGGCTTCACCGGACGCTTACCATCTTAACCTGCAAAACGCCCGAATCGCTGAAGGCATTCGCGTCCTCGCTCCAGATCGACCGAACGTACACATAATAAATCCTGCCGGGTTCCAGACCAGTGATGGTGGCCGATGTGCCGCCGGTGAACACAGTACCCGGAAGCAGCGTCCAGCCGGACTGCCCCGGCTTCAGCCCCTTCGTCTCGGTGTAATACCGTTCATAGCCGACCGACCCCTCAACGCCCTTCGGCAAAACCGTCTCCTTCCACGTCAACGCCGCGGAGTCCGCCATAACCTGCCCCTTCACCAACGTCGGCGCCTTCGTCACCGGAAACTTCAACGTCGCCACCGACACTTTCAGCATCGCCGATTCCACATCCAACACCGAGTTCTTACCGCTGACAGTAAAACTATACTTCGCCCCAGCCGAAAGCCCAGTGATCGTCACGCCAACAATCTTCCCATTGTCATACAAATAGCTCGCATTCCCGCCGTCCCCAAAATCCAGCGGAACAACCGTTTTATTCAGCAAACAGTTCACATTGAAACCATCCGCATCGGCGTTCGCCTGCCAGCGAATCGTGATACTCGTATAACTCACATCCCCCGCCACCGCCTTGACAAGTTTCGGCGCCAGAAACGCCGTCGTCTTCCCCTTCACCACAACAGCCTTACTCGACTCCACCGCCTCACCGCCGCCTATGGGCTGACAAACAGCGACAATTTTAAATGTATATGCGGTATTCGGCGTGGGCAGATCGGCGACACGGAACGACGTATCGTCCGCCGCAGCCGTGCTGATCAGATTCCCAACAGAATCATATATATTGTACCCAACCACCTCGTACCCGCTCGGCACGCTGGTCGCCTTCGGCGCCTTCCACGAAATCACGATCGCGCTCATCCCGTCAGCCGTAGCCTTCACGGACAGCGGAACAACATTCACCGTCGACGTCGCCGACGCCGACGCCTGGATCGTGACCTGCGTCGTTTGCAGTCCCAATTTCGGGAACCTCGCATTGGTCATCATACAGTAGATGACGTCACCGTTATTGAGGCCGCCGAACACGAATTGGCCGTTTGTTTCCGTGTAATCGTCTTTGGAAACGACGGTTCCGTCGGCGTAATACCACATGTATGCGGTCGGCCACGTGTATACGTTCGGCATGAGCGGATCGTAGATCACGGCATCTTTGGACAGGTTCAAGGTCGCCCCGGGCGAAAGCGATGACACGATGGAAACGTTGTTTTGCGGGCTATAGATGTAGTTGTTGGCATTGGTCCAAGGCAACGTTGAAAAAGTCAATTGGTTGGAGGAGCAATCGAGAGAATCCAAATCCTTGCAGTAGAAAACATCCAGAGATATCAATTTATTGTTTTGGCAAGAGAGCGTTTGCAGGGCCGTACAGCTGGAGACATTCAGGGATGTCAATTGGTTGCCTTGGCAGGAAAGGGTTTGCAAATCCTTGCAGTTGGAAACGTTTAGGGATGGCAATTTATTGTTTTGGCAAGAGAGCGTTTGCAGATTTTTGCAGCCAGAGGTGTTCAGGGACGTCATTTGGTTGTTTTGGCAGGAGAGCGTCTGCAGAGCCGTGCAACTGGAGGCGTTCAGAGTCGGCAATTTGTTGTTCTGGCAATCGAGAGTTTGCAGTGCCGTGCAGCCGAGCAGATCAAGACTTGGAAGTTTGTTGTCGTGGCAGTCTAGCGTTTTTAGCGTAGCGTCATAGGATTGCTTAAGGATCAACCACGTCAAAACATTGGAATGACAGTCGAGCGTTTCCAGCTTGTCGCTTCCCCCAAAGTTCAAAATGTCGATTTGGTTGTTGCTGCAATCGACCGTCTGCAACGGTGGACTTTGCCAATAAAACGTGATGCTTGTCAACTTGTTGTTACTACAATCAAGATTCGTTAGATTCTGACAATCATATAAGTCCAATTCTGTCATCAGATTGTTGCTGCAATTGAGGGTTTGCAATGCCGTGCATTCGCTAAGGTCCAATGGAGCCAGATAGCGACCGCCGGACGTCAGTTGGTTGTTGCTGCAATCAAGGGTTGTCAGTGCCGTGCAACCGGAGACGTTCAGCGGTGATACGACGTCGCCGTAAGCGGTGCTACCCAATTTTTGGTTCGAGCAATCGAGAGTTGGCAGTGCTGTATCGCCAGAGACGTCCAGCTCTGTCAATTGATTGTTGTCGCACGTAAGAGTCGTTAGGGCCGTGCAGCCGGGAGCTTTCAGTGTCGTCAATTGGTTGTCACTGCAATAGAGAATTTGCAGAGCCGTGTAATCAGATACATCAAGAGATGTCAATTGATTGTAGGTGCAACCGAGATTTCGCAGAGCTATGCAACCAGAAACGTTCAGCGACGTCAATTGGTTATCGTTGCAATCGAGATATTGTAGAGTCGTGCAGCCGGAAAGATCAAGTGTACCGCGTAGAGAACAACCAGAAATATTGATACTCCAGAGTCTCATTTCGCTCCCGTTGGATAGCCATGACACATACTTATTGATACCGGCGGCAGTGACTTTCGCCCAGTCGTTGGCGTTGTATCCCGCTGGCGCGGCACCAGCACCGACGCCGACGGCACTTGCGACAGGAACGGCTGTGACCTGGTTCTGAGGAGCGACGAGCGCGACAGACACTTCGTTATGGTCAGGAGCCGAAATTCCCGGCAATGACGGATCGGACGAGAGCATGGTTCGGATTTCCAGATTTTCCAATAGCAATCTTTTGTCCCGCTTGCCTCGCGCCTGCTTGGAAGTTAATCTACCTGCGAAAACGCGGTTGAAAGACAAAGAGTCGGAAGGCATGGATATTTCTCCTCAGGCGAACATTCTGTCGTCCCGTACACGTCTCACGCGCATGAATTGCGCGGACGACGGAAGCAACGGGGCATTATGATCTGCCTCGGCCTCGGCTCGTCCGTCAAAGAGAAAAATCGTGGACATTCCGCGCCATTTTCATGCTATTTCGTGTTATTTGCGTGCAAATCGCCTCCCAAAAAAGGTAAAATAGTCTCCTTTCACGACAGGTCGCGCGACCTGCCCATGAGTTGAGTTGATCACAGGATTGTCATGCCCACTTACGAATACGTCTGCGGCAACTGCCATCACACCTTTGAGGAATTCCAATCCATCAAAGCCGCCCCCATCACCATCTGCCCCAAGTGCAAAAAAAAGAAAGTCAAACGCCTCATCTCCGGCGGCGCCGGATTCCTCTTTAAAGGCTCCGGCTTTTACATAACCGACTATCGTTCCGACACTTACAAATCCGCCGCCAAAAACGACTCCCCCAAAACCGACCCCGCCAAAACCGAAACCAAATCCGAATCCCCCCCTCCCACCACATCCGCCGCCGCCCCATCATCCCCCTCAACCCCCGCAAAAAAAGCCAAATAACCCTATTTTCACCATTCACTATTCATCATTCACTATTCACCATGCCTTCCTTTTCCCATTCTCCGCCTCCTCCTCCCGACAAGCCGTTCGGCAACGACGGCACCGTCTTCCGTTGCCCCATGTGCAAAACCCTCCTCCCCAACATCAACGTCCCGACTTTCCCTTTCTGCTCCGACCGCTGTCGTCTGCTCGACCTCAACAACTGGATGACCGGCCAATACACCACCTCGCGCCCCATCGACCCCACCGATGAGCTCGAAGACAGTTGTCGAGGCGTCCCTGAGCCCCAATAGAACCATAAAAAACAGATTCTTGCCGATAATATTGTTGAAAAGCCGTCTGCTTTGGCGACAATAACGTACGCTCTGCAGGCACGAAGCAATACATTGGAGGTTTTTCGCTATGACGACTGTTCCGACCCCGAATCTCACCCCTCTCTCGGGCGGCGGCGACGCTTTTGAGCAACTCGAAAAAATGGTTGCCGCCGCCAAGGAGGACTATCAGAAGGCCATCGGCGGCAACAAGGCCGCTGGCACTCGCGTCCGAAAGTCCATGCAGGAAATCAAACAGCAGGCCCAGGCCATCCGCGTCAAAGTCCTCGAATCCCGATCAACCACGCCGTGATTATTTATTAGTTATTAGTATATTCGTTATTAGTTATTAGGAGGTAGGTTGCACAGAAGCCAGCTCCTCCCTCCTAATAACTAATATACGAATAACCAATAACTAATTCGTTTACCAAAGGCAGTACCCCATGGCCCCTCCGTTCCTCTACGATATCTCCAGCGTCGATCTCAACAAAATCGTCATTCCCATCGACAAAATCCGCGAAGTCCTTCCTCAACGCTACGAATTCGAACTCCTCTCCGGCATCGTGCACGTCGATGACGAAATCGACGCCGCCATCGCCGTCAAAGAGATCACCGAAAACGAATTCTGGGTCCGCGGCCATATTCCCGGACGCCCCCTCATGCCCGGCGTACTCATGATCGAATGTGCCGCCCAGCTTTGCGCCTACCGCGCGATGCAGCGTTTCCCCGAGCTGGGCTTCATGGGCTTTGCTCGATGCAACGACGTCATCTTCCGCGGCACCGTCGTCCCGCCCACCAAACTCTACATGATCGCCAGAATGGTCGAAAGCACCCGCCGCCGCTGTGTCGCCAAATGCCAGGGCATCAATAACGGCACCCTGGTCTTCGAAGCCACCATCACCGGCATGGGCGTGTAGAAGTCATGACGAAATTCGAATGACGAATGACGAATCAAATTCAAATGACCGAATGACGAATGTTCAAAACACTTGTAGCGACCCCGCTTTGCGGGGAGGTTTCCGTCATTTGAACATTTGAACATTCGGATTTGATTCGTCATTCGTCATTCGAATTTCGTCATTCGTCTGGCTTCTTCAGGAGGTCCTCCATGCCTTGGCTCAATTCTGTTTCCTGGTGGGTTTTCGCCATTGCCGGCGCCGTTTTCGCCGGCGCTACCAACGTCTTCATCAAGGCCGGGATGGGTGGCGTGAACTCCGATCTCGCCACCGCCGCTCGCACGACTTTGGCGGTTCCCATTGTTTGGCTCATCGCCATATTTGCCGCGCCAAAACTCTCGGAAATCGCCCACTGGTCCGCTCGCAACTGGCTCTTCATCACCTTCTCAGCCCTCGCCTCCGGCCTTTCATGGCTCTGCATGTATAAATCCATCTCCCTCGCCGGCATCACCAAAACACTCCCCATCGACAAATCCTCCATCGCCTTCGGTGTCATCCTCGCGGTCATCTTCCTCCGCGAACGCCCGAATTGGCAGTACATCGTTGCCACGCTTTTGGTCCTCACCGCCCTCGCCGTCACCCTCATCCCCGAAAAAAAAGCCGACGTTTCCCCCACCCTTACCACCCAAACCCAGAACCATAAATAGCCCATGGCATCCAAAATCGAAAATCGAAAATCGAAAATCGAAAATCTTTTCGAACGCTCCGCTTCCATCGACGGCAATTCGCCGATCGACACCCGCACGGACTGGAAGCAAGTCCCCGCCAAGCCCGCCGTCTACCTCATCACCGGCCCAGCTCCCTCCCCCGCCACCGACAACCCCGAACATCCCTTCCTCCTCGCCACCGTCGGAAACCTTCGCGCTGCCCTCCAACGCCGCCTCGCCGACGATCCACCCGAACTGCTCACCAAACGCATTCAGTACGGCCAAGTCTGCACACGCGTCCATTGGCGAATCGTCCATTCCCCCTTTTCCGCCAACTTCCATTACTGCTCCGCCGCTCGCACGCTGTTCCCCGACACTTACAAAACCATGATCGGTTGGGGGGGGGGGCGCAACACTTGGTGGCTCGCCCTCGATCTGTCCGATTCCTTCCCCGATTTTCGTCGCACCCAGGATATTTCGGATTCTCGCTTTCGCTATGCCGGCCCTATTCGCGATAAATCCGCCGCCGGCAAACTGATCGAAATACTGCAAGACCTCTTCGATCTCTGCCGCCATCACGCCATTCTCGTGCAGGCCCCGCACGGCAAGGCATGCGCGTACAAGGAAATGGGCAAATGCCCCGCCCCCTGCGACGGCTCAACGCCGATCTCCTGGTACCACTCACAGATCAACCGAGCTTTCGACTTCGCCGCCAACATCGGCAACACCCGCGAAGCCTGGCGCCAGGAAACCGAATCCGCCATGAAATCCGCCGCCGCAAATTTGCAATTCGAACAGGCCGGCAGGATCAAGCAGCGTCTTATCCGAGCCGCCTTTCTTGACGTCGAGCCGTTGGCTTACCTCTCGTCCCTCGACAACTTTACCTGGCTCGCCCTCCAGCCCGGCCAAGGCAAACCCTACCTCGAACCCTGGCTCATCCACCCCTGGCACGAGGGGGGGACAGCTCCGATCGAACGCCTTCCACAATTCAAAAAGAAAGACCTCGCCACCGCCGCCCAAGCCCTCTTCGCACATTGCCAATCTCTGAAAAACCTTCCCACCACCACCGCTCTCACCGCCTCCGTCGCCGAGCAACTCTCGCTGCTCGCCCACCATCTCTTCAAGGGCGAAGCTGATCCAGGTCTGTATCTCCGCCTGCGCGACATCGCTTCGCCTGCCGACATTCTCAACGCCGCCACCAAACTTTTCGCCCGCAAGTCTCCGCCCAAACCCGTCCAGGAACAATCCAGCGACAAGCCCACCGACATCCCCGCTACCACAGAATCGCTCCCACCAGCACCAAACACCTAAACCCGCAAAATCCGCGGCAGATGATCAAAATGCGAATCCCTGCTGCAAAGCGCCAGCCCATGTTGAAGCACAATCGCCGCGATCCACAAATCACTCGACGGAATGCGTTTTCCTGCCCGGCTCAACTCTCCAAATAAACGCGCATAATGGTCCAACGTCTCCGCATCCGCAAAGACCACACGCACGTTATGTTCTCGCAGAAAGTCCCGTAACAACGTTTCATTTGCCTGGCCACGCGTGCCTGCCGCAAATCCCGCTCGCAACTCCCCAACCACCACAAACGGCATCACAATCTCGTCAGCTGACTCCAGAACTTCCGCAACGGTTGATTCGCCTTTGATAAAGTCTGAATAGCGGTTCGTATCCAGCGCAACTCTCACCGCCACATCTCCTCGTCTACCTCATCGAAGCTCTTCAGGGCCGCATCGACCGCCGGATCTTCAATCCATTTTCCCCGATATCGGCTCAAATCCCGCTTCCGGGTCGCAACGCCTCGGACGATCGCTTCCGCGGCAACATCCTGCAAGCTTTTCCCCTCAAGCTTAGCCTGCTTCGCAAGTGCCTCAGTCACATGCGTCGGCAAATTGTCCAAAATAATCGTCATGCATTCATTATATCGTCCGTCCCGCCCCGCAACCACGAAAACTCCCCTCAAGCCGCCATACGTGCCGATAATCGCTTGATGCCGCGAATCGTCCTGACAGACAGCCCCGCCCTCCAATCGAAACTCGAAACTCGTTCTAACGCCATTTCGCAGTTCTTGTTGTATCTCGAAATGGAGCTCGGGCTCTCCCCAAACACCATCGCCGCCTATTCGCGTGATCTGCGCGATTTTGCCGCTTTCTGCGACATCGCCAACATTGCCATCGCCTCCGCCTCCGCCGCGTCTGTCGCTAAATACCTTCAATTCCTCCAGACCGAACAGAAACTCGCCACCCCCTCCATTCTCCGGCATATCGCTTCCCTCAAAATGTTCTACCGTTTCGCCATCAGCCGCCAATACGTCGCCAACAATCCCACCGACCTGCTCGAAACGCCGCACAGTTGGAAGAAACTTCCGGACGTTCTCGGCCGCGAGCAGATCGCCGCCCTGCTCGCCGTCGCCGGTTCCGAGGAAATCAATCGCCTGGCAAAACGCGACAAAGCCATCATCGAGCTTTTCTACGCCTCAGGACTGCGTGCCTCGGAACTCGCTGAGCTGAACCTCGAGGACCTGCACTTCGACCTGGGCGTCGTTCGCATCCTCGGCAAAGGCCAAAAGGAACGCATCGTCCCGCTCGGCAAACACGCCATCCATGCGATCAATGACTACCTGAACACGCTCCGCCCCGAACTCATCAACGTCAAAACCACCCGCGCCAAAGCCGCCGCGAACAAGGTCTTCCTCACCCGTTCCGGCGGCCCCATGACCCGCATCATCCTCTGGCAACTGGTCCGAAAATTCGCCCGCCAAGCCGGCATACACGCCATCCATCCCCACACCCTCCGCCACACCTTCGCAACGCACCTGCTCTCCGGCGGTGCGGACCTCCGCGTCGTCCAGGAACTCCTCGGTCATTCCAACGTCGTCACCACCCAAATCTACACACACGTCGACGCCGACCGCCTCAAACAAGTCCACCGCAACCACCACCCGCGACAGTAAACCAACGTCAGTTCGACGTAACGAAGAATCGTAACGAAGAAAAAAAGTCACAAAGTTAAAAATTGTACGCTTTTCCTTTCATTCATGCGTTCCTCCCAGCTATGTAGTACATAAGTCGCGTTGCGTACTACAGCAACAAAATGATTGGCTTGTGCTCTGTCTCAACCCTCCACCATTCGGCCATCAGAGCCGCGACCGTCAGGGAGCGACAGGCTTTATCTCCGCATTGTCGCACGGATCGCTCCCTTACGGTCGCGACTCTGATAGAGGATTGAGACAGAGCAATTGGCTTGCACTTTTGCCATTAAAGCTTAAAATATTAGGTGTTAGTGGAAGAAAGCCATGATGATGCGAAGAGCGTTTACGTTGATTGAGTTGCTGGTGGTGGTTGCCGTTATTGCGCTGTTGATTGCGCTGCTGCTGCCGGCGCTGGCGAATGCCAAGGATTATGCCAAGCTGACGACTTGCGCGGCCAATCTCCGGGGCATCGGGACAGGACTGGTGGTCTACCAGTCGGACAATGACGGGTACGTCGTGCCTTCGTACAACATGGGCGGATCGAGCGCGGACAACACCTATTCCGGCGGCTATAACGATCCGCTCGACGGATGGGCACCGATCCTGGACCGCGACGGCGTGATCCCCGGAAAACGCTCAGGGCAAGGGAATATTTTCTATTGCCCGAGTACCGTGGAGATGTTGGGCATGGCCGATGGCGATACGGGCGACGATCCGAATAAACCCCGCGGCTATTTTGAATGGCCCAGCGTTCGCACGCCCGACAAGAAGAATGTTCCCCCCATCGACTCGAGCGACCCTGCCACCGCCACCGCCGCCCAGATTCTCGCCGACCGCGGGTTCACGCGGACCCTTCGCGTGGCGTACTGGATCAACTCCGCCAACCCGATCGGCTCGTCGACCACGACGGATCAGGACGTTTATTACACCGGGTCGGTCGGATACCAGGGCACAGGGGCGGTGATGCGGCTGACCAAGGGGATTATGTTCAGGCGCCCGTCGCACTTGATCGCGTTGGCGGACGGGCTGTATGCGGGGAAGCAGAATTGCAATGGTCTCAACGGCGTGAATAGCGTCACCAATAGCCGGGTCGGTTTCCGCCATACGAAGCAGCAATATGCCAATGCGGCGTTTGCCGACGGCCACGTGGAAGCGATCAAGTACGATCAGTTTCCGAATGCGGACAAATCGAAGAACATCGGACAATATACGGTTTACGCGGACATCGACTCGCGGCAGTAAATTGGTCCTGTAGGAACCGATTTGCCTATGGCGTTCCGAGTCGCGACCGTCAGACTGCGACCGTGCGATAACATCGCGGTAGAGGCGGTCGCAGCGCCAGAGCCCTGACGGTTGCGGCTCGGAACGCCATAGGCGAGTGTCTTGGCATTATAATAAGAACAGTATACAGTGCAACACGATACAGGGTAGAGCAAGGATCATCTCGCGCCTACATTGCGTTATGTGAAGTCTGATGAATTCAAAGTTGAGCAGGTCGCGTTTGGGAAAGCGGTGCGAAAGTTCCGGCTCAGGGCAAAGCTGTCCCAGGAAAAGCTGGCCGCACTTGCCGGACTCCATCGCAATTACATGGGAACGGCGGAACGCGGACAACAAAACGTCTCGCTTGCCAGCATCTGTCGCATTTGCCGGGCTCTCAACGTGAGCTTGAAACAATTGGCGACGGAAATGGAAAAGCAACAGGCGGAATAATAAACGTGAGTTCGACGTAAGGAGCACCCCGCGGTAGCGTGGTGGTGGAGCGGCATTCGAGAGCAAACCACCACGCTACCGCAGTGGTGCTCCCGGGGTTTTGAAATTGCATCTATTTATTGTTGCGTTTTTCTTCGAGCATGGCTTTGAGGGATTTGAGGGCTTCCCACGCCTGCATCGGGCTCATGCGGTCCATGTCGAAGGCGCGGAGTTGGCTGACGGCCTGCTGATCGATGGAATCAAACATGTTGATTTGTGGAGCGGCGGCAGTGGCGGCGGCGCGGGGTCGCCCCCCTCCTGATTTGCTCACGTGGACGGCGAGTTGGGTCATGAGTTGGCGGGCGCGGGTGACGACGCTGCGGGGGACGCCGGCGAGGCGGGCGACGTGGACGCCGTAGCTTTTGTCGGCCTGGCCGGGGACGATGCGATGCATGAAGACGACCTGGTCCTCCCATTCGCGGACCAGGACGTTGTAGTTGACGACGGCTTTACTGGTCTCGGCGAGTTCGGTGAGCTCGTGATAGTGCGTGGCGAAGAGTGTGCGGGTCTTGGTGGTGCCGGCGAGGAATTCGGCGATTGCCCAGGCGAGAGCGAGGCCGTCGAGGGTGCTGGTGCCGCGGCCGATTTCGTCGAGGATCACCAGCGAATTCTCCGTGGCGTGATGCAAAATGTTGGCGGTTTCGATCATCTCGATCATGAAGGTGGACTGGCCTTGGGCGAGATCGTCGGAGGCGCCGACGCGGGTGAAGATGCGATCGACGACGCCGATGGTGGCACTCTTGGCGGGGATGAAGGATCCGGCCTGAGCCATGAGGACCAGCAACGCAACCTGCCGGATGTACGTCGACTTACCGGCCATATTCGGCCCCGTGATCAAATGCAGCGTCGCTGCTGAATTGCCGCTCACGATCACTTCTTCTGGCTTCTGGCTACTGGCTTCTGGCTTCCCCCCGAACGTCGTGTCGTTTGGGACGAATTTTTCGTCGAGGGTTTGTTCGACGACGGGATGGCGGCCGTCGAGGATGAGCAGTTCGTTGCTGGTGGTGATCGTGGGGCGGCAGTAGCGGCGGGTGCGGGCGAGGTGGGCAAAACCGCAGAAAACGTCCAGCGCGGCGGCGGCGAGGGCGAGGCGCTGAAGATCGTTGACACGGGCGGCAAGAGTGGCGCGCGTCTGTTCGAAGAGTTCCTGTTCGAGTGCCAGGCCGCGTTCCTGCGCGGTGAGGATATCGCTTTCGTATTGTTTGAGTTCGGGCGTGATGTAGCGTTCGGCGTTTTTGATGGTTTGTTTGCGGATGAAGTCGGGGGGGATTTTTTCGCTGTGGGTATTGGTGACTTCGATGTAGAAGCCGAAGACTTTGTTGTAGCCGACCTTGAGGGTGGGGATGCCGCTGCGTTGGATCAGTTTGGCCTGGTATTCGGCGAGGAAGGAGCGTGAGTCTTTGGACATGGCGCGGAGGCGGTCGAGCTCGGCGTGGAAGCCGTCGCGAATGACGCCGCCGTCACGAAGATTCCCGGCGGGTTCGTCGAGAATGGCTGCACGAATTTCTAACTCGATGTCCCTCGCGGCCGGAACGAGGCCGATTAACTCAGCCCAAGGACCTGATTTTGATGTTGATTTCTTCAGGATGTCGGCAGCACGGATAAGGGTCCGCAGACTTCTGCCGAGAGCGACGAGGTCCCGTGGGCTGCCACGGCGGCAGCAGATGCGGGCGGTGATGCGCTCGATATCGGAGCAATCGGCAAGCGCTTCGCGGACACGGGAGAGGGTTTCTTCGCTGTTGGCGAGTTGCTCGATAGCGTCCTGACGACGGTGAATCTCGGCCAGATCACGCAGCGGATAACAGAGCCAGTTACGCAAGAGTCGCGAGCCCATCGGCGTGCAGGTGCGGTCGATCGCGCCCACGAGCGAGCCATCGACGGCGTTTCCGCGGATGGTGCGAAGCACTTCCAGGCTTCGCAAACTGGTCGGATCAATCGTCAAATGATTCTGCCGTTGGAAACTTCGCGGCGGCTGGAGGTGTTCGAGCGCGGACTTCTGCGTGTCGTGCAGATAGGCCACGACCGCACCGGCGGCCCGCAGCGCGATATCCTTTTCGCTCTCGTAACCGAAGCCCACAAAAGTGCTCACCTGATAATGCTTCTTGAGCATCTGTACGGCATGATGCGCGTCGAGCTGCCAGGCCGGTCGACCCGACGCGGCGGCGCCGAGCTGTTTGCATAATGCATCGGCCCACTCCGGCGCACGATGATCCGCCCCTTCCGCGAAGAGCAGTTCCCGCGGCCGAATGCGGGCAAGCTCATCCAGACACGCCGCCATCGAACCGACAAACGTCAAAAACTTCCCCGTCGACAACTCGCACCAGGCCAATGCCGCGAGTGCATTCGAGTTTCGAGTTTCGTCGACCATTACCGCCAGGAAATTCTCCTCCCGCCCATCGAGCATCGCCTCTTCGGTCAGCGTCCCCGGCGTCACCAGCCGCGTCACCTCCCGCTTGATGAGGCCCTTGGCGGTTTTGGGATCTTCCATCTGCTCACAGATCGCGACCTTGTACCCTGCCGCGATCATGCGATGCAGGTAGCTTTCCACCGCATGGTACGGCACCCCCGCCATCGGTACCGGATTCTCCCCTTTGCTGCGACTGGTCAGCGCCACGCCCAACACGCGCGCCACCGTACGAGCATCCTCGTAAAAGCACTCATAGAAATCGCCCATGCGGAAGAAGAGCACCGCATCGGGATATTGCTCTTTGTACTGCTGATACTGCCGCATCGCAGGCGTAAGCGTGGCGGGATCAATGGCACGAATGGAATCAGCAGGATGAGTCATGGGCGAAAGTATACGATCCCATCACCACCCCGCAAAGCGGGGTCGCTACGTCCGGGCGATTGCATTTGGCGATCCGATTGCTCTGCATCCAGCACCCGACCCCGAATATTTCAGCGTGTGAAGTTTACTTCACAGACATGAGTTAAATTCGGAAGCCGGAACGCTCGTAAAAGCGTGCGGCCCTTTCGTGAAGGGCGTGAACCAACAACGCACGGAAACCTGCGATCTCGGAAGCCTGAAGCGTGCGTAACACGGCGTCATGCAACAAGTCCCGTCCCAAGCCGCGGCCCTGATGGGTAGTCGCCACGGCAAGCCGGCCCAACACCATGGCCGGAATGGGATCGGGCATGTTCCGCCGGACTCGCCCGCTGGCCTCTTTGGCGAGCAAAGCGTCCGCCGCCAGCGCGTAGCAGCCGGCCACCACGCCGGTTTCGTCCAGCAAGACATAAATGAAGCCCGTACGCGTCTTGTGCATGACACGGGCGGGCCTGGTCGATCAAGGCACGTTGGGCCGGCGCAACTCGGAGGTTGATGTTCGTGCTGCGGACAGCTTGGACTGTTCTGGGCATGGCGTTGCCTTTCGGGAACTCTCATGAGTTCACTCTTCCGTATTACGCCCGATTTTCAGAATGTCAATACAACGTACGTACAATACCCACGTCACAGGTAAATCGGACTGGTCCAGGCGAGATGGCCGTCGGATTGGGTGACTTTCAGGAAGTATGGAGTTTTGTGGGATACGTTTTGGGGAGGAGTGATGTCGAGGGTGAATTCGGCGGCGGTTTCGGAGAGAGAAACGGGATAACGCTGAAATTTGACTTCCATGTCGAGGCCGCCGGCGGGGAAAGTCTTGGTCGGAACGTCGTTAGTAAGATCGGCGAGGTCGATGGAGAATTTGCCGACCTTGGAGTCGAGAGTGAGAGTGCCCTTGGAGGCGTCGGAAAGGATCAGGTCGATCCAGTCGGTGTCACCGGTGGTTTGGGATTTGAAGGTGACGCATGTGTCGGTGGCAGAGAGGATTTGATCGACGGGGGCGTCGAAGTGGCTGGTGGCGGAGAGGATTTTCGCCCCCCCCCCTTTGCCTTCGAGGATGAGTTTGCCGTCCCAGTTGGCGCGGCGTCCGCGTCCGCGGATGCGGGAGCCTTTCCAACTTACGCGGATGTGGTTGGAGGTTGCCAGGTTCTTGAAGGCGGTGGGTTGCCAGGTATGGATAACTGTTTTATTTCGGTATATTTCGATGGATTCGAGAGGGGCGGTGGCGAGGACTTTGGCGATGAGTTTGTGGGGAGCGGGAGTCTCTGGCGGATCGAGCCTTGCGTTTCCACGCAAGGCTATGGGGGAAGGAGCGATGACGGAGCCGATGGGGTGACCGTCGATGGAGAAGTCGATGTCGATGCGTGCGCCGGTGGTGCCGTAGCAGCGGCGGTTGGTCAGGGCGTCCCAGATGGCGTTGCGTGTTTTTTCTTTGGCCAGGACGCAGGTGAGCCCGCCCCAGATGCCGAACTGGCCGGCGCCAGGGCCTTCAGCGCCGGGGCGGCCTTTGTGGCCGTCGGAGTTGCAGACCACGCCAACGATGTAATGCTTGTCGAAGGCGTCCCAGAGCATCCATTCGAAGACGCCCCAGCAGGAGACGAGTTCGACGAGTTGGCCGATGTCGGGGTCGAAGAATTTGCGGATGTCGGCGAATCGTCCGCCGACGTGGGCGCCCACGAGGACTTTGCCTTTGGGGAGTTTGTGGCAGCGTTCGAAGAGGTCGGTGGCGGTCTCGGCAGGTGAGAGGTCGTTTTCAGGGATGTGCGGGACCTGCCAATGCGAGGAGCGGAAGATGGGCATATTTTCTTCGAGGTACCAGACGTTGCGGTCGCCGCCGACGGGGCTGACACCGGACCATTCCCAGCCGGGGAAGACGACGAAATGATGGTCCTTGTGGAACAGGCGAATGGTGTCGTTGAGTTTTTGCCAGTCTTCATCGCGGACTTGGAAGTCGTTGCCTTGGTGGGAGACAAAGTCGAGGAAGGCCCAGTTTCGGGCGAAGGTGAAGTATTCTTCCTCGGAGCCGGTGCCGACGGTGGCGTCGGATTGGGCGTGCAGGTCGCCCCAGTATTTATTGAAGGGTGAATGGTGAATAGTGAATGGTGAATTGGCAGGATCGTGGGCGGTGATCGGGTTCGAGGCGCATTGCATGGTGGCGGATTTGGCGAGGATGCAGCCGGAGCCGGGGGAGGTGAAGGTGAGGGTGTGGTGATTTTCGATTTTCGATTTTCGATTTTCGATTTCTCCTGGCTTCTGGCTTCTGGCTTCTGACTTCTTTTGGATGGTGACGGAGCCGGTACCTTCGTATGTCAGCGTGATGTCTTTGGGGGCAGGGAGAGGGTTGCCCCATTGATCCTGGGCTTTGAGATGGATGGGGGTTGGGGTGTTGAGTGGGGTTTGGGTGGGGACGATGCAGAGGAGTTCGACGGGGTCGCCGGGGATGATGGGGATGGTGGGCAATGTGTAGATGGGAGCAATAGGGCGGGCGACGCAGGCGTTGGTGGGGTCGACGAAGACGCGGAATTCGTGGCGGGATTCCTGGAAGGATTGGGCACGGATGCCGGAGGAGCCTTGGGATTGGTCGCCGAGGATGAGGGTGACTTTGTCGCCGGGGGAGAGCGAGCCGTCGTAGACGTCGAGGACGACGGCGGCCATGTAGGGGCGGTCGTGCGCTTTGCGATCGAAACGGGCGCGGAGCTTGGTGTTGGGATCCTCGGCCTGGAGGTGGACGGAAGAATAAGCGGGTGCGGAAGGGTCGGTGAACTGGGGGTCTTGTCCGTCGGAGGCGAAGCGTTGTGCGATTTTGATGGTGCCGCCTTCGTCGATGCCGGCGGAGCCGACGGTAAGCTCGATGGTCCAGGAACACATGGAGCCGGCGACGACGGGGGTCATGGGAGAGAGCTTGACGGAGCCGAGGCGACGGGAGGTTTTTTCGGGCAGGGATTCGGGCATGGGGGGCTCCTTAGGTGGGAGAAGAATAAAAGTTAAAAATTAAAAGTTAAAAGGGAGCCCATCTTTTAACTTTTACCTTTTAACTTTTATTCTTTTTCGCTGGATTGGAATGTAGGCGGTGCAGAAAGGAGCGTCAAGGTCGCTTGAGGGTGTTTCCTTTGGCATCGAGAACGCATACACTGGTACGTGACTGATGAACATCCAGACCGATTGTGAGCATGCATGCCTCCTTTGGTTAGACCTCGTGAACAGTGGCAAACGCTAATCGCCTCTTTGAGGCTATCCACTGCGAGGCTTGCTTCATAGGATCACGGACAAACACAGACAGACACGGACAGATTTTGATTTTGGTCATTTTGTCTGTGTCTGTCCGTATTACTATCGCGCAACTTCTTTCTATCCTGACAAAATTGAGCACGAAGACACGAAGAAACGAAGGAGACGAAGTTTTTTTATTTATTTTTTCTTCGTCTCCTTCGTTTCTTCGTGTCTTCGTGCTCAAATCGTTTCATGATTTGGTTGCGGCTCTGCCGTGCTGGGGCTGTCTGTGGCTAATTTAGTCGTGGCTGTGGGAAGGAGCAGCGTATGGTGGTGCCTTTGTTGAGTTCGGAGAGGAGGGCGACCTGTCCGCCCATGGCGGCGACGGAGTGTTTGACGATCGCCAGGCCCAGTCCGGTGCCGCGATCGGCACCGCCGCGGGAACGATTAACGGTGTAGAAGCGTTCGAAGACTCGCTGCTGGTCCTCCAGCGGAATGCCGCAGCCGGTGTCCTGCACTTCCAGCACCACGTCGCCCGTCGGCGAACTTTCGGACAAGTACGAGCGAATCGTGATGGTCCCGGAAGCCGTAAACTTCACGGCATTATCGATCAGGTTCTTGAGCATGAGCACCAACAAACGTTCATCGCCACGGATGCTTCGCGCATTGGGCGCCAGTTCCGCCCGCAGCAGGATGTGTTTCTCCGCTGCGTTGCCGGCATACATGCTCATGACCAGTTCGCACAGACTCGGCAGGTTCACCATGTCCGCCCGCACGAGAGCCCGCGGATCCTCCGTGCGGGACAAATCCAGGAGGTCCGTGATGATCAATTGCAATCGCAGCGTATGGCTGTTGATAATATCGACACATCGACGAATGGTTTCGTTTTCCGTCAGATCGTCGGCGGACTGGATTGTCTCGACCGCCGCGCGGATCGAGGCCAGGGGCGTTCGCAATTCGTGCGATGCGTTGGCGACAAAGTCGGTCTTGATTTGAAAGGTCCGCGCGATCTCGGTGACGTCCCGCAACAGCAGCAAAGTCCCACGATAATGCGGTCCGGAGTAGATCGTCGCGGCAGTCGCCTGGCAATGCAGCATCCGCCCCCCCCCCCCATTGCCACCCTCGCCGTTTTCCAGGCTTTGCAGGGTGATTTGCGCCGAGATCGGTTTTGCCGAATGAAACGCGTTTTTGTGCAGCGCGAGCAGATCGGGGTTGTGGACCACGGTTTTAATGGAGCGATTCAGCAGTTGTTCGACGGGCTTGCCGAGCACTCGCGACGCCATCGGATTGACCAGGCGGATGACATCGGAGGAATCCGTGGCGATCGCGATTTCATTGGAATGATCCAGCACCGCCAGGAGCGAAACGAGGTGATCCGAATCGAGTTGGGCCTGTGCCGAACGAGCTTCGAGTTTTTCCGCGAGGGAATTTGTCGCTTTTGCCAGTTCTCCGCCGAGCCCCGGCATTTTTTCATCCACACGCCGGGAGTATTGCCCGGCCGCCAACGCGTCGATCAGATGCAGCACGCGCGAAAGCGCAATTCGCCGCAGCCGAAAATAATGAAACGACCCGATGAGCAGGAGGAGCAGGAGGAGGGTGGTAAGAATGTCGAAAAGGATATGCATGGGGGATTAATTAGTTATTAATCATTAATCATTAATCATTAAGTAATTGGTTATTATACATCAACTATCGCCATTGTAGGGCCTCCTTCCTAATAACTAATATACGAATAACTAATATACTAATCACTAATAACTAATCCTCCCCATTATCTTCCTTTTTCTCCAGCAGCCGATAGCCGACGCCCCTGACGGTGTGGACCATCCACGCGAACTCGCCGAGCTTTTTTCGCACGGCGGTGATGTGCACGTCGATGGCACGGTCGGTGACGAAGACATCGACGCCCATTGTTTTGTCCATAAGTTGATCGCGTGAGAGCACCCGCCCCCTGGCGGCGAGAATCGCGGTGAGCAGCTTGAACTCGGTGGAGGTTAGATTGATCGGTCTGCCCTGAACGGTCGCCTCGTGCTTGGATGGATCGACAACGATCGGCCCGGCGGCGAGAATCGACTGCGAAGGCTCCGCCGCGGCCTTCCGCCGCAGAACAGCCGCGATCCGCGCCATGAGCACCTTCATCGAAAACGGCTTGGTCACGTAGTCGTCCGCCCCCAGCGAAAGACCCACGATGATGTCGGTCTCCTCGGTTTTGGCGGTGAGCATGAGGATCGGAATGGCGGCCGTGTCGGGGTCCTGCTTCAACGCGGTGGTCACGTCGCGCCCGGAAAGGCCGGGCATCATCACGTCGAGAACGAGCAGATCGGGCTTGAGTTTCCGCGCCATGTCCAAGCCGGCGGTTCCGTCGTGCGCAGTGACAGCTTCGTAGCCGTTACGCTGAAGGTTCATCCCAATGAGTTCCGCGAGGTCGCGTTCGTCATCCACAACAAGTATTTTTTTACGGCGGGCCATGTTAAACTCCAACAAACGGGTACTGCTGAGTTTAACATTCGATTTTTCCGCGGAGAATGTCAAGACCAGCGGCAGTATCTTCATGGAATCTTAATGAATTTTTGATTTTCGATTTTTGATTTTTGATTGAGCACCAAAATCGAAAAACGAAAATTAAAAATCAAAAATTTTAGGAGGTTTTCACAGATGGCTTCGCAGGAACAAACAAACGTGGTGCCGCATGATGGCGTGCTGGAGGAGATGACGGTGGAGGAGATTCGGGCGATGCGGCCGGAGGTGGTGGTATTGCCGTTGGGATCGACGGAGCCGCACGGGCCGCATTTGCCGTTGGGGACGGATACGTACCAGACGAACTGGGTGGGGCGACGAGGCGTGGCGGAGGCGAACCGACGAGGAGCACGGGCACTGTTGTACCCGGCACTGGCGATCACGAACAACGCCAACATGCGAAAAGTTCCCTTCGCCCTGCGGATCGGCGTGCGGACGCTGATGCAGGTGATCATCGACATCGTGATGCAGTGTAAGGATGACGGAATCAAAAAGGTGGTGTTGCTCAACGGGCACGGGGGGACGCCGCCGGCGATCAACGCGGTGATGCGTGAGATGTCGTCGATGGACGGGATGCCGTTCGTCTGCCTGGCATCGACGTGGTATATGAAGCCTAGGGGATATGTTGATCCGATTGAACATCCCAGCGATCACGCGGGAGAGTCGGAGGCATGTAAAATGCTGTATATCCATCCAGAACTGGTGCATGCGGAGACGTTTACGAATAATCCGGTGGGGAAATTGAAGGTCAAGTCGTTGGCGGGCGTGGAGTTTGTGAAGCCGTGGCATTTGTACATGCCGCGGTTCTCGATGGGCGAAACGCGAACGAGCACGGCGGAAAAGGGCAAGTCCACGCTGGAAGCGCAGGTGGCCGCCCTGGTGGAACTGCTGGTGGAGTTGTCGGCGGCAAAATGGGATGAGCGGTTCCCGTTTGAGTGAGCCGTGTGGGCGTGCCCGTTTTTCCGGGAGCAGATCGACGTTCAAGAATCTGTGTCTTGGTGTCTTCTGTGAGAACCCCGTCGTGATTGCGGGCATCCTCACGTATCCACTCGTTCCAATTTGGCGAACTGCAGTAACAGCGTTTTTTTTCCTGCCCCGCCCTGAAACCGCACATCCGCTTTTGTCGTTGCGCCCGATACCGTGATCGATTCGATCCGTCCAAGGCCGAATTGCGGATGACGCACCAGCATGCCTTGTTTGAATCCGCTCGCCTGCGTTTCCGCCTGTTTTCGTTCGACGTTCGCCTCATACTGACGCCGTTCCTGTTGCGCACGCCGACCGTACGACGCCTCATCGCGATACCCCAGACTTCCCAGCCCGCTCTCCTCCCCCGTCAGATCGATCTCTTCAAAGCACTCCTCCGGCATCTCATCCAAAAACTGCGACCGCACCGTTCGCTCCGTCTGGCCGCGGATCATGCGGTATTTTGCGTGCGAGATCATCAGGTGTTTCATGGCTCGGGTAATGCCGACGAACGCCAGACGACGCTCTTCTTCCATTTCGTCGGGGTTTGAGGAAAAGCCGATCGCTCGCATGTGCGGGATCAAGCCGTCTTCCATGCCCACCATTGCCACGAACGGGAACTCGAGCCCCTTGGCCGCGTGCAGCGTCATCAGCGTCACTGCCCCTCCCCCAGCGTCTCCCCCAGCCTCCTTGATCTTATCGACATCCGAAATCAGCGTGACTTGTTGAAGATAATCATCGAGCGTGCCTTCCGGATTCTGCAGATCGAACTCCGCAGCAACAGAGATCAATTCCTCCACGTTCGCCAACCGAGCGGTATCACCCTCCTCCCCCGCATCTTTTTTCTTCACCTCCGCCTCCAGTCCCGACTCCCGCACGACTTTTTCCATCAACCCGCGAATACCATCAAGCCCAGGGACTGCAGTCCCTGGGCCTTGGGGTTCTGCAACCACTGTTCGCCACGATGCGAAGAGTTCCGCCAACTTCTTCGCCGCATTGACGGCCCGCGTCGTCAACTCCGGCACCTGATCCGCCACCGCACAGGCCTCCAGCAGCGTCATCTGGTTCTGAGAAGCGTAATACTGGATTTTCGCAACGCTCGTGTCGCCCAGCCCACGTGTCGGCACGTTGATGATCCGTTCCAGCGACGCACTATCCGCCGGATTCGAAATCACTCGCAGATATGCCAACACATCCTTGATTTCCTTGCGGGCGTAAAACTCCGTTCCGCGAGCGATCTGGTAGGGGACCCCCTGCTTCATCAGCGCATCTTCCAGCACCCGCGAAAGCGAGTTCACCCGATAAAAAACCGCCATCCTGTCCCACGGTACTCCCCCTTCATTCCCTTTCTCGTGCAGTTCCTTCATCCGCCGCACCACCTCCGCTGCCTCCTGATGCTCGTCATTGCAACTCACGAGCTGAATCCGCGGCCCTTCCTCGTTCTGGGTCCAAAGGTCCTTCTTCTTACGCTTCGAATTGTTAGCAATCAGCCCCGACGCCGCCTTCAGAATCGTCTTGGTCGATCGATAGTTCTGCTCCAGCAGCACCACCTTGGTATTGGGATAAAACTGCTCGAATTCCAGGATATTGTTGATGTTCGCTCCGCGCCAACCATAGATCGACTGGTCCGGATCGCCTGTTGCGCAAATATTCTTATGTTCCATCGCCAACATATGCGCCAGAATAAACTGTGCATGGTTCGTGTCCTGGTATTCGTCGATCAGGATATACTGGTAGCGTTCCTGCAATTGCGTACGGACCTCTTTATTATCCCGCAGCAGCACCGCCATCTTCAGCAGCAGGTCATCAAAATCGACCGCCTTGTTCTCAGCCAAAATCTGCTCGTACCGCGCATAAACCCGAGCAATGTTTTTTTCAAAGAATGCGATCGCATCTTTCGCAAAGGCCGCCGGGCTCTGGAGCTTATTTTTCGCCTTGGAAATTGCCGACAGGACTGCCGCCGGCTGAAAGTTATCCGCCGAAATATTGACATCCTTGATCGCTTGCTTGACCGCCTTGGTTTGGTCAGAAGCATCAAAGATCGAGAAGGTCTTGGGCAAATTTGCCGCCGCGGCAACCTCCCGCAGCAACCTCGCACAGAGCGAATGGAAGGTGCAAACCATCGGCCTACCGCCCCCGCCCCCCCCCCCCCCCCCCCCCCCCCCACCCCCCCGCCCCACCCCAACCCCCCCCCCCCCCCCCCCCCCCCCCCCCCCCCCTCGTGCCCCCCACCCCCCCCCTCACCCCCCCCCGGCGCCC
>WQYP01000068.1 GCA_009781185.1 Phycisphaerales bacterium | reverse complement strand
CCACCTTTATCATCAATGCTATAGGTCGACCCGCTCGGCAGACTGTTAAACACATTGAGCAAGCTGCTGCCCAGCATGATTGTTCCGTTGGAGGGAGCACTTCCGACGGTGCCGGTGGTTGGATTGAAGACGTTGGCGAGGTTGTTATAGGAGAACAGTACGTAGTCTCCTCCCGAGGCGAAGGTAGCGGTGCCACCCACCATATTGAGGGTCACGGTGCCGCCGAAGTTCAGCGAGTCCGCCGAAGTCGTGCTGCTGGTCCCTGGCGTGTTAAAGATGTAACTGAGAGTCGCACCGTCAGACAGAGTCAACCCGCCAGCACCAGTGAAGCTCAGCGTGCCGGCGCCGGGAGCGAGGGTGCCGTTGACGACGATTGCTGCGGTTGCATGTCCTGTGACGGTTCCGAGTCCGCCGATGGTCTGGCCTTGGGGAACCGTAAACACGACATTGCTTGCGACGGTACGTCCGGAGACATCGAGGAACGCCCCAGCATCAACGGTGATTTTTGGCGAAGTGGCGATCGCGCCGCTGCCGGTGAGTGCCAGCGTACCGGCCGAAATGGTGGTCACGCCGGTGTAGTCGCTGGTGCTGCCGGTAAGCGTCAGCACACCTGCGCCGGTCTTGGTCAGCGAACCGCCGCCGCTGATCGTGCCACCGTAGGTCATGTTCGCCGCGTTTACCACATCGAGTGTACCGCCACTGGCACCAAGGGTCATGCCACGGTTGTTACTGAGTGCAAACGTCGCACTGGCCGACAGCGTACCGCCGTTGAGAACCACATTGTTCGCGGTGACCGCAGTTGGCGTCGTGCCCAAATTCCGGTCAGCCCCGATCGAGATCGTACCGCCATTGATGGTCGTCGTGCCGGTGTAGGTGCTGCTGGCAGAGCTCAGGACCAACGTGCCGGTCCCTGTCTTGACGATCGAGCCAGTGGCACCCGCGGCATCGGCGACGACACCGGTGACGGCGAGGGTACCCTCTGTGACGTTCACAGTGGATGCACCCCCAAGCGTGAGTGCGTTGATGGAATCTGTGTACCCGCTGGTCCCATCGAGCTTCAATGTCGCCGCATTGAGAGTGACATTGACATTGTGTGCATTAGTAAGATTTGTGGTGTCACCAGCGCGATCAATGCCAACTGTGGTGCCCGGAGCGGCGACAATGCCGCCGGCGCCAAGGGCTGCGGCGCCGTAGAGAACGATCGAACCTTCGTTGAGATAGGCGATTGCGGTCCCGTTGTTGGTGCTGGGGCTTCCGGTAAGGCGGAGCGTACCGGGCCCAGTCTTGGTGTAGCCATTGGTCGTTGTGACGGTCGCGGTGGAGAGGGTGCTGCCAGCATCGACCTGGATGGTAACCTGGGAGTAGTCGGCAGCATAATTAGTATTCGAGAGGGGACCGTTCAACGACTGTGGGACGACTACCACGCCTTGATCGCCCGCCAGATGCAATGTAGCACCTTGATAGATGGAGATTCTGTTGCTGTCAGCGCCCAGATCGGTGCCGCTGTAGAAGGTCACGGTGCCTTCGAGAATTTTGAAAATACTCGTGTTATTGGAGGCGTTGGCGGTGAAGGTGTTAGTCCCGCCGGTGAGACTGCTGTTGAGCGTGAGGTTGCCGGGGCCGGACTTGTTAAAGACGCCACCGCCGCCGATGATCTCGCTGCTGATGGTCAGATCCTGTGCGGTGTAAATAAAGACTTCGTTCGCGATGCTGAGGGTGTCGATCCCGATGGTGTTGGGAACCGAGCCGGTGCTCAGGATGACGGTGGCGTTACCGTTTAAACTGGCGTTGGGTGTGATCCTCATGGTCCCCGCCCCTGTAAGAGTGGCGGGGGTGCTTCCGCTGCTGCTGAGTGTCAGGGAGTTGGGGGTTAATCCCACAAGCTCCCCCGCTCCGGTGATCAGCGCGTTCTGACCATTAACGGTCGTGTTGGCGGCGGAGTATTCGTTATTCGCCAGTGCTCGGATGCCATAGTTGGCGGCATCGTAGGTCGCGAGGCTCAAGACGCCTGTGGCTGTATCAGCAACAAAGATATAGGGGATAACCGAGGCGTTGGGTTGCCCGAGATTAGCGGGGGTGATGGTGACGGGGAGGGTTCCACTGAACTGGAAACGTGCTTCGTCTGTGCCAACGCCGGTGCCGATGTTGGGGCCACTAAGCAGAAGGGTTCCGCCCGCGCCGGCGCTGCCGGTATTTCTCGTTAAGTTCACGAATTGCATCGTGGAAACATGTCCGGCGCCTGGATTGACGGTAATGGAATTAGCACCACTGTTACCGTAACCTGTGCCGATATCGAGGCTGCCGAAGAAGTCGGTGGTGTCGGCGCTATCGTTTCCATTCAGTGTGACCGCACCGCTGCGGGTAAGGTAGAGACCGGCTGTGCGGGTGGTGCCGGCGGTCGTGGTGCTGTTGATCACCAGGGAGCCCGATGCGCCGACGTAAAAATTGCTGGATGCGGCCGAGCCGCCGTTGTCGAGTACCAAGGTCCCCGGATTCGTAAGAACCGCTCCGCTGGCAGCCAATGCAACGCTCGTGTTGCCAGTGTAAGTATTATTAGCCCCACTGAGAACCCAGGTGCCGGTGCCCGACTTGGTAACGCTCGTCGCACCGTCTGGAGAATCCACAATGGCGCCGGCAATTTCGCCGATGCCGGAAGTGGAACCCCGAAGCGTCAGAGCCTTGGCGGCTCCCGCGGCGGTGAAATCGCCGGTAAACTTCAGCAACCCGGTACCGGACTGATCGATCACGACGCTGCCGCCGGTCAGATTGATGACGCGATCGGTGGTGCTGCCGGTACCGGTATAGATGAAAGTGCCGGCGTTGGCACTGCCCAGATCAATGGTGCCGTCGGCGATGGTGGTGGGGCAGCCGAGGCTGCTGGGGGTCGAACTGCCAACATTACCGAGAGTGTTCACCGTGAGTGTGCCGCCACCTTGAAGGATGGTCTTGCCGTTATAGGTGTTGGCGCCAGTGAGGATGAGGTTGCTGTTGGTGGCGCCGAGATAGGTGAGGGAGACGACGGAATTGGAGTCGGTGTTGGCGATGACGCCTTCGATCGTGATCGTTTTATTGGCGCCGGTGAGGGAGAGGGTGCCGTTGCCGGTGGCATCGCTATCGGTGCCAAGGAAAAAGAGATGACTTGCCGGAATGACAAGGGCACTGGCGTTGCTGCCGCCAAAGATCAGGGAACTTCCAGTGTTGATGGTAATGGAATTGTTGGGATCGCCCAGAAAATTGGGAGCTGTGGCGTTCGTCTGGGCGGAGAGCGATGCGCCGCCAGTGATGAGAATTCCGCCGGAGAAGGCATTGGCGGAGTTGCCGAGTGTGACGTTTCCGGGACCTGTGACGAGCAGCCCGCTGGTGATGGTGCTCGCGAGGATGCCGTTCATGGAGGAAGTAATACCAGAACCCATGGTGATGGTGAAAGGAGTGCTGCTGCCCAGGTTCGTCAGGATGGCACTGCTGTTGGAGCTGCCAATGGTGTAGTTGTTGGCCAAAAATTGGATGCCGCCGCAGGTGATGGGGACACCGTTGATTTGAACTGTAACAGCATTGGCTTGGGCCTTGTCGAATATAACGGTGGTATCAGCCGCATTATATGACCAATTAGCACCAGTATCGCCTGAGCTGGTGGCCCAGTTGGCGGTGCCAGTCCAACTGGCAGCGGCCCCCACCCAATAGAAGGTGTCCGCCGACGCCGCCCGCAACGACATCGCCGCGGCGATGGCCATCGCGCTAAGTACGCCATACTTCTTGAACAACCGATTGCCGATGTTTTTGTGACTGGCCATTTTCACGATCTCCTCTAAAGACTCTCACTCGCAGACTCAGCTCCCCAACCGGGAAGCAAAAACGCAAAAGGGACGACAACAACCCAAAACCGCGCTCTTGGACGCGACTTTGGACTTTGCTCTCGTTCCCTCTTTTTTTACCTTCAGCGTCCGAACTCACCCTTAAAGGGGCGGCCGGACGCTCCTTTTAAACAAAAACACGGGCAAAAATCGCCCGTGTTTCGCACATATGCAAATTCAAACAACGGTTAAAAATGTTAAGATGGGGGGGGGGGGCAAGTTGGGCGATTTGGCCAGAGAGACTTGTCAAGGCCTCTCGCGATTGATCGCGGCGAGAGAGGGAAGCTGAGAAAATGTTCCAACTCCGCTTCATTGCTAAGCTTGCGTCATCCTTGTCAGACAATACCCTAGTGTAACCCGCCGCGAGGCGGAACGCTGTATGTTAGATGTACCACAAGTTTTGAAAAAAGCAAGTTTTTTTATTGCAGGAGATCGTTCCATGTGGCGGGATCGATGTGGGCGTGGTAGCGGCCGTTGTGGCGGGTGAGGTGGATCGGGAGGTTGTAGGCGGTGGAGAGCATGGCGCTGGTGAGGGCGGATTCGGGGGGACCGGCGGAGACGATCTGGCCGTGCGAGGAAAGCAGGAGAATGTTTTGCGTGTCGGGGAGAAGTTCTTCGAGGTGATGAGTGACCGTGATGATCGTGGGGGGATGAGGCTGTTTGTGCAGGCGGGCGAGGGTGGCGAGGATGGTTTCGCGGGCGGGGAGGTCGAGAGCGGCGGTCGGCTCGTCGAGGAGGAGGATTTTGGGTTTGCGGACGAGGGCGCGGGCGAGGAGGGCGCGGAGACGTTCGCCGGTGGAGAGGGTGTGATAGAGTTGGTCGGCGTGCGTGGAAAGGCCGACCTGGTCGATGAGATGGCGTGCGTGGTCGCGTTGGTGGCGGGTGGGGGTGATGTAGCCGAGGGTGAGGGCGGAGAAATAGCCGGAGGTGGCGACGTCGTGGGCGGTCATGTCTTCGTCGAAGGGGTAGATGGCGGTGGATTCGACGATGCCGATTTGGGCGCGCAGTGGGGCGACGGGGACTTCGCCGAGGGTTTGGCCGAGGAGTTGGATGGAGCCTTGTTGAGGCCAGAGGTAGGCGGAGGCGAGTCGCAGGAGCGTGGACTTGCCCGAGCCGTTGGGGCCCAGGACCGCGGCGATCTGGCGTGGAGCGACTTGCCAGGAAATGCCGCTGAGGATGGGACGTGAGTCGCGGGAGAAATGGATGTCGTGAAACGCAAGAACGGAAGTGGTCATGGTCAGGCGAAGATTTCCGAAATGGGTAATGAAAATCCGGGAATAACGTCTTCTCCGGAAAGGATGTCGGCGGCGCGCAGGGCGGTGATGGAATTATCGCCGCGGAAAATCGTGATGGATTTCCGACGCGGATTGATCCCCCAGACAATACGAGTACCGGCTTCGAGGAATTCTTCGACTTTGTCTTCGACTTCCTCATAAACGTCGTGCGGGGAGATGATTTCGACGGCGAGGTCGGGTGGGCCGGGGAAATACTTTTGAGTGGCTTTGCCGTTGGGGAGTCGGTCCACTTTGACGAAACCGATATCGGGAGCACGGACGGTATCGGGGGCTTTGTGGAGGATGTAACCGCCGTCGGCGCCGGTGATTTTGCCGAGCTTGTTGGATTTGACAAAAGCGTTGAGCATGGTTGCCAAGTCTAGGCCAATTATCGAATGTTCCTGTCCGGATGGTGGCATTGGTCGCAGTTCTCCCAAAACGAGTTCATAGCCCTCGCCGTGGCCGGGCATGTTCCAAAGATCGGTTGCGGTAAGCAGGCTCGTGCTGGTTGTCATCATTCACCTCAGTGAGATTATAGCAATTTCATTTTAATGGCCGAAGGGGGTTTCGAGACGGTGAACGAGTTTGGCGGCGCGGAGTGTGTTTTTGAGGAGCATGGCGACGGTCATGGGTCCGACGCCGCCGGGGACGGGTGTGATGTGGCTGGCGAGTTTGGAGACGTTTTCGAAATCGACGTCGCCGACGGTTTTGTCCCCCCCCCCTCCCCCTGTGATGGGGGCTTTGACGCGATTGATGCCGACGTCGATGACGACGGCGCCGGGCTTGACGTGGTCGGCGAGGAGGAGGTTGGGTTTGCCGACGGCGACGATGACGATGTCGGCATTGCGGCAGGCGACGGGGGTATCTTTCGTGTAGATATGGCAGAGTGTAACAGTGGCGTTGCGTTCGGTGAGCAGGAGCGAAAGCGGTCGGCCGACGATGCGGGAGGCGCCGACGATGGTGACGTTGGCGCCCTGCAGCGGGATGCCGGTGGAGTCGATGAGTTCGACGCAGGCCAGGGCGGTGCAGGGGGCGATGATGGTGTGGCCGTAGACGACGTGGCCGAGATTGGCGGGATTGACGCCTTCGACGTCCTTGAGAATGTCGATTTTGTATTGAGCGGTTTGCAGGTCGAGACCATTGGGCAACGGTGAGTGCAGGAAAATGCCGGTGACTTGCGTGTTGTAGTTGAGAAGCTTGATCGTGTTGTGGAGGTCGATCTCGCTGGCGGTGGAGGGAAGCTGATGGAGTTCGAAATCGATGCCGACCTGGGCGGCGGATTTTTTTTGATTTTCGGCGTAGACCAGTGCGGCGGGGTTGGCGCCCACGAGAATGGCGGCGAGGCGGACGGGTTTGCCAGCGGCCTTAAGCTGCGCGACTTCGGCGGCGATGGTTTCGCGGAGCTTCGCTGCGAGAGATTTACCGTCGATGAGCTTGGCGGACACGTTTTCACCACAGAAACACGGAGAACGAAAAAGAGTTTACCGGATTCTTTGCAGGAAGGCGCAGTATCGTATGCACGATTTACCGCTTGCCAGAATCACGCCCGAAGGACGCCAACATCACGCCTGAAAGGCGTACGAAGCGAGCTTACGCTCGCAGCTCTGATTGGTTGACGCCCTTCGGGCGTGATTTCGTGGTTTCACTGGATTCTGACTTTGCAGATTTTTAGTTTGCCGACCTGGAGGATTTCGTTGCCCGTGACGGCCACCTGCAATTTGAAGTCGGAGATTTTGGTGCCGGCGAAGGTGACGGCGCCGCCTTGGATGAGGCGCTTGGCTTCGCTGGTGGAGGAGGCGAAGCCGACTTCTTTGATCAGGGCCATAATGCCGATTTTGCCGTTGGTCAGGGCGGCGGCGGGGATGGTTTTCACTTCGGTGTCGGCGAGGACCTGGTGCTCGGTGAAACGTTTGCGGAAATCTTCGGCGGCTTTTTCGGCGGCGGCGGCGGAGTGGTATTGCTCGACGATCGCCCGGCCGAGAGTCTCCTTCGCCTGACGTGGATGCGTGGTCTGCGGATTCACCAGCGAACGAATGCGATCGTCCGGCAGCGGCGTGAGCAGGCGGAACCAATTATCCATCAGGTTATCGGGGATGCTCATGGCTTTGCCGAACTGTTCGCCGGGAGGGTCGGAGACGCCGATGTAGTTGCCCAGGGATTTGGACATTTTTTGTGTGCCGTCGGTGCCGACGAGGATCGGCATAATCATGACGATCTGCGGCGGCTGGCCTTCGGATTCCTGAAGATCGCGGCCGACGAGATTATTAAACGTCTGATCGGTGCCGCCGAGCTCGACGTCGCTCTGGGTCATCACCGAGTCCCAGCCCTGCATGAGTGGATACATGAACTCATGGATGTAGATTGCCTCGCCGGCTTTATAGCGGTCCTGAAAAGTGTCGCGCTCGAGCATGCGTGCCACGGTCATCTTCTGGCAGAGCTTGAGCGAATCGACGAAGGACATTTTGTGGAGCCACTCCGAATTGCGGCGGATTTCGAGTTTTCCCGGAGAGAGGTCGAGGATTTTGCCGGCCTGTGCGAAGTAGGTTTTGGCGTTGAGATCGACTTCTTCGCGGGTGAGGACGGGCCGTGTTTTCTTTTTGCCGGTGGGGTCGCCGATCATGGCGGTGGCGTCGCCGATGATGAGCACGGCTTTATGGCCGAGGTCCTGGAACTGGCGCATTTTTTGGAGCACGACGGAATGGCCGAGGTGCAGGTCGGGGGCGGTGGGATCCATGCCCAGTTTGATCCGCAACTGCCGGCCGGTCCTGGCGGCCTGCTCGAGGCGATTCTTGAGCTCTTCCGCGGTGTAGACATGGTCGGTCCCGCGGAGAAGCAGCGTCATTTGCTGGTCAATCGTCAAGGGCGAAGTCGGCATGGCGGAACAGTCCTGCAAGCGGAAAAGCGAAAACGATTATTGTAAGGAGGCTCGCCGCGGGGTCAAACTGGGCGTCCGGATCTGACGTAAAATTCGTGGAGGGAGGGGGCAAGGTTTGCGAGCCTCGCTATCGCATGAAAAGGCTCCCTCCACGAATTTTACGAACTTTACGAATTGCACGAATTTTACGCGTGAGATGGTCGCCTAAAATGTCACGCACTCCAATCGTGAAGGTTATTTGAGAGTTGCGGGTTGTGAAGTGGTCGTGGCGGGTGGAGAGTCCGGATAGGGGCCGACGAGGATGGCGATGTTGTCGGCGTTGGGGATTTTTTTTGCTCGGAGCAGGTATGGCCGGCGTTGTCGATCATGTTGGGGCCGACGGAGTAGAGGAGGTAGCCGGCAGGGGTTTTGAGGTAGTGGAGGGGGGCGTTGGCGAAGCGGTCTTCGGGGATGCTCGAGAGATAGGGGGAGTCGGAACCGAGAAGAGTGATGATCACGACGAGCGAGGCGGCGGCGGCGGAGAGGGTGGCGAAGAGGAGGCGGTCATCGCGGGGGGAATTCAGAGCCGCGACCGTAAGGGAGCGACTGTGCGGGAACTCGGTGCCTGTCGCTCCCTTACGGTCGCGGCTCTGATAGTCATGTCTATTTTTGTCTGTGATTAATCTCAAAAAAAAGCCCAAGGACTGCAGTCCCTGGGCTTGAGGTGGGTTTTGTTCAGCGTTTTTGGGGGCGGTTAGGTTTCGTCGGCGGTTTCGGTGGTGGTGGCGGGTTCTGGGTCGCTGGTGCCGTCGGTTGCGACGGGGGCCAGGACGGCGGGGAGCGGGACGGATTCGGGGGTTGGGGCGGGCATCTCGGCTTCGGGTTCGGCGACGGGTTCGCCGTAGTGGCCGATGGTCATGTCGAGGTAGGGTTTGAAGGCTGTGCCGGCGGGGATAAGGTGGCCGAGGATGACGTTTTCCTTGAGGCCGACGAGGGTGTCTTCCTTGCCGGCGATCGAGGCTTCGGTGAGGACTTTTGTGGTTTCCTGGAAGGAGGCGGCGGAGACGAAGGATTCGGATTGCAGGGAGGCTTTGGTGATGCCGAGCAGCAGGGTTTTGGCGGTGGCCATGCGAGGACGTTTGCCTTTGGCGATGGTGCCTTTCTTTTCTTCGACTTTGGCGTTGACTTCTTTGAGTTCTTCGCGTGAGAGGACCTGACCGACGGAGAGGCCGGAGTCGCCGGGTTCGTCGATTTTGATCATTTTGGCGAGTTGCTCGTTGCCGTGGCGGAAGCGGAACTTGTCGACGACTTCGCCGGGGAGGAACTTGGTGTCGCCGGGGTTCTCGACTTTTACCTTGCGAAGCATCTGCGAGATGATCGTCTCGATGTGCTTGTCGGAGATCTTCTGGTTCTGGGTGCGGTAGACGTTTTGGACTTCGGCGAGGAGGTAGGTTTGGAGAGCGTCTTCGCCTTTGATGCGGAGGATGTCGTGGGGAACGAGGGGACCTTCGATCAGCGGGTCGCCGGCTTCGATGGTGTCGCCTGCGTGTACGCGGGGCTGGCTGGACTGCGGGACGTGGTGTTCCTTTTCGATGCCGCCTTCGCCTTTGATGATGATGGTCTGTTTTCCGCGGCGTTTGTCGCCCTGGATTTCGACGGAACCGGAGATTTCGGCCATGATGGCGGGGTCTTTTGGTTTGCGTGCTTCGAAGATTTCGGTGACGCGAGGCAGACCGGAGGTGATGTCGGCGGTGCCTTTGGATTCCTTGGGCTGGCGAGCGAGCATCTGTCCGGGGACGACGGAGTCGCCGTTGTTGACTTCGATGCGGGCTTTTGCGGGGAGGAAGTGGAAGTCGAGGATTTTGCCGTCGGCGGGGTCGGTGATTTTGATTTGCGGGTGGCGTTCGCCTTTGTGCTCGACGACAACGAAGCGTCGCTGTCCGCCTTTGCCTTCGGATTCGGCACGGACGGTTTCGCCTTCCTCGATGTCCTGGAACTCGATGCGGCCGGACTTTTCGGCGAGGATCGGGACGCGGTGCGGGTCCCAGGTGGCTAGCTGCTGGTTGGCCTTGACGGCGTCGCCTTCCTTTAAGGGAAGGTGTGCGCCGTAGGGGACCTGCTGGCGTTCGAGTTCGCGGCCTTTGGCGTCGAGGATGGCGATGTTGCCGTTGCGTTTGAGGACGACGACGTGCTTGTTGCCTTCGGAGTCGGTAACTTCGACGGGGTTGAGGTCGCGGAATGCGACGATGCCAGCGGTGCCGGCGCGGACGTCGGATTTGAGGAGTTCGCGAGTGGCGGAGCCGCCGGTGTGGAAGGTACGCATGGTGAGCTGCGTGCCGGGTTCGCCGATGGACTGGGCGGCGATGATTCCGACGGCGAGTCCTTCTTCGACGAGTTTGCCGGTGGAGAGATCGACGCCGTAGCAGGTGGCGCAGATGCCGTTGGGGGATTCGCAGGTCAGCGGTGAACGGACACGAACGGTTTCAATGTGCAGCAGTTCGATTTTGTCGGCGATCGACTCGGTGATGATCTGGCCTTCTTCGACGATGACCTCGTCGGTGATCGGATTGATGATCGTGTCGGAGGAGCAGCGACCGATGATGGCTTCGCGGAGGGGGACGTCGATGGTCTCGCCTTTGTAGATGGCGGTTTTGCGGATGCCGTTCTGGGTGCCGCAGTCGTTTTTGGAGATGATGACGTTTTGAGCGACGTCTGCGAGTTTGCGGGTGAGGTAGCCGGAGTCGGCGGTTTTCAGGGCGGTGTCAGCGAGTCCTTTGCGTGCGCCGTGCGTGGAGGTGAAATACTCGAGCACGGAGAGACCTTCGCGGAAGTTGGTTTTGATGGGTGTTTCCATGATTTCGCCGGAGGGGCGAGACATGAGGCCGCGCATGCCGGAGAGCTGACGGAAGTTGTCGACGCTGCCGCGGGCTTTGGAGTCGGCCATGAGGGAGACGGGGTTGAGGTAGGCGAAGCCTTTCGGGTCGTTGGGCGTCAGCGGGGCGCCGCCGGCGTCACGCGTGTCGTATTTCAATTCGTCGAGCATCTGCTTGGTGACTTCTTCGCGGCAGTGAGCCCAGATGTCGAGCAGTGCGTTGTAGCGTTCGCGTTCGGTGATAGCACCGATGGACATATTTCGCTCGACGCGGTCGGCTTTTTTCTGGCTGGCGTCGATGATTTCCTGTTTGCGGGCCGGGATGCGGAGGTCGGTGATGGCGAAGGAGAGGCCGGCGAGGGTTGAGTTTTTGAAGCCGAGTTCCTTCATGTTGTCGAGGAGGTCGATGGTGGCGGGACGACCGAGGAATTTGTAGCAGTCGGCGATGACGCGGCTGCCGCCACGGGCGGAGAGTCCGCAGTTGTAGTAGGGCATGCCTTCGGGGAGGATGTCGTTGAAGATCAGGCGGCCGATGGTGGTGGTGACCAGGCGGTTGGCGGGGACGGTGGCTTCGGCCTTGGAGTCGTTGTCGACGACGTATTTGCGGTCGATGCGGACTTTGATGAGGGTGTGCATGCCGATTTGTTTGCGTTGGTAGGCGAGGAGAGCTTCGCCGATGTCACGGAAGCCGAGTTCTTTGCCTGGTTCTCGCCAGCCGGGTTCGCCTTTGTGAGCGACGGTGAGGTAGTAGATGCCCAGGACGATGTCCTGGGAGGGGCCGATGATGGGGCTGCCGGAGGCGGGGGAGAAGATGTTGTGCGTGGAAAGCATTAAGATATGAGCTTCGGCTTGCGCTTCGACGGAGAGCGGGAGGTGGACGGCCATCTGGTCGCCGTCGAAGTCGGCGTTGAAGCCTTTGCAGACGAGGGGGTGGATTTTGATGGCGTTGCCTTCGATGAGGACGGGCTCGAAGGCCTGGATGCCCATGCGGTGAAGTGTGGGGGCGCGGTTGAGGAGGACGGGATGGCCTTTGATGACTTCTTCGAGGATGTCCCAGATTTCCTTGTCTCGGCGTTCGATCATTTTTTTAGCGGATTTGATGGTGTCGGCTAAACCGTGCTCTTTGAGCTTGCGGATAATGAAGGGTTGATAGAGTTCGAGGGCGATTTTTTTGGGGAGACCGCACTGGTGGATTTTGAGTTCGGGACCGACGACGATGACGGAACGAGCGGAGTAATCGACGCGTTTACCGAGCAGATTTTCGCGGAAACGGCCTTGCTTGCCTTTGATCATGTCGGTCAGAGATTTCAGCGGGCGGTTGGAGGAGCCGAGGACGGGGCGGCGACAACGGCCGTTGTCGAACAATGCATCGACGGCCTGCTGCAACATTCGCTTTTCGTTGCGAATGATAACTTCGGGGGCGTTCAAATCGACCAATTTTTTCAGGCGGTTGTTGCGGTTGATGATGCGGCGGTAGAGGTCGTTTAAGTCGGAAGTTGCGAAATTTCCGGACTCCAGCAGTACCAGCGGACGCAGGTCGGGCGGAATCACGGGAATCACGTCATATATCATCCACTCGGACTTATTCTCTGAATTGCGGATCGACTCAATAATCTTCAATCGTTTCGTGAGGTCTTTAATCTTTTGTTTGGAGTTGGTTTTGGTGATGCCGTCGCGGATGTTGTTGGATTCCTGGGCGAGGTCCATGGCGGTCAGAAGGGTACGTATGGCTTCGGCGCCCATGTCGGCTTTGAAGCTTTCGCCGAACTTTTCGCGGGCTTCGCGGTACTCTTCTTCGGTGAGGAGTTGTTTCTTTTTCAGCGTCGAGGTGCCGGGATCGACGACCATGTAGTCCTGGTAGTAGACGACTTTTTCGAGGTCGCTGGTTTTCATGTCGAGGAGGTTGCCCAGGCGGCTGGGCATGGCTTTGAAGAACCAGATGTGGACGATGGGGGCGGCGAGGTTGATGTGGCCCATGCGTTTTCGTCGGACGCGGGAGTGGGTGACTTTGACGCCGCAGCGGTCGCAGATGATACCTTTGTACTTGGTGCCTTTGTATTTTCCGCAGGCGCATTCCCAGTCGCGTTCGGGGCCGAAGATGCGTTCGCAGAAGAGGCCGTCGCGTTCGGGGCGGTAGGTGCGGTAGTTGATGGTTTCGGGTTTTTTCACTTCGCCGAAGGACCACGAACGGATGTCGTTCGGGGAGGCGAGGGTGATTTTAACCGAGCCGTAGTCATTGACACGATCGTAGATAGATTCAGCCATGAGCGGTTGCTCCTAAAGTTTTCGATGCTGCTCAACAGCGATCAGCAGTGGTTACCTCAACTATGCCGATTTTCTCCTGGGATGCGTTCCACCGGCTTTTCCCTTCAACACGGAACGAAGCGCGGCATTCACCGACTTGTCGTCCGGAAAAGCTTTACGCACATCGGGGGCTAATTTCGCCCACGCCAGGCGTTGCCGAAGGTAAGTTCGAAACGCCTTAAGGCCACGAAGTGATGGTCTCCAATGGCTGGTATCGTCGGGCACATCGTAGGCCATCTCTTCCGGAGAGAATTTCACGTGTTCAATGGAGGTCTTCAAAGTAAGCCGCTTGCTCCGGACCTGTGACTTTTCTTGCGCTGATAATTTTGATCGTTTCATGTCTTTCGGTAAAAATTACCGTCAGTAAGCGATTGCGCTGCGAGTACCCTATCACGCGATAGCGTTCCTCGTCCGCGGAATGAAACAGGTCCGGCGCGATGTCGGCCTGTGGATCGTTAAAAACTGTCGTTGCCTCTTCAAATGTCACCCGATGCTTTCGTCGGTTCAAGTCATCTTTGGCCGGATCCCATTGGAACTCCTGGTGCATGCTGCCCTTACACCACTTTCTTTTTTTCGAGGGTGATGTTGAGGCCTAGGCCGCGGATTTCGTTGCAGAGGACGTCGAAGGAGACGGGGGTGCCGGCTTCGAGGGTGTTGGCGCCTTTGACCATGGATTCGTAGATTTTTGTGCGGCCTTCGACATCGTCGGATTTCACGGTGAGGAGTTCCTGGAGGACGTAAGAGGCGCCGTAGGCTTCGAGTCCCCAGACTTCCATTTCGCCGAAGCGTTGTCCGCCGGTGCGGGCTTTGCCGCCTAAGGGCTGCTGGGTGATCAGGGAGTATGGGCCTGTGGAGCGGGCGTGGATCTTGTCGTCGACGAGGTGGTGGAGTTTGAGCATGTAGATGTAGCCGACGGTGGTTTTTTGTTCGAAGGGTTCGCCGGTGCGGCCGTCGAAGAGCTGCATTTTGAAGCTTGGTGGCATTTCCACGAACATTTCGTCGGGCGGGGGAACCTGGTTCTTTTCCAGCAATTCTTTTTTGCGGGCACGGACGTGTTTGTTGGCTTCTTCCACGGCTTCGGAGATTTGATGTTCCTCGGCGCCGTCGAAGACGGGGGTGACGGCCTGGAAGCCGAGGATCGCGGCGGCCCAGCCGAGGTGCGTTTCGAGGATCTGGCCGACGTTCATACGCGAGGGGACGCCGAGGGGATTGAGGAGGATGTCGACCGGTGTGCCGTCCTCGAGGAAGGGCATGTCTTCTTCGGGGACGATACGGGCGATGACGCCTTTGTTTCCGTGACGGCCAGCCATTTTGTCGCCGACGGAGAGTGCGCGTTTTGTGGCGAGGTAGATTTTGACCATTTCGAGGACGCCGGAGGGGAGTTCGTCGCCGCGTTTCATGTGCTCGAGTCGGCGTTCTTTTTCTTCGAAGATGGCTTTGATGCGGGCGTCGTAACGGCGCCAAGTGCTTTCGGCTTGTTTGCGGGATTCTTCGGAGCCTTTGACCCAGGTCATCTGGAAGTTTTGGACCTGTTCGAGGATGACTTCGTCGAGGTCGGATTTGCCGACTTTTTGGCGTGTGCTGGGGTCGACCATTGTCTGGCCGGTGACTTCGTTGATTTCCTCGGCCATCTGGCGGAAAAGGATGACGGCGCGGTGGTTCATCTCTTCGCCGTAACGTTTCATGTCCTTTTGCAGTTGTTTTTTCTGTTCGTCGGACATGTGCATGCGTCGGCTGAAACGCTGGGCGCCGATGACGACACCTTCAGTGCCGGCGGGGACTTCGAGCGAGTCGTTTTTGACGTCTTCGCCGGCTCGGCCGAAGATTGCGTGGAGGAGTTTTTCTTCGGGGGAGAGTTCGGTTTTGCTCTTGGGGGCGACTTTTCCGACGAGGATGTCGCCGGGGCCGACACGTGTGCCGATGCGGACGATGCCGACGTCGTCGAGGTTTTTGAGGGCTTTTTCGGAGACGTTTGGAATGTCGCGGGTGAATTCTTCGCGGCCGAGCTTCGTCTCGCGGATTTCGATGTCGAACTCTTCGATGTGAATGGAGGTGAAAGTGTCTTTTTTGACGAGCTTTTCGCTGATGACGATGGCGTCTTCGAAGTTGTAGCCGTCGTAGGTCATGAAGGCGACGAGTACGTTGCGTCCGAGAGCGAGTTCGCCGTTTTCGCAGGCGGGGCCGTCGGCCATGATCTGGCCACGCTTGACGCGCTGGCCCAGGGCTACGAGGGGTTTTTGGGTCAGGCAGGTTTTGTCGTTCAGGCCTGCGTTTTTACGGAGCAGGTACTCGTCGGAGTTGTCGACGACGATTCGCTTGGAATCGACGTATGTGACGGTGCCGGAGCGTTCGGCTTTGACGACCATGCCGGAGTTGGTGGGGACGTGTTTTTCCATGCCTGTGGCGACGATGGGAGCTTCGCTGACCAGGAGCGGGACGGCCTGGCGTTGCATGTTGGAGCCCATCAAGGCGCGGTTGGCGTCGTCGTGTTCGAGGAAGGGAATCAGGGCTGCGGAGACGGCGACGGTTTGTTTGGGGGAGATGTCGACGTACTGGACGTCGGCGCCTTTGATCTGGTTGAGTTCGCCATTGACGCGGGCGAGGACCATGTCCTGCTTGACTTTGCTGTTTTCGGGATTGACGACTTCGGGGGGGGCAACGATGGACTTCATTTCTTCGTCGGCACGGAGGTATTTGACGCTGCTGTCGACTTTTCCGTCGCCGACGACGCGGTAGGGAGTGATGAGGAAGCCGTAATCGTCGATGCCGGCGTAAATGGAGAGGGAGGCGATGAGGCCGATGTTGGTGCCTTCGGGTGTTTCGATGGGGCAGATGCGGCCGTAGTGGGAGATGTGTACGTCGCGGACCTCGAAGCCAGCGCGTTTGCGGTTGAGGCCGCCGGGGCCGAGGGCGGAGAGACGGCGTTCGTGGGTCAACTGGCTGAGGGGATTGGTCTGATCGACGACTTGCGAGAGCTCGCTACGGCCGAAGAAAAATTCGATGGAACTGGAGATCGACTTGCTATTGACCAGCTCGACGATCTTGGTCAACTCGGTCGGGTCCTTGAGGCTCATCCGTTCCTGTACGGTGCGGCGCAACTTCAGGAAGCCCTTGCGAAGCTCTTCGGAGGCTAATTCGTCGATGGTGCGGAGACGGCGATTGCCCAGGTGGTCGATGTCGTCGACGTAGCCTTTGCCCATACGCAGGTCCATGATGTACTTCAGGGAGCCGAGGATGTCTTCGGCGCGGAGGGTCATGACGTCTTCAGCGACGTTTTGTTCAAATTTTCGGTTGATGCGGAAGCGGCCGACTTTGCCGAGGCGATAGCGATTGGCGTCGAAGAACTTTTCGGCGAAGAGGGTTTTGGCTTTTTCCTCGTGCGGGGGATTGCCGGGACGGAGGCGGCCATAGATTTTCAGGAGCGCTTCCTTATAGGAGGTGGTGCCGTCTTCTTGGATGGTGTTGAGGATGATGGGGTCTGAGACGCGTTCGATGACTTCGACTTTTTTGATGGGAGAGCTTTGGATTTTAGCGACGCTGTCGCCGATTTGGGCGCCGGATTTGACGATTTCTTCGCCGGTGTCGGTGTCGACGATGGCTCCGACGGCGTAGAAATCGGGTTTGAGCTGTCCAACGGGGATTGTTTTGGTTTCGTAAAAGGCGCGGAGGAGAGCTTCGTTGGTGGAGAATTTTTCGTCCATGGCGCGGAGGAAGGTGGTAGCGGGGATTTTGGCGGACTGGTCGATGCGGACGGCCATGACGTCTTTCTTGGTGACGTTCATTTCGATCCACGAGCCGCGTTCGGGGATGACGCGGCAAGCGTGGAGCGGTCGGTCGCCTTCCTGGGATTCGATGACGAAATCGACGCCTGGTGAACGGTGGAGCTGAGAGACGATGACGCGTTCGGCGCCGTTGATGATGAACTCGCCGCCGCCGGTCATGATGGGGATTTCGCCGAGGTAGATGGCTTCTTCGAGCATTTCCTCGCGTCCTTTTCGGCGGAGCCGGACGCGAACGCGGAAGGGCATACCGTAGGTCAGGCGTAAGGCCCGGCATTCGTCCTGGGTGTAGCGAGGTTTGCCCAGGTCGTAGGAGATGTACTCGAGCTTCATGTTCCCGTCGTAGGATTCGATGGGGAAGACTTCGCGGAGGAGTGCTTCGAGGCCTTCGCTCTTGCGTTTGTCGGGAGGCCCTTCGACCTGGAGGAAGCGTTTGTAGGCTGCCACCTGGACGTCGATGAGGTTGGGAATGGGAAGCGCGTCGCCACGCTTGGAATAATCACGCACCTGCGTTACACGCATTGTAATACCTCTTGCCTGTGGAATGGGAGTTACGCCACCGCCGGGCCTGCGTTGTTAAAGGGTTCTATTCGTGGTTTTAATTTTATTAATTTTACCAAACGTACCGATACAAACTGGGGGGGCAAAAATGCTTGGGCAAAACATTTCATAGCCCAGTAATATACTGGGGTGGGGGTTGCAAAGCAAGTGCCGGGAGAGAGGAAATAAAAAAAAGGCGTGCCCGTTTTTCTGGGCAAGCCTTCTTAAATCGTAAAATTCGTACAATTCGTAAAGTTCGTAAAATTCGTGGTAAGGTCCTTATCGTACGATGACAGGGGTTGCGAAGTATGCCATACTCCTCCACGAATTTTACGACTTTCACGAATTTTACGGATGGAAATTGAATGAAAGCAAACGGCTGTTGGGGCGTTAGTCTCTACTCAGCTCAAGGAACGGGGTTCGCAGGGATTCCGTTTGACGACAAGAGGTTGACGGTGCCATGAAGTATGTGATCGCGGTGATCCTGGTGGTGGTTGTGGGGGGCGGAGCGGCTGGGTGGTGGTGGCATGCCAAACAGGTGAAGGCGGCGGAAGAAGCGAAGGCGGCGGTGGCGAATCAGACGGCGAAAGTGGTTCGGCGGAATTGGCGGTTGTCGGTTTTCGCGAATGGCACGGTGGCCAGTAACGGCGATGTGGATATGAAAGCCCAGGTTGGGGGGACGATCACGCTTTTGCCTTATTCGGATGTGGCCTGCGAAGTGGCGCCCGGGGCTTTGATTTTGCAGATCGATCGGGCGGACCAGCAACGGCTTTATGATTCCAAGATTGCGATCGTGGCTGCGGATGTGGCTCGCATCGAATCGGCGAAGCTGACGCGTGATATTGCGAAGATGAATCTTGAGACCACGCGTATCCGGGCGAACGCTGCGCTTGACTCGGCGAAAGCCAAGGCTCAGGACAGCAAGTCCAAGGCCGCGAGGACGGAGGGGCTGTATCAGCGGAAGTTGGCGAGTAAGGAAGACTTTGAGACGGCCCAGACGACGGCGGCATTGGCGGAGGCGGATGTTAAGACGGCCCAGGCGGCGGTCGCGGAACTGGATCAGCAAGAGAAACAAATCGGCGTGAATGAGCTGGACATCGTCCAGTTGGAACAGCAACTCAAGCAGGATCAGGCGAATGCGGCCCTGGCGAAACAGAATGTCGAGTACTGCACGGTCTACGCGCCTTGGGGGAACACTCCGCCAGACCCGGCTTTTGAATTTTTGCTGAGCTGGGTGCGATCGCATGTCAACACTTCTCAAAGCAACGATCCCCAAGCTCCTACCCCCTGGGTGGAGAAAATGGTCAGTTCATTATTACCCCAGGAAAGCACTCTCAACGATCCGCCCCGCTGGTGGGTTTCCGGTTTCGGCACGGCGCTTCGGCCTGGTTCGCTGATTCAGTCCGGTACCACCGGCAATACCGGCGGGACACTTATCCTGACCCTTTCGGATATCAGCCATCTTTTCGTGGAGGCGACGGTTGATGAGGCGGATTATGCACTTGTTGCGCTGGGTCAAGATGTGAATATTACGGCGGATGCGTGCAGGGGGGTGCAGTTCAAAGGGAAGGTCGTTCGACTCGCTGGGTCGGGTACGCTCATCAGCAATGTCGTGAAGGGAAACGTTCGGATCGAAGTCACCAGCGATAATAAGTATCAGCTCAATTTGCTGCACATGACGACGAATGTGGAGATTATTGAGGCGGAGAAGAAGGACGCGTTGACCATACCGGTGCTGGCGGTGAGTTTACAGCACATAGATATGGATGCTGAAGAAACGACGGCGACGACGGAAACTGCGGCGACGGAAACGGCGAGCACGGAAGCGGCGACCAGCGAGGGGACTGCGGCGAGTAAGCCGGGGGCGACGACGCAGAAAAAGGCGCGGGCGAAAAGTGCTGATAAGCTGCGTCTCGGGGAAGGTCCGTTCCCGGCGCAAGTGCAGGTGGTCAAGCCGGACGGTACCACGGAAATCCGTAATATTCAGGTGGGGCGAAATGATGGGCAGGATTATCTGGTGATTTCCGGCTTGGAGGAAGGCGAGACGGTGATGATCAACAATCTCGGCCGCACGAAGTGGAAGAGTTCGACGACACGGCGTCCGCAATCGCCTGTGGGGCGTTGAGGTGAGGGTGCGATGCTGCAGAACAGTTCACTGCTTTGGGCGACCGACCTCGTTAAGACTTACGTGATGGGCGAGAATGTGGTGCGAGCGCTCGACGGGGTGAGTCTGTCGATTGAGGAGGGGGAGATGGTGGCGATTCGTGGGCCGTCGGGCTCGGGGAAGAGCACGTTGATGAATGTGCTGGGGTGTCTGGATCGGCCAACGACGGGGCAGTATGTGCTGGCGGGGGAGGATGTGGGGCGAATGAATGATAATCAGCAGGCGTATGTACGGAATCGGCGGATCGGGTTTGTGTTTCAGACGTTTAATTTGTTGCCGCGGATGAATGCGGTGGAGAACGTGGAGTTGCCGCTGTTGTATGCGGGGCAGCGAAATGCGAAGAGGCATGCGATGGAGGCGCTGGTGCAGGTGGGTCTGGGGGATCGGTCGGATCATTTGCCGAATCAGCTTTCGGGCGGGCAGAAGCAGCGTGTGGCGATAGCGCGGGCGATTGTGACGGATCCGGCGATCGTGCTGGCGGATGAGCCGACCGGGGCGTTGGATACACGCACCGGGAACGATATTTTGAGTTTGTTCAAGAGTCTGAACAAGCAGGGGCGGACGATTATTATTGTGACGCATGATTTGAAGGTGGCGGAGCATTGTCAGCGTGAGATCTATATTCGCGATGGCAAGATAGCGCTCAGCGACGATCACGTCGCGGTACCACGACTACCGCCGCCACTACCAAATCGTCAGGTCACGAAGACTCACGAATAAGAATAAAAGCTACAAGGAGTAAAAGAATAAAAGCGAATAAGTTTGTGTGGGGAGTGTGGAGACGGGTGCATCCGGAATTAAAGGCAATTCTGGATGCACCAAGCATTCTCCCCCACCTGCCACCCCGCAAAGCGGGGTCGCTACGGACGTTTGGAATATTCGTCATTTGAACATTCGGATTTGATTCGTCATTCGTCATTCGAATTTCGTCATTCAACGATGTGAGCGAATCCCGGCTAAAGCCGGGGCTATATGGGAAAAAGGTATGCTGTTTTGGATTACGATAAAGAGCGCGATGAAGAGCTTGTGGGCGAACAAGCTGCGGTCGCTGCTGGCGATGCTGGGGATCATTATCGGGGTGGGAGCGGTGATTGCGATGCTGGCGTTGGGGGCGGGGACACAGGCGAAGGTAATCGCGGATTTGGATGCGATGGGGACGAATCTGCTGATGGTGCGTCCGGCGCAACGATCGAGCCAGGGGGTAATGCAGGGGACGCAGCAGAACCTAGTGGTGGAGGATGCGCTGGCGCTGGTGGAGTTGCCGTGGGTGGATATGGTGACGCCGGTGGTGGGCGGGAACGTTCAGGCGAAATATATGAATCACAACACGTATACGAATTTGCAGGGGACGTCGTCGCTGTATTTTACGATTCGGAACTTTCCGATTGAGAAGGGGCGGGGGTTTACGGAGGAAGAAGAGGAGCGGTGGTCGCGAGTGGCGGTGCTGGGGCCGACGACGGCGACGGATTTATTCGGGCCGAATAATCCGCTGGGGGAAACGATAAAAATCAACGGATTTAACTATAAAATTATCGGCATTATGAAAGCCAAGGGGGATCAGGGATGGTATAACCCGGACGATCAGATCATCATTCCGTACACGACGGCGATGAAGCGATTGTTTGGGCTGACAAATCTGCGTGAGATTGATATTGTGGCGAACGAAGGGGTGGATTTGTCGGCGATGTCGGGGCAGCCGCAGGGATCGATGGGGAACCAGGCGGGGGCGAGCGGGTATTACCACGATGTTCCGCCGGGGGAGGATACGGTGGCGGGGTTGATGCGGAAACGGCACAGGCAGCAGGCGAGCGATCCGGATGATGTGCGTGTGATGAACCAGGCGGACCTTTTGGCGAGGCGGAGTCAGTGGGTGACAAATTTTCGGATTCTGCTGGGGTCGATCGCGGCGATTTCGCTGCTGGTGGGCGGGATTGGTATCATGAATATCATGCTGGTGACGGTGACGGAACGGACGCGGGAGATCGGGACGCGCAAGGCGATCGGAGCGAAAGGGCGGGATATTTTGTTGCAATTTTTGGTGGAGGCGTTGGTGATGTCGGGGCTGGGGGGGGCGTTGGGGGTGTTGTTTGGGGTGGTGATGGCGTTGGGAATACCGTGGGTGCCGTGGTTTTCGGATTTTGCGCCGCCGCTGCTTCAGGCGTGGGTGATGGTGATGGCGGTGAGCGTGGCGTGCGGGGTGGGGATATTCTTTGGGCTGTATCCGGCGTATCGGGCGAGCAGGCTGGATCCGATTGAGGCGCTGAGATACGAATAGTGAATTGTGAATAGTGAATGGTGAATGATGCGGACTGTTCGGTTGGGACTGATGGTGGCGGTGATGGGGGTGATGGGGGGATGTTCGGCGTTGGAGATGGGGGGGGAGCCGTCGAGTG
>WQYP01000067.1 GCA_009781185.1 Phycisphaerales bacterium | reverse complement strand
CCACTTACCCTCAACACGGAACGTTCACAAACGTGGCAAAACGCAAAATGTAGTGAAGACTTTTGATACTCGACACTTGAAAACACGCCTTTTTCTTTTTCAACTGGCGAACTTGGAGTAAAATTTGCTTCGAATTTCGAGTTTCGAACTTCGAATTTTTCTTAAACGCCTTCCAGTGGCGGCGGCGGGGGCAGCGCTTGGCGCGTGTCCTGGACCTTGATGATCACGAAGGTCACGTCGTCGTTGATCGGGGCGGAGCCGCGGAATTGTTTGAGGGCTTCGAGAATGGCGTTTTTGATTTCGTCGGCGGAGCCGTCGGCGGAGGCGGCGATGACCTGCTTCAGGCGCTCTTTGCCGAATTTTTCGTCGGATTCCGAGAACATTTCCCACACACCGTCGGAGCCCATGAAGACGATTTGGTGGATGGGGATGGGGCCGAAGTGGTAGTTGCCGTACTCGGTGTTTTGGATGACACCCAGTGGAATGTCTCCGCCGAGGGGGTCCTGGAAGACGCGGTCGATGGCGTCGAAGATGATCGGCGGCAGGTGTCCGGCACTGGCCCAGGTGCAGCCGGAGCCGAGCATGTCGAAGGAGGCTAGACACATGGTCATAAATCGATTACCGCCGGTATCCTGAAACAGCAGGGAATTGAGGTGTGTGAGAATGGCGCCCGGCGCGCTGACGGTGGCGATGCTGCTGCGGAGGATGCCGCGGGCGCTGGCCATGAGCAGGGCGGAGGCGAGGCCGTGGCCCATGACGTCGCCGATCGCCACGATGAATCGCCTCGGGTGCGGACGATCGATGACGATGTAGTCGTAGTAATCGCCGCCGGTTTCGTCGCAATAAGCGCAGTAGCCGGCGATGTCGAAACCGGGGATGTTCGGCGGTTTGTTCGGCAGCAGCCGCCGTTGGATTTCCATCGCAAGGTCAAGCGAGGATCTGACACGCATCCAGTCGCGGAGATTTCGCAGCATCGCTCGCAGTGCGAGAGTGAGCAGCTTGAACTCGTGAAGTTTTCCCAGATCGAAAGGCGCGTCCAGGTCGCCGGTGCCGATGCGGATGGAGGCGTGGACCAGTGAGGTCAGCGGCGCGCTGATTTGCCGGGCCAGTTGCAGGGCCGCCGCTCCGCCAACGAGCAATGACGCCAAAGCGATGAAAATCGGCACACGGCTGAACTCCCATGGTGACGGCGCAAAATCCGACACCGGCGCCATCGTGGCAACGTATTCCATCGGCCCGGATTCCAGGTCCATCGACACGATGCATCCGACGTAAGGCCCGCTGCCCCCCCCCTTTTTGGAGAAACGAATGATTCTCGAATCCTCATCGACCGACGGAAGCTTCGACCTCTCCAACCCGGAAAAAAACGCGTGAACGACCGGATCCGTCGCATTCTTCAGCGTCACCAGATCGCCCAGTTCCCTGGAATCCAGCGACGGCGTCGCAGCCACCACCGGCCAATCCGAATGCGCCAGCAACACCAAATCAGGCGTAAACATCATAATTTGTGAATGTGGCGTATTGACCGCCTCACGGGCATAAGCGGACAGACGGTTCAGATCGTAATCAACAGAAAGCACGCCGCACAAACGCTCTCCGTCGTGCACGGCCAGCGAACAACTGATGCCGGGAATGCCACGGTCGTAAAAGATGTAAGGCGAGGACCACACGACGTCGGTGCAGTTCGCGGCATTGGTGTAAAACGGGCGTGTGCGGGGGTCGTAGCCGGAGTCTTCGGATTCGCGCAAGATTTTTTTCTGGAATGGGGGGGGGCTGCCGTCGGAAATTTGATATTCGATCACATGTGTTTTTCCGTCGATGATGCGGCTTTGGCTGGTGCAGACATTGCCATGGAAAGAGCGGAAGGCGCCGGTGAAGGTCCCGTCCTGGCCGCTGTAGCTGATCCAGGCGACGTTGGGATGGGCTCGCAGCATTCCGAGCAACTGGTCAACAAGAACATCGGAGTTGTCGATTTCGAGTCCGTGCCCGACCAAACCGGCGATGCCGCGGATGAGACTCACCGCATGACGGCTCTCCATGGCCGTGTACCGGGCGGCATGTGCCGTGGCGTTGGAAACCAGCCGCTCCCCCAGTTCCGCGGAACGATGGCGGGCATTGAAATAGCTGGCGATGGTGACCGCCGTGCACGCAAAAAAGAGCGGAAGCGATACAGCCAGCGTCAGCAGCGTACGAAATCGCAAAGAGCACCCCCGGGATAGTAATTAGTTAATTAGTAATTTAGTTAATTACCCAATTACTTAATTACTCATTACTCAAGTCAGCAATTCAAACTTCCTCACATTCGAGCGGTAATATCCTTTTTCCTGGCCGCTGGGACCCCAACTGCCGGAAAACTGGATGTAACCGGAACGATGATCCGGCGACATCCATTTTAGCGGCACTCTCGGACAATACGGCGTAAAATCCTTGCCCTCCCAAAGCTCTTCGAAATGCACCAGCGAAAACGGCCCCCAAGGCTCCGGCGACTCCAAAATCAGCAGATCCGTCCCCTGATCGGGATCAAAATCCCCCCGCAAATGCCAGCTCAGGAACAAATACCGCTTGATTCCCGCCAGATACACCATTTCAGGCAGACCGATATACCGATGTATTGACAGGATAGGGATTGCATGGTCAAGGCAGGCGTTCCATGCCGGATTACCATCTTTATCAAACGCACATACATATTCCCAATAATTGGCCTCCGTGATATGCCGCTGTGGAACGCGGCCGAGACGTACGTTGCTGCCGTTATCCCACTGATCGCTGGAAACGGCGTAGACGAACTCGTCCCTGGCATTTTCGTTGTTTTTCCCAAAGTTGATGAAAGCCGGTCCGCCGAACCGCGAGCCGGGAAACATAGGCTTGTCGATGGCCTTGATGGATGGATACCACAACTTAAAACGCGGATTGGCAAAAACGATGTGCGCATCGCTGCCAGGCTGAGATTTCACGCTATGCGGCGGCCGACCTCCACACAAAAAATTCTGAAACGCCAAATACAACATACCGTCCACGCAAATCATCCCCGACGGCTTGGGCCCGGCCCCGCCCCAGCCCAGATAATCGTTCATCTGGCTGACCTTGGTAATTTTGTGATCCTCCGGCCCGCCCGAAAACTTCTCCACATCCAACCCACTCAAGCTTTCCCCCCAAAGCGGATCGCCGGCCGAGGTATAAATCTCATCGTCCTCCGCCCAGGTCATGGGATAGGTGTCGCCCTTGATTTCCTTTTCCGGATAGCCAATCCGTGCACCCAGCCACCTGAAGCCCTTGATCACTTTGCTCGGAGCGATTCCGTGAAAGTTCATGCGATGACCTTCTCTTCTGTTTTTGAGTTTCGAGTTTCAATCGCCTTGAAACTTGAAACTTGAAACTCTTTTAATTTTGCGGCGGCGTCGGGAAGCCGGGGATGCCTGGAGCGTTGCCGTAGTTGGGCGGCGGTTCCCGGCCCGGAGGGGAACCGGGAGGATTCCCGGGAGAGAAAGGTGGCGGCGGCATCTGTTGCTGACGCTGACGGTGATATTTCTCCAGCACGTTCGAGAGCGTATCGATGAGCGGCGGAACTCGCGGAGCGGCCAGGTACACACGCGAAGAAACCACCGCGTGCGGCATAAACGTGGTAATAAAATCAATGGCAAACTCAGCAGGCGTATGTCCCACCAGACACGCATTGGCATAAACGCCGGGCAATTGCTCGTCCGGAATCTTCAACTCGTCGTAAATCTCCTGCGGCGTACGCGGCTGAGCTTCCGGATTCTTCGGCAGCGCCGGCGGCTGACCGAAGGAGGCCGTGTAACGGGAAAGATTTTCACGCAACACCGCCAGGAACTGCTCCGCGACCACAGGTGTCATCACAACCCGCGAAGCGAGATGTGCAGGCCGGGCGATGATCTGGAGAAAATCGATCACCACCTCATTCGGGCCGACGAAAGACATAAATCCCGTGGCAACAATGCCCTTGGCGACCTTTTCCGGAATACGCGCGGAAATGTGCCTGGGTTCCTGGGGATGCGGCAACTGGGGATTCAACGGCTGAGTCATATGTGCCTCGGCGAACGGTCAATACACCCGTCACAATACAGCGAAATCCGCCAAAATGCACGAGCAACGCCAATCGCCCTACGTCATGCATGACACCTTCAGGCGGCCATCTGACGCGAATTCGTGAAATTCATGAAATTCGTGGAGGGGAGAGATCTCTCCACGAATTTTACGACTTTCACGAATTTTACGCATTTTATGAGTCAGGTGGCCGCCTGTGATGCTCATCGTCCCGCCAGGATCGCCGCGCCTAGCGCTCCGGTAATCTGCGGCTGCGGTGACATGGCGACCGTCTTGCCCAGCGCCTTTGCCAATGCTTCTCGCATGCCGGGGATCATCGCGACTCCGCCGGTGAATACGATGGGTTCGTCCAGCCGGCCGCCGGCCATCGCGGCCACCCGCGTGGCGATGGCGTGCTGCACGCCAGCGACGATGTCCTCACGCGCGACGCCGGAGGCCAGGAGGCCGATGATTTCGGTTTCGGCGAAAACGACGCAGGTGGAGGAAATGATCGCCGGTGATGTCGATCGCTCGGCCAGTTTGCCGAGCTGATTCAGCGTCGTATCGAGCCGCGATGCGACCATTTCCAGGAACCGGCCGGTGCCCGCCGCGCAACGATCATTCATTGCAAAATCCCGTACTCCCCCCCCATTTCCCACACCCGTATCCAACCGCAGCAGTTTGGAATCCTGTCCGCCGATTTCGATCACCGTCATCGCCGCCGGACACAGGTGGCGTACGCCTGCCGCGTGGCAGGTGATCTCCGTGATCGTCGCATCCGCCGCCTTGATCAGGTTCCGCGCATAGCCCGTCGCGATCACTCGCTTCACATCCGATCTCGCCACATTTGCTTGCGCAAGCAGCTCTTGATACGTTTTTTCCGCCAGAGCATTGTGGTCCACCACCTGGTCGCGTACGGCGGATGCGAGCACCCCCCTTCCCCCTCCCCCTCTTCCTGCCGCATGGTCAAACAACACGACCTTCAGCGCCCGCGAACCGCCATCAATGCCCGCACAAATCATGCTCGTTTCCGCCTTACTGTTTCCATCAGCGCCTCGAGCCGCGTCCGCAATCCCGCGCGAACGCCGTCGCTCACCGGCGGCACCTCAATCTCCAACACCGACAGCCCCGCCTCCCGCGAGACCACCTCCCGAATCACCGTCCCTTCTGTCGCACAATGACTCGCTCCCGGAATCCGCGAAACAATCACCGCCTGCGCACCGAACAACTTAGCATCCCGTACAATCCGCCTCGCTCTCTCCCCTGCCGGTCCGACCATCGGATCTGCCAAAGCCATACGTGCCAATGCCTCCATAGGTAGGACATCCGTCGGAATCGCATCGAGCGCGTGGCAGAACATGAAATCCGATCCGCACAGCCGTCCGCCGCACTCTTCAAGCAGATTCATCACTCGCAAGTCCGCCACCGGATTCACCCAGAATACCCGCACCGCATCCGCCGGCAAACACCCTTCCCCCATTTCAATCCGCACTTGCACCTCATCCACCAACTCCGCGAGCACCGCCAGCGTCTCCCCCCGGTCCGAACAGTAATGAATCGCCAGCATTTCCGCGATCAGCATCTCCAACGCCGGCAGCGGTGCCTTTGGGGCAGTGAAAACCAGTTGTCGTAATTGGTTTAATTTTTCACGGACCTTGTTCGCCTGGGCAATCGCTTCGCGCAAACGTTCGTTTGTCAGTTCGTATCCTGTCACTTCCGCCAATTTCTCCGCAATTCGCCGCAGTTCTGATGTCACGAACATCACGTCCTCCTCCTCTCTCGCTCCTTGCCGCGACGGTATCTCCCACCAGTGAATCGCATGTCTCCGCGATTCCAACCGCTGCGCGATGGCCGAAAAATCATCGCACGTCGCGCCGACCGAGCAGACCAGCAGATCCGGCGGCGGAAAATGCTGGTTCGTCTCAAACGCCCCAAGCATCGCCCTCACCGGACAGAACGTCTCATCGATTCCCATCGCATCCGCGATCGCCAGGTCCCGCGTCGATTGCCGCATGACGCACGGAATCCACCATGTCCCGTCGGGATAAAACGCCACCGTCTCCGGCAGCGCATAAGCCAGGATCGGCACCGTGCCTAAATCCTTCATCGTTGCAATGATTTTTTTGCCGGCTCGCTTGGCCGCGAAGAGCCGCTCCGTTTCCGAGAGCAGGAAATTCCACAGCCGCAGTGCCGCCGCCGAATTGTCGAATCGCAATTGCTCCAACCGATAATCCCCCGCCGCGAAATGCCGTTGCAACGGCCCGCCGTAACTCGCCTCCCGCAGCCCCGCTTCGCGCAACGACCGATACCGCCCCTCCCATTGACGTAGCGAAATTTGTGCAGGGATGTGGGAAGTGTCTTTCATCGCGCCATATCCAACAAAGCATCAATCCGCGTCTGAATCCGTTGCAGATCGCGATCATCCTGCCCCAAATCAATCTCCACCATCGGCACCCCCAGCGACTCTTTCAATCGCCCCACCTGCGCATGCCACAGGTCGCACCACACGCAGCGGATCAGCAGCACTCCCTGCACACGCCGCCGCTCAATCTCGCGCCGCAGATACTCCTGCATCAGCGTATCCGGCCGGCGAAACACATCCGGAATACTTCTGAAATACGCCCGCACCAGTTCGCGCAGCGGATCTTCTCGCACCGCCGCCTCCTGATAAACCGCCGGCAAACAGCGTTCCCCGGTCTCACTCGCATCGAGTACAACCTCACCGCCATGTTTTCGGATATGCTGTAATATCCATCCATCTTGCTGCCGTAGCGGTCCGCCAACGAGAGCCACTCGCATCCCAATGCAAGCGATCTGAGCCGCGACCGTAAGGGAGCGACCGTGCGACAACTCGGAAGCGGTGCCGGTCGCTCCCTTACGGTCGCGGCTCAGATCACCGCGCCGCAGGTCGTACGCCAACATCGCCTCCACCAACCGCTCATGCGAAGGCTTCTCTCCGCCCAGTTCCACCAGGAAGCGTGACAACCGCCGTAACTCCGCCGCGTAAAACTCTTGCGCCGCCGCCGTCTGCCACGTCGCCGGCACATGCATCAACAATGTCGGCAGCCTCCCCTCTCTCCCCCCCATCGCGAACTCCGCCATCCGACGCATCTGATCACAGGTGCTCGCAAAAATCACCGCCGTTGCTCCGCTACCCATCACTTCCATCAGGAAATCATGAGCAAAGGGGCATACGCCCGCTGCCGCTGGGTGCCACGGGTCCGGGACGATCTCGGTCCCAGACCCATGCTCGGGGGGAGCGGCACGGGCCTGCGAACCGCGCAGACCCGCGCCACCCGGTACCACACGCCACGGCTCAAACCCGTGCGCCGCGATCCATTCCGCCGGCACGAACGGCGAAAAATAGGCCACCGTCCCAACCGCCATCCGGCACACCTTCCTTGCTACAAAAATACCTTGCATAACTTACTTAAAGAGTCTTAGAAACTGAAGACCACATCCGCGCCGAAGGTGAGTTGATCTCTGAAGAAACGGGTATTACTCCCATCGCCAGAGACCACCGGATAGAGGTTGGTTTCAGCGTAGCTGTAGCGGACTTCCGGGCGAATGATGAGATTCTTGCCGATCGGGTCCTTGGGGAATGGCTTCACGGTCACGCCAAGGGTGAAATCCCAGACGTTGAAGGCATTGGCGGTGACAAAGTTGTGGAGGAATCCCAAGCGAGCGTTAGCCGTCACGTAGTCGTTGATGGTGTACGAGCCGTAGGCGTAGGAGCCCCAGACATCGCCGTAGGCGTGGGTGAAGCCAGCGAGCCTGTCGCCTTGGATGCCGCCGTCATAGACGTAGGTGATTTCGAGGCCGAGCTTGAGCGGGTCAGTGGGCTGCCAGGACAGAATGCTATCAATAGCGGTGCGATAGTGACTGGAATCGAAATTATTTTCCGGTCCGCTGGCGAAGTTCAGGACGGCCGACCACTGTTTGTTGGGGGTGTAGGCGATCCGACCGACGACGTCGATCGAGGAGCCGTTGTTGTCCTGGAGGCACTGATCCCATCCGCGGGTGAAGCCCAGGGCTATGAGCCACTGATCGTTGACCGGATAGAAGCCGACGAGACCGGTCAAAGTCGATGGCATGGCCGCGAAGAGATAACTATGGCTGTAAAAAGCGTTGCCGCGGGGGTCGATGGTTTCAACGCCCATGAAGTTGACCTGCTTGCCCGCGCGGAGCTTCAGGCCGTTACCGACCGGCACGTTGACATCGATGTACGCCTGAACGATATCGGGCTGGTACTGGGGATTGAAACGATCGTCTGCGCCATTGAACCCGAGGCCCAGGCCGTTGGCGTGGATGGCGTTGGAATCGGTGCCGTACATGATCTCGACCATGCCGCCGACGTCCCACTTATCGGGCGAAAAATTGACTTGGCGTTCGAAACAAAGGGCGACCTGGTTGAGCATGAGGTGGTTACGGTCCCCACCGCCGCTGAAGGAGCCGTCCCTGGCGTTGTATTCGTGGTTGAAGGGACCAGGAGTAATGAAGGTGCCTTTGTGGTGACGGGCGTCGAAGGTGTAACCAGTTTCGAGCCAGCCGTAGATGTTGATATCGGCTTTTCTGAGTGGATCGCCCACGCCGATCTTATCCAAGCCTTGCATCAGCAGCCCGCTGGGACCGCTGTCCGCAGCGACAGCGTCTGCCGTTACGGTCGTGAGAGAAAGTGGGCCTTGCGATTGAGTGTTGTCCGCCAAAACGAAGCCGGCGTTTGCCAGGATACCCGCGACCACCGCGAGAATAGCGTCCTTCCGATAGAACATGATAATTCCTTAACAAAGCATTTACGTAAAAACATGCGATCAAAAGACCGCGTATCACATTTTGAAAAACATCAAGATAGAAATTTTCAAGATCAACACGGGCAGGGCGAATGGCAAGGGTGGGCAAATGCGCTTGCCATCACCCCACCATCACCGACATTCCTCACGCCTTCCGTGCTACAAAAATGCCCTGCACGATCTTCTTGGCATGCGCCAACTGCTGTATGAAAACCATTTCACCGGCCAGAGCCGCCATCACGTTCTGATCGAATCCGATGATCTTGAGTGCATCATACGTCAATTGCATATTCAGCATGTTCAAATACAAGTCGATGCATCCGGCATATCGGCCCGTATCCTCCGCGACGAGCACTTCGCAGCCGTTCTTCCGCAGCAGTCCGCTGTAATCCGAAATGTCCGCGAAGCTCGGAAATTTCATGAACCGCAGGAAACGCTCCGTTTCCGCCGCCGTCAACTTCCCTGGCCCTTCCACCCAGTCCGTGAATGCGATCGCCCCGCCCGGCTTCACCAGGCGAGCCGCTTCGGCGATCAATTTTTCCTTATCCGCCACGTAGCACCATGCATCTTCGCCCCACACGAAATCCGCCGCCGCCGCGGCAAGACCGGTGCTCGTCGCCTGCTCTAAGACGAAGTCGATCCGCGAATCAAGCCCTTCCATTTTGCAGATTTTTTTGCCCTGTTCCACCATGTGCGGCGTTGCGTCCACGCCGGTCATGTGCGCGACATTGCAGAACCGCGTCAGGAATCGCATTCCGGCGCCGGTGCAACTGCACAAATCCACACCCCGCCATCCCGCCTTGATATTCGCCCGTTTCGCCAAGTCCATGGAAGAAGTCAGACCACCGATGTGAATCTGCTCCCCCATAATCAATTTCCACAAGTTTCCTTCCGCCCCCGAATACACGGCCTGCACGTCGGCCAGTGAAATGCTCGACAACGTTTTCATTGAAATATCCTTTTGAAAAATACAGTGACTTTTACTTGCGCCAAAAAACAAAGCCGCGGACGACACATGAACGTCGCCCGCAGCTTCTTAAGTCGGCTCAAAGTCTACTGTATTTTCAGCGGCACAGTCGCAGAAAGTTCGCCAAAATCAACCAACCGAACCTTCAGCATCACCGTGACTTCTTTGGCCTTCTTGAGGTCGACGTCACCTGGTACTCCACCGGAGTACTCGCACGGGCCTCCTCAGCCAAACGCCATCTTCCCAAGCAGTACCATCTTGCCGTCAACCGTGAGATACACCTCCGGCGGATTCTTCTGGTCGTAATCGACCTGCTCATAGGTTTCGCCCGCCTGACCCTTCATTTTCAGCGTCTCGGGCTTAATGTTGACTTTGCCACCGACCCATCCCGCCTGGAATTCCAACGCCTTGGGACCGCTCAGAACGAGCTTCTGTTTTGCACCCACCTCCAACTTCAACGGCGGCATCCCCTCACCCGAAATGATCAGCAGCGAGTTCGACTCGCTCAACACCGCGCCCATCACCGTATAACTGCCCGGAATAACCGAAGCCGATTCGCCCGCCTTGACCGTCGCATTGAGGCCAGCATCAGAGGATGTCAAAACAATCTGTCCTGAGTATTTTTGCGGAGCGCTGACTTCGACGTTCGCCGTGGCGCCGGCATATGGAAGAACCGTCAGTTCGCTGCCATCCCTGGCAACTTTCTGGATCTCGAAAATCCCACCGGGCGTGCTGATGTATTTCGAAAAGGGCTGAACCAGATGGTACCTGTTAAAACGAAAACCCTCGATACTTTCCGGGAGACCGATGGCGATATTGTCTTCGCCAGGGGTGTAAAAACCGTCGAAGCAATAACCATTAGGACCCGGAAAGTTGGAGTCGATCAAGGCGATGGGGGTTTCCGTTTTGCCAATCTTACCGGTCTGGGCGGTGGCAGATTGGATTTGGCAACCCACGACACTGCTCTTGTCGGCGGCATCGGTGATGCAATGGTAGGCATAACCCGTCAGAAAATACTTGCGACCCTTGTCGAGCGTAAGCTCCAATGGCTTGCCTCTCGATTCGGGGAACGTCAGTTCCTGCGTCGGCGTCTTGATGATCAACTTGTAGGACAGTTTGCCGTCCCTCCCTCCCTTAGCCCCCCCTTCAATCTTGGCTAACACCTCGGCTCGCACCGTACATTCGACCCCGCCCAGCACGAGTGTTTTCGTAGGATGCTCCTCTGACAGGCTAAACAACTGCATATTCACAGAGGCAAACGGCGGCAATAAGTAGTCGACTTTGTCGGGGATCGCAGTGGGAACCAGCGGCACCTTGATCGGCTCAGCCGCCCACAACGGCGCGGCGACAGCCATCACTAAACCAAGCAAAACTGTTCGCTTGACGTATGACATCAAGAATCTTCCGCCGTGTGTACCTCGCATGTCACGGCATTAGCGCCTATCGACTGGCTTTTGTCAAGCATGTGAGCCGTCGATTGATAACCTACGCCACTTCCATCATCGGATGCGTCCGAGGCGTCGGCAACGGTTTGCCGATGGCTTCGAAATGGGCGATGACTTCTTCCACCACCCGCCGCAGTTCACGATACAACTTGACCGGATCATCGCCATGAATGCCGGTGATCAGGTCAGGACACTTGCCGACATACACGTGATCTTCTTCGCTCCACTCCACCCACTTATGATACCGGTCAGCGATTTTCATTTGCTCACCTCATCAATGGTCTGACGCACGTGACGCTCCTGGTAGTGCTTGGCATCGTCGCCGTCCTGCCCACTTATTGTAACAGCACCCGGGAAACGCGGATGCGTGAATTTTCGATGCGGCCCCTTTCCACCGCCGGGAACAATCTGAAAACCGGCGTGGCGCAGATCCTGGAGAAGTTGCCGGACTTTACGAGGCATCACGGTATGTTAGCCCGTTTCAGCAGTCCTGCAAGGCTGGCAAATCCGTCGGTCTCGCGCCAAAGATCGACGGATGGAAAACGAGATTGCGTTATCATCCTCGCACTCTTACGATTGCGGCTCTGATGGTTTTTTACGCAAAGGAATGCCGTGCAACGTCCTCCCGACAAACAGCTTCTGGAAAAGATATTTCCGCTTCTCGACAGTGCGAATATCACTGCCGACCGTGAACTTGCCGCCGATATGCTTTTGGCTGTTTTGAAGCTTGCTCATGACGAGCCCGGCCGCGGCGAAATGAAACTCATGGACCGTTCCATCAAGGAACTTCGATACGCCTTCAAAATTTTCAAACGCTACCGTCAACGCCGCAAGGTTTCGGTCTTCGGATCCGCTCGCACCGAAACCACTCACCCCAACTACCTCCTCGCGCAGCACTTTGGCAAACTCCTCGCCGACGCCGGATTCATGGTCATCACCGGTGCCGGCGGCGGCATCATGGCCGCGGGACACGAAGGGGCCGGAAAAACCGAGTCCTTCGGCGTCGCCATCAAACTCCCCTTCGAACAAAAAACCAACTCCGTCATCGAAGGCGACGAAAAGCTCCTCCATTTCCGCTACTTCTTCTCCCGCAAACTCGTCTTCGTCAAGGAAACCCACGCGATCGCCCTTTTCCCCGGCGGCTTCGGCACCCACGACGAAGGCTTCGAAGTCCTCACGCTCGTCCAGACCGGCCGATGCGATCCACTCCCGATCGTCCTCCTCGAAGAGCCCGGCGGCACCTACTGGCAATCCTGGGACCACTTCATCAAAACCGAACTCCTCGCCGCCCAACTCATCTCGCCCGAAGACCTGCATCTCTACTACATCACGCACGACGCCGCCGACGCAGTCCGGCACATCCAGACTTTCTACCGGAATTATCATTCCTGCCGTTACCTCAAGGAGGAACTCATCCTCCGCGTCAAACACGCCCCCACGCCTGCCGAGCTCGAAAAAATCAACGCCGACTTCGGCTTCATCTGCACAGAAGGCCAAATCGAATCCCGCTCCCCCCCTCTCACCCGCAACCTCAACGAAGAAACGCTCGTTCCCAACTACTCTCGCATCGTGCTGAAATTCGATCGCCGTTCGCTGGGCCACCTCCGCCTGCTCATCGACCGCCTCAACACGCTCCCCAGCCTCCCGCCGATCGATCACGAAACCAAGGCCTTAGCCGACACGCACGCCGCCAGTTCCGATCGCAACCTCTCTGAAATCGCCGAGGAAGAATCCGTTCGCCTCGTCGAACCATAAATAAATTGATACCGCGACCGTAAAGGATCGCTAATGTTTCCTCCATCTGTCATTGCCGAACTGGCCCAGCAAGATCGCTTCTCCAACAATGAATCGCGGAAAGCTTTGTTGAGTCCGTTAGGTCAAATTATCCAATTTGCCCCCCCCCCCCAAGTTAACACAGGCAAATCAAATCTACATAGGACGCGTGTAAGCGGCGCAGGCATTTTGCCATGTTTTGCCGTGGTCGCAAGCATCTTTACTCCGGCGAAGCCGAGCCACCCTCGCATTCGCAGGCAGGATGCTTGCGCGACTCTTCAAATAAAGAGGTCAGTGTAGCACGATGACGCAACATTTATCGTCGGCGGCAGCGTATTCCGCGCCTGGGAAAAAACAGCGACTGGAGGCCTTGGACGCGGCACGGTTGCTGGCCGCTCTGGGAATCATTTGGCTCCATACGCTGCCAATCAATCCGCGATTTGGCGCTCTGTCCAACCTCGGCCGAATTGCCGTCCCCTTCTTTGTCATCGCGGCGGTTATGCTGGTGGCCGAAGGCCTGCGACGCCATCCCGCTCGCTCCTTCCTCGACTATGCAGGCTCACGATTCACGCGAATCTACGTTCCTTTCCTGATATGGACAGCCATTTATATCTTATTGCGAGATCTGAAATCCTGGCTGCGGCCGGGAAATCCGACTGTTAACCTCAACCCCGGTCTGCTGTTGATCGGCTCGGCGCATCACTTGTGGTTCTTGCCGTTCATCTGCATCGCCACTGCGTTCGCTTTTATCACGATACGCCTCTCATTTCGTCTCAGACGCTGGGGATATCTCTTGGCAGCCACCTGGATGCTGGTTGGCATAACGCTGACATGCATCTCTTCACCACTGACCCCCAAGGGCGACTTAAACAGTTTCCGTTGGCAGGCAGGCTATTCTTTCAATTTAACATGGGACACGCTGCCGGTGTTCTGCTGGGGCCTGGCGCTGGCGCCGGCCTGGCCAACCCTGCGAAACTGGCTCGGCCGGCACACCGCGGCATTTTGGATACTGTGCCTCGGAATCGCCGCTTACGCCTGCATGATCATCTTCATGGGACGCAGCACTTGGCTGGAAAATATCGCTGGCACCTTGTTGCTCCTGTGCGCCTTCACTCCCTGGCCCGCGCCGCTGATCAAAAGCCTCGCATGGGGCGGACGATACGCCTATGGCATCTATCTCGTCCACGTTGCGAGCATCCTGGGTTTGGAAACCCTGTTGGTGCGAAACCGTACCCAGTTATCGCTGGGGTTGACACTGATCATCTTCGTGCTGGGCACCTTGATCAGCATCGCCGCGGCAGGCCTGCTGACACGCTTCAAATTCACACGCTGGATGATGCCGGCCTGATGCCCACCATCTCTTCCATCATCCCCATCCGCACCTGCTCCAGTTCCATCACACGGATGTCCGCTCCCACCGCGCCTGCTCCGATTCCCACACATTTCATCCCCGCCGCCCGCGCCCCAGTCACCCCCGCCTCCGCATCCTCAATCACCACGCAATGCTCCGCCCGCACCTGCATCTTCCTCGCTGCCCGCAAAAAACCTTCCCGCTTCCCTGCACATTCCGAACCGTCCACGATCGCATCAAACCAACTGACAATCCCCAGCAACCTCAGCACCAGCCGCGCATTGCAGCTTGCCGACACCAGCCCTAATCGCACACCGCACGCTCGCAGACTCTCCGCCAACTCTTTCGCACCCTTCGCCAAATCCCCCGGCCCCAATTCCTTCACCAACTCCAGGTAATACCCGTTCTTCCGCTCCGCCAGCAGTCGTTTTTCTTCGATCCCAAAGAACCGCTCATGTTCTCCCAGCAGCATTTCCAAACACACCATCCGCCCAACTCCGCGAAACCCATGATTGATCCGCTCGTTAAACCCTACTCCCAACTCTTCCGCCAACCGCTTCCACGCCAGAAAGTGAAACCTTGCCGTATCCACCAGCACGCCATCCAGATCAAAGAGCACGCCTGCCAAGCCTCCCCCCAAACCATGCATTGCCATGCGGGGCTCCCGAGTTTTGTTCGCCGGAGACCGCCGTCGCCCAAACGCGATTGCCCGACCTCTCACCCATCCCCCACCACTCCAAGGAGCCCCGCATGGCAATGCGGGGCTTGGAGGGGGGCTCGGCTCACAAAGACCACCCCCCGATTTGACTTTCTCTCTATTCAGTGGCATAGTATCCACAGATATGATAAGTGCCCGGCCATCTTCATCCTCCTCCTATCGGCCAAACCGCTATTGGCGGTATTTCTTTTTTACCACCCACTACTAACGAGGCGGGCCAAGACTCCTAATACGCTTATTCGCAACCATTAAAAAGCCTTGACCCGCCGACGCGAATCAAGGCTTTTTTGTTGCCTATTTAAAACTCAAAACTCAAAACCCGGAACGAAAGGAACTCCCATGGCACTCGACACTCTCGTGAATCAAACCCTCGCCCAAGCCACCGCCACGCTGACTCTTGCCCACTCCATCCGCCGCACTCTCCAGGACCCGGAGCGGCTTTGGCGACACTGACTTTCACAATCTCCCAATTCACAATCACCAGATCACCCAATTAAAAAGGAACTTCCCATGATCGTCGTTATGCAAGAAGACGCTACCGACTCCCAGATCAAGCATGTGTCGCATCTGATCCGCGAGCTCGGCCTGCGAGAGCACATCATCAAAGGCACCGAGCGTACCGTCATCGCCGCCCTTGGCGACGACCGCGCTAAAAACAAGGAAAACATCGAACACGCACCCGGCGTCGAAAAGGTCATGCCCGTCCTGGCCAAGTACAAAATGGCCTCACGCGAAGTCAAAAAAGAACGCACCGTCATTCCCCTGGGTGGAACCCTGGGCGCCGTCGTCGGCGGTAAAAAGAACTGCATCATCGCCGGCCCCTGCTCCGTCGAATCCCGCGACCAACTCCTCCAATGCGCCCAGGAAGTCAAAGAAGCCGGCGCCACCGCCCTCCGCGGCGGCGCCTTCAAACCTCGCACCTCCCCCTACGACTTCCAAGGCCTCGGCGAAGCAGGCCTCAAAATCCTCGCCGAAGCACGCGAAAAAACCGGCCTCGCCATCGTCACCGAAGTCATGGCCGTCGACCAGGTCTCTCTCGTCAACCAATACGCCGACGTCCTTCAGGTCGGCGCCCGCAACATGCAAAACTACAACCTCCTCATGGCCGTGGGCGATCAGAAAAAACCCGTCCTCCTCAAACGCGGCCTCTCCGCCACCCTCGAAGAATTCCTCCTCGCTGCCGAATACATCATCTCCCGCGGAAACTCGAACGTCATCCTCTGCGAACGCGGCATTCGTACCTTCGAAACCTACTGCCGCAACACCCTCCCCCTCGCGATCGTCCCCGAAATCCACCGTATCAGTCACCTCCCCATCATCATCGACCCCAGCCAAGGCACTGGCCACGCGCACCTGGTCCCCGACATGTGCAAAGCCGCCATTGCCGCCGGCGCTGATGGGCTGATCATCGAAACCCACGACGATCCCGAACACGCTCTGACCGACGGCGCCCAATCTATCACCCCCAAGACGTTGCAGGAGATCATGCCGACGATGAAACGAATTGCCGTCGCCGTGGACCGCGAGATATAACCGTGGCATCGGCGTCCCGCCGATGTTCCGTCTACTGGCTGCAGGGAAGATATCTGGTGATGAAGAAGAGCTTCGACGCTATTTGGAGGAGAAGGGCTGGGAACTCTGGGGACTTGCTGACATATACGAAAGACTTGACGCTTTGGCTGACGAAGAAGCCGGTTATGAGAATAGCGTCGTCTCAATCGTGGCAAAATTGATTCTTCACTATCTGTCTCGAATTGCTTAAGAACGAAAAAACTCACCATTCTCAAGCGAAAGCCGGTTCTTCGTCGTAAACCAACGCCTCCAGCGGAATATTCAGAGCACAATGCAGATTGCGAATCATACGAAGCGTCAAGGTGCGCTTCCCATTCAATATCTCCGACACCCGCGATTTCGGGCCGATGAAAGGAACCAGGTCCGTTGGTGTCAACCCCTGCTGCTCCATGCGGAAGCGAATGGCCGCAACCGGATCGGGTCGCGCAATGGGAAAGTTCATCCGCTCATAATCGTCCACCAGGTGAACCCACACCTCCAACTCGTCACATTCAGGGGTGCCAGGCGCTGCATCCATGAGTTCGGATACACGCTGCAGCGCTTTTCGGTAATCCGTTTTTGTTTTTGGAACTCGAATCGTCATGACTCAACCTCCCATACCGTAGCCGCATCCACTTGATCGTATTCCGCATGGGTGCCCAGGAAACAGATGAACACCACATGTGCCGGGTAATTGACTTTCACGATGAGGCGGTATTTGTTGCCGCCGATGTTGAAAATCACGCGATTGCCGGCAACGAAATCTGCTGTGGCATAGCGCCGCCGGATGTCGGCCGGTGTCCTCCAAGCCGCGCCAGACACTTCTGCATACCACGCCTTCAACGGCTGTTCCGCATTCGGATGCCGCCGCCAGAATTTGATCATCCGCCCTCGCGTCATTATCCGCATGGCAATCACAACCTTATGGTTCCCATATCGGGAACTATACGGCAAGCCGTATCCCTGTGTCAAACGACTCGACGACTTAACGCCTCGACTATTTCTGTTATAATCCCCCCATGTCCGAAGCCTACACAGTACTCGCCCGCCGCTACCGCTCCCAGACCTTCGACGAACTCGTCGGCCAGGAGGCCATTGCCCAAACGCTCAAAAACGCCATCAAAGCCGAGCGGGTCGCACACGCCTTCCTCTTCACCGGCACTCGTGGCGTCGGCAAAACCTCCGCCGCAAGAATCCTCGCCAAAGCAATCAACTGCCCCAATCGTAGCGACGACGGTAACCCCTGCGGCACATGCGATACCTGTAAAGCCATCGCCCGCGGCGAAGACATGGACGTCATCGAAATCGACGGTGCTTCTAACAACTCCGTCGACCAGGTCCGCGAACTCCGACAATCCGCAGGAATCCGTCCAGCACACTCACCGTACAAAATTTATATCGTCGACGAAGTCCACATGCTTTCCGGCGGAGCGTTCAACGCCTTGCTCAAGACGCTGGAGGAACCACCGTCGCACGTGAAGTTCATTTTCGCCACGACGGACGTGCACAAAGTACCCGCAACGATCATTTCCCGCTGCCAGCGGTTTGATTTCAAGAACATTCCGACGCAGCGGATTGCCGATCATCTGACGAAGGTCTGCAAGGACGAAGCCGTGACAGCAGATGCCGACGCGATCTTCCGCATCGCTCGGCTGGGCAACGGATCCATGCGGGACGCACTCTCGATCCTGGACCGCGTGCTGTCGCTGGGCGAGACGCACATCACGGATAAGATTCTCGAGGACCTGCTGGGCCGCCCCCCTACCGCGGTGATCGCACAGTTGGTCGAAGCGATCGCCGCCAGCGACGCTGCGGCGGCGATGACGCAGGCGGATCATCTCCTCGTGGAAGGCATGGGCGTCGAGCAGGTGCTCTCGGAACTCGTGGAGTTTCTGCGGAACGTGATGGTGGTAACGGCGTGTGGGGTGAAGACGGAACTGCTGGACGTGCCAACGGAATCGCGGGAGCGCTACACCTCGCTGGCCGGAAAGTTTGATCCTCCGACGCTGGTGCATCTGATGGCGCTGGCGGAGCAAACGTTACGTTCAATTAAGTCCTCGACAATGCAGCGCCCGCTCTTCGACGCATTGATCGTGCGACTGGCGCTCAGCGAACAATTCACATCGATCCGTGATCTGTTAAGCGAAACGGAGGGGACAGGAGGCGATTCAAAAAAAAAAGTGACACCTCATTAGCCCCCGGCGAAGGAGAGGGGGGGAACGCAAGTAGCGACCCCGCTTTGCGGGGTGAAAGTTTAGCCGTTGATCGAAGATCAACGCTCGCTCACCCTGGAGCCCCGCATGGCAATGCGAGGCGTGGCGCTCCTGACGACCAGGACGACCAGCAGGAAGAGAACATCTACGAAGTCATGAAGGAACATATGCGGCGGCAGAAGGAGGAACTGGACGCAAAGAACGCACAGCTTCGCCAGCAGCAGTATGGGGGAGGGTGTGGTCGTCCGGGTCCGGTACAGCCGTCGAGTTCGCCGGTAATTGAAAAAGTCGAAAATTGCAGCGATTTGCAGGCGGTATGGGGAGCGACACGGAAGTATTTAGCCTCGACGGCGAGGTACTTGGATAGCGTGCTGGGACATTGCTGCCGAATCGAATCGCTGAATGCCGAATCGCTCGAAGCGGTACTGTTGGTGCCGGGCAATCAGAAGGGCTTCACCAACGAGAAGGCCCGGCTGAAGATCGAGGAAGCCATCCGCGTCGTGACGGGGCTGCAGATCAAGCTTTCATTGCACTTCGGGGAGGAAATGGTCAAAGTGCCGGAGGCAGACGCGTCGGTCGGATGGGGGGGAGGCGCCGGCGGAATCACGGCCCAGCGCGTGCCGCCGGAAGTGATCGAGGCCGTGAAAGCTCAGCCGATCGTCAGAGAGTTAATGAAAAAACTGGACGCAACGGTAGTGCATGTAGAGTTGATGGGAACAGGCGAAGCAGAGTGAGCCGCTATAATAACGATTCAACGATTCAACGAATAGGAAGCTTATGTTCGATCAATTGAAGGCGCTGTCGCAGCTCGGCCCGATGATGGCCAAGGCCCGGGAAATGCAGCAAAAAATGCAGGAAGTGCAATCACGTCTACCAACGATCAAGGCAACAGGCCAATCCGGCGGCGGACTGGTCACAGTTACCGCCAACGGCCTCCTCGAAATAGAATCCATCACCTACGCCACCTCCGCACCACTCACCGACACGGAACTGCTCGCAGACCTCACCCGCGCAGCGGTGAACCAGGCAATCAAAAACGTACAAGCCGCCATGCAAAAAGAAATGGAAGACGTAACAGGCGGACTTGATCTGGGCGCACTCAAAGGAATGCTGGGACAATAACGTCATGCGAAGAAGCCAGAAGCTAGAAGCCAGTAGCCAGAAGGTTTCGAGTTCACGGCTTATTCAAAATTTCTGGCTTCTGGCTTCTAGCTTCTGGCTTCTTTACGAGGGTCGTCGATGGCCATTTCCAATCCGCATTACACCGAATCGCTCCGCCGTCTGATGGAAGCGTTTGGCAAACTGCCCGGCGTGGGCTCACGTTCGGCGGAGCGATACGCATTTCACATTTTGAAGGGCTCACGCGAAGACGCAATGAAACTGGCCGACTCGATCCGTGCGGTGAAAGATCAGATACGACACTGTTCGATCTGCTTCAATTTGACGGAAGGCGATCCGTGCGCGATTTGTGCCGACGCATCGCGGGACCACAGCGTTATCTGCATCGTCGAGCAGCCCAAGGACCTGCTCCAGTTGGAATCAACAAGCGCTTACAAAGGCGTGTATCATGTACTGCTCGGGCGAATCGCGCCGCTGGAGAATATCACGCCGACGGAGTTGACGATTTCGCAATTACTCGCCCGTCTCAAGCCCACATCCGACGGCACACCCTCACCGATCAAGGAAATCATTTTCGCCACCAACCCCACCATGGAAGGCGACGGCACCGCTTTATACCTGCAGCAGGAAATCAACAAAGTATCACCGCAGGTAACGATCACCCGCCTGGCCCGCGGCCTCCCCGCCGGCGCCCAAATCGAATACTCCAACAAAGCCATCCTCGCCGACGCCATCACAGGCCGCACCAGAGCGTAACATCAAGGAGATCAGATGTTTGGTATCAAAATGGATCTGGACATCTGGATGACTTTGGTGTTCGTCATCATAGCGGGCATCTTCGTCCTTCTTGAATCATTTTTATTATGGAGACGAAAATCGCTCAAATTGCTTATGAGCGTTTTGCTGGGCTTTATAGCTATACAATCAGTTTGGTTGCTAATTTTTCTGTGGGTGATGGGCGAATATGGAAAGATGGTCATGCCAGCTATCATTATGATAACTGGTCCGGCGTACTGGCTTTATCTGGTTTTAACAAGACGTGGTGACAAGATAATAACCATTCGTACAATCGATCAACCGATGAAATCGTTTCGATTGGCATTCAATTGGCGTAAGAAAAAGCCCTGAGAAACATTCGTCACGTATGGGATTTCAGTGCAACACTCTCAGGGTGTGCCCATTTTTCCGGGAACGTCCAATACCTCCTACGGGTTCATTCCTCTTTAATTTTCGGGTAAAGTCGTCGTCGTTTGATTCTTGCGTCCTTGGTTTGGAATTGCCAGTCGATCTTCTTGCTGCGCGTGTTACGGTCCGCGTTCCAGATCGCTATCCGCTGACGCAACGTCATCTCGTCGCCGATGCGATCGCCAAGGCACTGTTTTTCAAGTGCGCTCAGTTCGCATTCGGCCATGTTCAGCCAACTGCCATGCTTGGGCGTATGCACTACCTCGATCTTCTTGATGATCCGGCGGGCTTCCTCAGGCACAAATGCTTCGTACAGGCAACTCATCTTGTGCGTGTTGAGATTGTCCATCACAAGCGTGATCAACTCGACCTGGGGATAATGTACATCCACCAGTTCCTTCATCTGATGAGCGAAGTCGATCTTCGTTCGGCGGCTCGTCACATTGACATGTCGCCATCCTTTAAAAGGTTCGACGAACATGAAAAGATTCGCCGTCCCGTTGCGGACATATTCGTAATCTCGGCAGGCTGGTCGTCCGGGAGCCGCTGGAATCGGCTTGCTGACTTCGCCGACGAGTTGTTTGCTCTTTTCGTCAAAGCAGACCACGGGGCGTTTAGCGTCAAAAGGCCGCTTATAAACGCTTAACAGGTTTCTGCAAAACCCTTCCGCACAGTCATTTTTCCCTGAATTTTGATGTCTCGACGTGTTTGAAGATGTGATTTTTGAACTTTTCCCGCCGCCAGAACGCTCACGGTGGTGGCATCGGTGGCAATGGGGCGGATTCAGGCGGCCATCCGAGACGCGACCGTCAGAGAACGTTTGCAACGCCCACTGAGCAACCGGGTCATGCGGACGATGTTGTACGCCGCCGCCCCCATCTGGAACTGCTGAAGGATTTTCCATCGGCCTACCAGTTTCGTTCTCGCCAAGCCAGCGATGCTCTTGATCCAGCCGAAAGCGGGTGCATGACGTTTTAGGCGGCGAGTTTTGGGGTGTATGCTGGTCTGCTGGTCCAGTAGCGGTCCCAGCGTTGATCTTGGCACATCCATAATGTTCGCAAGGCCATGATCGCTTCGACGCCT
>WQYP01000066.1 GCA_009781185.1 Phycisphaerales bacterium | reverse complement strand
GCCTGAATTTGAAGGGGCACGCATGAAGATTCACGAATATCAGGCGAGGGAGCTTCTGGCGAAGGCCAGCGTGCCTGTTCCGGCGGCGCGGACGGTGGAGACGGCGAAGGAGGCGGAACAAGCGTTTAAGGATAATGGAGCGGCTTTGCAGGTGGTCAAGGCGCAGGTGTTTGCCGGCGGACGCGGGAAAGCAGGATTTGTCAAGCTGGTAAAAACAGCAGAGGAAGCGCACGTGGCAGCGGAATTCATGCTGACGCACAAAATGATCTCACCGCAGACAGGGCCGGAGGGAATCGTCGTCAAAAAAATCTTGATCACGGCCGCGGTCGACATCGCCAGAGAGTACTACGTCGCAATCACGCTTGACCGAAGCCGCGGCGAACCGATCGTCATCGCATCGGCGGAAGGCGGCGTGGAAATCGAGGAAGTAGCCAAAAAGAATCCGACGGCAATCCTCAAGGAGCCGATGCATCCGCTCCTGGGACTGCAGCCTTTTGCAGGTCTGAAAGTAGCGAAAAAGATCGGATTCAGCGGAAAGCAGGCGTCAGTCGTAGCAAAGTTGCTGGTGAATCTGTCCAAGATTTATTTCCAATACGATGCATCGCTGGTGGAGATCAATCCGTTGGTGGTGACTAAAAACAGTGAGGTGCTGGCGCTCGATGCGAAGATGCAATTCGACGACAACGCCCTTTTCCGTCACCCGGAGATCGCCGCGATGAAGGACGAGGCCGAATCGGACCCGCTGGAAGTGCGTGCCCGTCAGGCCAATCTGAATTACATCAAACTCGACGGCCAGATCGCCTGCCTCGTCAACGGCGCCGGACTCGCGATGGCCACAATGGACGTCATCGGCTTATTCGGCGGAAGCCCCGCGAACTTCCTCGACGTTGGCGGAGGCGTGACCGCAAATGGAGCCAAAGAAGCATTCCGCATCATCCTGGCCGACCCAAAAGTCAAAGGCATTTTAGTCAACATTTTCGGCGGCATCGCCAAGTGCGACGTCATTGCACAGGCGCTCATTGACGCCGGCAAAGAGATCGGGTTCAAAGTACCGCTGGTCGTTCGTCTGGAAGGCACCAACGTCGAGCAAGCCCGCGAGTTGCTCAACGCCGCACACAAGGAACTGCCGACGCTGCAGACGGCGACGGATTTGAATGATGCGGCGGAGAAAATCGTTAAATCGTCGAGTCGTCAAGTCGTTAAATCGTAAAACGACTTAACGACTTGACGACTTAATGATTCACGGAGCTTAGCATGTCCATCCTTGTCAACAAAAACACGAAGGTCATCACGCAGGGCATCACCGGCTCGGGCGGCGGGGCCTTTCACACAAAGGGCTGTCTGGATTACGGCACGAAGATGGTCGGCGGAACGAGTCCGGGGAAGGGCGGAACGAAGGACGCCAACGGCTTACCGATATTCGACACAGTCTGGGAAGCAGTGAAGGAAACTGGTGCGACGGCAAGCATGGTATTCGTGCCGCCGGCGTTTGCGGGAGATGCGATCATGGAGGCCGCGGACGCCGGAATCGCGATCATCGTGGCGATCACCGAAGGAATACCCATCAACGACATGGTACGGGTGAAAAAATTCTTGGCGGGCTATCCATCCGTGACGCTGATCGGCCCGAACTGTCCGGGAATCATCACGCCAGGCGAAAAAGGGGGGGGGGGCAAGATCGGCATCATGCCGGGATACATTCACACGCCCAGAAAGCCGGGGCCTCCTCCGCAGAAAACCGTCGGCATCGTCTCGCGTTCGGGAACGCTTACGTATGAAGCTGTCTTCCAGACAACAAACCACGGCTGGGCACAATCGACCTGTATCGGCATCGGCGGCGACCCCGTGAAAGGCCTCGATTTCATCGACGTCATCAAACTCTTCAACCAAGACAACGACACCGACGCAATTGTCATGATCGGCGAAATCGGCGGCACAAGCGAAGAACAGTGCGCCCAGTACATCAAACAAAACGTCAAGAAGCCCGTGGTCGGATTCATCGCAGGCGCAACGGCCCCTCCGGGAAAACGCATGGGCCACGCAGGAGCGATCATCTCCGGCGGAGACGACACGGCGCCGGCAAAAATGAAAGCAATGCGAGAAGCAGGAATCACCGTCTGTGAATCGCCAGCGGATATCGGAGCAACGCTGGAAAAAGTCTGGTTAAGTCGTTAAATCATCAAGTCGTTGAATCGTCAAGTCGATTTAACGGGGTGTGGCCATCTTTGTGGTGTAGACGTCAAGTGGAGCCCCGCATGGTAATGCGGGGCTTTGCGTTGATCTTGCCAAAGGGCACCGAAAACGCTTGCGGCGTCGCGGACCTCGCCTTGCATATGACAATTGGCCATAAAAGATAGCCACACGCAAAACTTCTGGCTACTGGCTTCTGACTTCTGGCTTCTTCCGTTATCTTTCCACTCATGGAAGGACCGCAAACACGAGCGCTCGCTGAGCATTTGAACGACATGATCACTGGCAAACCGGTGCAGCGGATTGTTGTGCCGGAGCATCGCTGGCAGGCAAATGTGTTGATGCTAAACTGCGTGGGACATGTGATTCAGCGGGTGCGATCGCACGGAAAATGGTTGTTTTTTGATTTCTCGCACGGAGTTACCTGGCTTTGCCAGTTGATCACGAAGGCGAAGTGGACCGTGCTCACGGGCGAGGCGGCAGCATTGCATTGCGCCAAAGAGGAGGCGGCGGAGAGCGAAGGCAAGAAACGCCCGCTGATCACGCTGCATCTGCGGAACACGCGGACATCAGGTGGGGGGGGCATGGTGGCAATTTTGACGGGGCGGCCGATCGTTTACATTCTCCCCAGCGACAAGCTCTGGTCGCATCCGGAAATCAAGGCGATGGGCCCGGACCCCCTCTCGACGGCCACATTTCACGACGATTTCCCATACCGATTACGCCAGTCGCCCCATCGCACGCTGGCAACTGCCCTGTTAGATCAGGAAGTGGTCGCGGGGCTTGGAAACATGCTCAAATGCGAGATTCTGCATGCGACGCGGTTTTCGCCGACCGTGCGGGTCGGATCGCTGCTGGCTTCGCAGATCGATTACCTCGCCGGAACGGTCGTCGGCCTGGTCGCAACGGCGGCGACCTTTGCAACAAAAGGACAGGCATATCCGCATCGGGTCTACGATCGAGCGGGTCTGCCCTGCGGCACTTGCGGAACGGAAATTACCGTGGATCGCTCGGGCCAGGACGGCCACTTAACCTGGTATTGCCGCACATGTCAGACGATAGGCAGAGAACCGATGTTGTTCAATCCGTGAAGATTTGACGATTGAACGAAATGACAGAGCTTGTGATATGAGCGAAATGAGGGATATTGCAGGGGAGGCCAGGACGCCGCTGCTGCGGAATCGAAATTTTATTTTGCTCTGGGCGGGGTTTGTGATCTCGGCCTTGGGAGATCGGATTCATTTCCTGGTCATGCTGCAATTGCTGCAGAACATGAAGCAGCAAATGGATCCCGCGTTCAAAATCGGAACGCAGGAGACGGCCCAGTTGAACATCATGATGCTGCTGCCGTTCCTGATGCTGGGGCCGCTGGCGGGTGTCGTGGCGGACCGTTTCCCGCGGCGATTGGTGATGATCACGTCGGACTTCGCAAGGGTGATGATCGTCGTGCTGGCGAGAACGCTGTTCTTGGCGGTGCCGCCGTCGCTGCACGGGCAGGTCCCGTGGCTGCCGGAGGGATTTACGTATGTGATCGCGTTGCTATTAGCATCTGAGTTGCTCGTCGGAGTTTTCTCAACGTTTTTTTCGCCGGCGCGGACGGCTCTCCTGCCAAACCTCGTCCATCCCACGCAATTGCTCCGAGCGAACTCGATGACGACGGCAGCCGGGACAATCGCGTCGCTGGTCGGCTTCGTGCTCGGTGCGGCACTGGTGAAAAACTATCTGCCCGAAGCGATGTACGTCGACGCCGGAACATTTTTATGCTCCGGCATCCTGCTGTTGTCGATGCAAAAAACGCCGGCAATCTCGCAGGTGGCGGTGGCAGCGGAAAATCGCACCGGCTTCATACACGAGTTCGCCGAAGCGCTACGTTACCTGCGAACACATAAACATGCGATGCAGATCGTGCTGCTGATGTTTTTGTTCTGGTGCGCGGGCGCGGTGATCCTCTCAGGGCTCACCGGCATCGTGACCAAAAAGTTCGGCATGACCGTCGAGTACTTCGGATACTTCATGGGAGTGGTCGGTGTCGGAATGATGTTCGGAGCGGCATCCGTGTCGCTCTCACGCAAAGGCATCGCCAAAGAAATCGGAATCGCCTGGGCAATGACGCTGGTCGGCATTTTCCTGTTCCTGTTTTCGGTGCCCCGCTCGTGGCAGTGGGCGCTGGCGTTCCTGGTTATCTGCGGCTTTTTCGGAGCCGTCCTGCTGGTGAGCCTCGACACGCTCTTGCAGCGGATCGTCCCCGACTACATCCGCGGACGAGTCATGGCAGCAAAGGACATGCTCGCCAATGTCGGCCTGGTCGGGGTGGCTGTGCCGCTGGCGATGTACTTAAATATTGACATGTACATATTGCTGGTGCTCCAGATTTTGGCGGTGGTGATCTTTGCGGTGGGGGTGATGTTGATTGCGATGTATTATCGCGCGGGGAATCTGCCGCCGATGGTGGCGATTCTCACGAGGTTCAGCCGGGCGTACATGACGCTCTGGCATCGCTTCCAGGTCGGCAACGCGGTGCGGGTGCCGCTGAGCGGACCGGTGATTTATGTCGCGAATCACACCACTGGATACGACCCGATCGTCCTGCAAGTCTCCAGCAAATTCCGCCTGATCCAGTTCATGATGGCCAAGGAATATTACGACAGGAAACCATGGCATTATCTGTACAAATGGCTGCACATGATCCCGGTGAATCGCACCGGAAACGACACCGCAAGCATTCGTACAGCACTCCGGGCACTGAAAGACGGCGCATGCATCGGCATGTTCCCGGAAGGCAAAATCAGCGAAGACGGCCGCCTAAACAAAGGACGTCCGGGCGTAGCACTCCTGGCACTCATGAGCGGAGCGACAGTGGTCCCGGCGTATATCCAGGGAACACGGGTACATACAGGAATGGCAAATGATTTCCTGCGGCGTACACATGTCACACTGTTCTGCGGAAAACCACTGCGATTCGACGACATCAAAGGCCACGACGACAAAGCCAGAGAGGAAGCAACACAAAGAATCATGGGCGCGATTGCGGCCCTGCGCGACAAATACGAGACGAATCTCGAAAAGTTAAAAGAGTAAAAGTTAAAAGGTTTTTAGCGGTCGCCCTTGGGCGACTCGTGAAATCCCTTTTACCTTTTAACTTTTACTCTTTTAACTTCGTTATTTATAGTTCGACCACATTTTGATGGACTGCAGGTCATACCAGGTGCCGGGGTAATCGGGGAAGTGTTCTTCGTGGATGGCGCCTGTGATTTGGACTTGTTCGCCGCCGGAGTAGCCGACGAGTTTTTCCGCGGGCATCAGGGCGAATTCACCGCCGTGGGGATCGCTGCCCAGACCGAAACGGATGATCCAGACGGGCGGGTTATTGGGGTTCATGGAGGGGATGCGTTGAAGCCTGCCGAAGACGCTGGTGTAGTCGCTGTTGTGCCAGCCGGGATAAGGATCGGGAAAAGCTCGGGTGGCTTTGCAGCCCACCATCGTGAGAAGTGCGAAGAGGAGCACGAAAGCAAGAGTGTTTTTCATGGGCGATCCTGCGTCATACAAAATTCTTCTGGCTACTGGCTTCTGGCTACTGGCTTCTGGACGATCGTGGCGATGGAGAGTTCGATGAGTTGCGGCGGAGAAACGGGACTGGGCGCTTCGGTCATCAGATCGGTGCCGGACTGCGTCTTGGGGAATGCGATCACGTCGCGGATGGATTGGCGATTGAGCATGAGCATGACGATACGGTCCACGCCCAGCGCGATGCCGCCCATGGGAGGCGCGCCGAATCGCAAAGCATCGAGGAGGAACGCGAATTTCTTCTGAGCGTCTTCCGGCGAGATGCCCAGGAGTCCGAAGACTTTGGACTGAAGGTCTTTCTGGTGGATGCGGATGGAGCCGCCGCCGAGTTCGATGCCGTTCAGGACGATGTCGTAGGCCTTCGCACGGACCTTGGTCGGGGCGGTATCGAGCATGGGAATATCTTCATCCATCGGTGCAGTGAAGGGGTGATGCTTGGCAACATGGCGGCCGGTGGACTCGTCGAAGTCGAAACTGGGAAAATCGGTCACCCAAAGGAACTTCCATCCCCCTCCTCCGCCTTCCGGGATGAGCTTGAGCTGGCGTGCGATGTTCTGCCGAAGTTCGCCGAGCACTCGCCAGCAGACAGCTTCCTTGTCGGCGGTAAAGAGAATCAGATCGCCGTCCTTGGCATCGGCCAAAGCGCGAAGCTCGGCCTGCTTGGCGTCGGAGATAAACTTGGCGACAGGGCCGGACATTTTCCCGGCGCCTGCATCGCCGCCGAACTTGAGGTAAGCAAGTCCCTTGGCGCCGAACTTCTTCGCTTCCTCGGTGAGCGCATCGAGTTGCTTGCGTGTCAGCGAGGTACCGCCGCCGGGCACGGTGATGAGCTTGACGTTGCCGCCAGCCTCGACAGCGGACTTGAAAACGGTCGCATCCGTCGTTTTGGCCCAGTCGGAGACATCCTTGAGTTCAAGGCCGAACCGCATGTCCGGCCGGTCGATGCCGAAACGGTCCATCGCTTCCTGATAGGTCATGCGGAGGAAAGTCTGCGGAAGATCGATGTTGAGAACTTCTTTCCAGAGCCTGACGAACAGCCCGGTGATGAGCTTGATGATATCTTCGCGGTCGATAAAAGCCATTTCAATATCGAGCTGCGTGAATTCCGGCTGGCGGTCGGCACGAAGGTCTTCATCGCGGAAGCAGCGGGCGATCTGCATGTACTTTTCAAGTCCGCCGACCATGAGGACCTGTTTGAAGAGCTGGGGCGATTGCGGCAGTGCGTAGAACTCACCGGCGTGGAGCCGGGAAGGAACAAGAAATTCCCTCGCCCCTTCCGGCGTGGACTTGTAAAGAATCGGCGTTTCGATCTCGAGAAACCCTTCCGCATCGCAGTAGTCACGCATGATCTTGACGACCTTGTGACGCGAAATCAGAGCATCGGTCAACTCCTTGCGACGCATGTCGAGGTAGCGATACTTCAAACGTGTATCTTCCGCAACGACTTCTCGCTGGCCGGGAGTAAAAGGAACCGGATCAGCCTTGTTGACCAGGGTGGCCGAGGTCACCACGAGTTCGACTTCGCCGGTAGGCATCTTCGGATTGACTTTGCCCTCTTCACGAGCACGGAGACTGCCGGTGACCATCACGACATCTTCGTTGCGTAGTGCTCGTCCGATCTCGTGTGCGTCTTTGAAATCCGGATGAAAAACCGCCTGCGAGATCCCGGAGCGATCGCGAAGATCGACGAAAGCAACGCCGCCGTGGTCGCGGTAGGCGTTCACCCAACCGGCGAGTGTGATCGTCTGTCCAATGTGGGATTGGCGAAGTTCGCCGCAGGAGTGGGTACGTTTTGTCATGTCAGGCCTTTCTGATGATCTCCGATTTTCGTCTTTTTGAGGGCATGAAAGTTGTAGCCGATGTTGAGGGAATGGTCAAAAGCAAATAGCCTTGCGTGGAAACGTTGGGTGCATGACACGAAATGCAACCCAAAGTAGCGACCCCGCTTTGCAGGGTGGCGGTGGGGGGGAAGCGGCGGAGGGAGTTTCCTCGCAAAGTTTAGCCGCGAGCCGATAGGCGAGCGTTTTTCTACGAATTTTACGAATTGAACGAATTTTACAAATTTTACGAGTTCATGTCAGATGGCCGCCTCAAGTGTCATGCAGCTTGTTATCTGCCATTGCTTCTATTTTTCCGCTTTTTTTCTAAATTTTCTTTTACGGGACATTTCTCGCTCAACGTCCAATATCCACGCAACGTCTGAAAATTTCCTCATTTCCTGTTCGGCCTCTCCCCGCCATTTTCGGCCTTTCCGCGGAACCGTTCGCCGCGTCCTCTATTTCAGCATTCACCCCTTTTTCGGCTAAAAATACATACTTCCCGCACCCAAGCTCCTCTGCTGACCGGACGATATCAACCGGCCGATCTGCCGCTTGTTTTGGACGGATCGGACCAGGGTCATCCTCGAGGAGCGCAGTGGATGAAAGTACAGCAAGCGTCCGCCATTGAGTCGCTGGACATTCTCGTCGTCGACGCCGACGGCGAGACCTCCGGCATTGTTCAGCAGGCCGATACATCAGGGGCTCGCCAGCTCCGTACCGCCGCCAACGCGGATCAGGCCATCGCTCAAATGAAGCACAAACCTGCCGACGTGCTCATGGTCAATCTGCAGATCAATGACAACGGCGGGGTCTCGCTGATCGAGTCGCTGCACCAGCAATATCCCGATACGCAGATCATCGCTCTCTCCCGCGCCAAAAAAAGTGACGCCTGCCTCGATGCCTGGCGATCCGGGGCGTCCGATATGCTCACCGCACCCTTCGCTCCTGCCGATGTGCAGCGTTCGCTTGCCTCGCTGGCCGCGAAACGTTCTCGTATGGATCAGCTCTCCCGCCGCAATCAGCGGCTCCGCCAGGTCTGCAAACAGCTCAATAAAGCACGCCACGATATCTCTCGCCAGGTCGATCTCCTGTGCAACGATCTCGTGCGTGCCTACCAGGATATGGCCGTCCAACTGAACCTCACCCAGATCAGCGTCGATTTCGCACAGGCGGTCGGTGACGAGATCGAAGTCGAAGGGATTCTCCGCAAAACGATGGAGTGGGTGCTGCAGAAATTTGGGCCGATCAACGCGGCAGTCTACCTCGCCGACGCGGATCATCGCTTTGCTCTGGGTGCGTATCTGAACTTGGACACCCGTGCCGACGCCGACCTCATCAATGCGATTGGGGATACGATTGTCCGACAGGCCGACGGATCCGCGCACGCTCTGGCCGTCCAAAACGATCATACGCTCGCTGAACTCTTTGGCGAACAGGCTCGCCCGCTCATGGGACGCGCCTGGCTCAGCGTTCCGTGTTACACGATCGCCTCGAAGAGCCGAGAATGCCTCGCCGTCCTCGTGCTCTTCCGCCATCCACCCAACACCGCGGATTCCCCTCCCCAATCCAACGAAGGCGCCTTTGGCGAATCCGTCCGCGGCATGATCGAAGCCATCGCACCTCTCCTCGGCGAAAAAATCGAACAGGCCATCGAACTCTATCACCGCATGCATCCCGAAGAAGATGACCTCGGCGAAGAGGAATTCCACGGCCCGTAGACAAAATCGTCGCTGATCCTTGGGTGACAACACGCATTCAGGTATAGTGAGTCCGGATTGCCCAAGGCTGGAGCTCTGGGGCACCTCCTGAGAGAATGGAACAATGGTCGTAACAACTTTAGCAATCTCCACAGGCTCGGTGCTTCAACCGTACATGCCCGTGTTCTACGTCTCCTTCCTCGCCACTCTGATTCTTACGCCTATGATGCGGATGCTGGCGCATCGGCATGGGGTTGTTGACGATCCGGACAACCGCCGCAAGATCCACTCCCAACCGATCGCCTACCTCGGTGGCGTCTCGATCTTCCTCGGCTGGCTCGCTGGCATCTCCATCTCCGTATTCCTGAGTCCTCATAATGCCCAGGACATCGCCCTTTCCGCGGTCCAGATTCCCGCGGGTGTCCTCCTGGGGGCCGCCGTCGTCGTGCTTTTCGGACTGCTCGACGACGTCTACAGTATCAGTCCGAAATTCAAACTTTTCGGCCAGTTCCTGGCCGCCGTGCTTCTCATCCTGCCCGGCGCCTTCAAACTCGGCGGCAGCGACTTCTTCCTCGGACTCCAGGGACACAACGGTCTCGCCTGGATGATCCTCGATCCCCTCCAGCGCTTCCAGATCCTGGGCTCACAGTGGGACAAATCTCCCTACTTCTTACCACTCGTCGTTGTTTTTTCCGCCGTCGCCTCTATTTTCATCATCATCGCCTGCTGTAACGCCACCAACCTCCTCGACGGCCTCGACGGCCTCTGCTCCGGCGTCACCGGCATCATGTCCCTCGGGTACCTCATCCTCGCCGTCTACCTCGCCACACAAAACCTCTCACCCGTCCCCGAACTCGATGGCACACGCATCACCCTCTCCCTGGCTCTCCTGGGCGCCGTCCTCGGATTCCTCCCCTATAATTTCAACCCCGCCTCCATCTTCATGGGCGACACGGGCTCCATGTTCCTGGGCTACATCTGCGGCATCATGGTCCTCCTCTTCGCTCAAATCAATGCTTTCCGCTGGTTCCTCTCCGCGATCATCATCTTTGGCCTGCCCATGATGGACACCTTCCTCGCCATCGTCCGCCGCAAGCTCAACCACAAGCCCATCTTCTCCCCGGACTCCAATCACTTTCACCATTTCCTGGTCCGCAGAGGCTACACGGTTCGCCAGGCCGTTCTCCTGAGTTACGGCGTCGTCGTGGTCTTCGTCAGCTTCGCCCTCATCATCGTGATCGTCCCCACCCGCCTGGCCATCGGCATCTACCTCGTCCTCTTCGGCTGGATTATCGTTGCAGCCTTCAAAGTCGGCATGATCTTCCAGCACACCCCGCGCCCCGCCAACACGCAACTCAACATGGCCGCATTTCAGCCCAACACTCAGCCCACCTCCGAGGTTTCTTCTCAACCTCTCATCCTCAACGGCACCCCCACCCCCTCCCCCGCAGAGCCGCTTCACACTCCCTAGTGTAGTGTCTCAATCAGATGCTATCTTATTTGGGATCGTTTACTCCTATTGCCCGCCGTTTTTTAGTGGACGCGTTTGGCTGGGTTGGCGCCGGAGTTGGCGGTGAAGGGCGGTTAGAGCGGAGTGGTGATGGGGTTTTGGAGGATGTCGACGGTGAAGAACATTCTTTCGATCTCGGACCAGTCGTCGGTGATTTCGAGTCTGCCCACGTAGTGCTGGCCGGTGAACTTGTAGTGGTAGATTTTGAAGGCGACGGGGCCGTCCTCGGTGGCGATGGTGAAAAGGAGCACGCTGATCTGATCGCCGAGGGTCCGTCCGCCGAGGAAGGCGATGTCCATGCCGGTGAGCTTGGGGAATTTGCGGAAAATGCGAAGGGCGTTGGGGGATTGGATGATCTCCTGCACCTGGCGTTTGAGCGGGAAAAGGCGATTGGCGACATCGGTTCTCTGCTGGATGATGGCGGTGATCCAAGGGGCGAAATCGCGGGCGACACGGCGGGGAAGATCGCCGTCAGGCATGGTGCGATCCGGGACGAGCTGAGGGGTGCGAAGGTCGGGCTGGTCGGGGTTTGCCGCCTGGCCGCCGGCGCGGCTGAACCACATGGATAGACACATCGCGACGACGAGCACCACGACCAGCGATTTCCACATGACTTTTCTCCTGTTTTTACAGCGAATTAAATACAATACGCGACATCAACGTACCCGAACCGCAACGTTTTGTCTGTTTTCGTCTATTTTTGTCAGCGTTTGTCTGCGTTTGTCTGGAAATTAACGGCTTTTGAACCGACAATAATGAAGGAGCCAACGGCCGATATCTGTCTTTCGGCATATCGGTTCGAACGTTTTATTGATCGGAGAGCTTATGAAGATTTGCGTTATCGGCGGAGCTGGGTATATCGGATCGCATGCGGTGAAACTGCTGGCGGAAAAAGGGCATGAAGTCACGTGCATTGACAATTTGAGCAATGGACATGCGGCGGCGGTGGACGGACGGGCGAAGTTCTTCGTGGCGGACCTGGCGAATACGTTTCAAATGATCGATATTTTTCAGCGGCGGAAAATCGAAGCGATCATGCATTTTGCGGCATCGGCATATGTCGGCGAATCGGTGACGGACCCACGAAAGTATTACCGCAACAACGTGTCGAACACGGTGAGCATGCTGGACGCGATGCATGCGACGGGGATTAAGAAGCTGGTATTTTCGAGCACGTGTGCGACGTACGGGATGCCGCCGAAGATGCCGATCACGGAGGACCTGCCGCAGTTGCCGATCAATCCGTACGGGGATTCGAAGCGGATGGTGGAGCACATGTTGAAGGACGTGGCGAAGGCGGAGGGATTGGCGTTCGCGGCGCCGCGGTATTTTAACGTGGCGGGCTGTTCGCTGGATGGGGTGATTGGGGAGGACCATCGGCCGGAGACGCACATCATCCCGGTGCTGCTGAGCGTGGCGTTGGGGAAGAAATCGCATATGGATTTATTCGGCACGGATTATCCGACAAAAGATGGGACATGTGTTCGCGATTACATTCATGTGTGGGACTTGGTGGAGGCGCATCTGGTGCTGCTGGAGAACCTGCAGGCGGGGAAGGGTCTGTTTTATAATCTGGGCGTGGGTCGTGGCTATTCGAACCGGGAGATCATCCAGGCGGTGGAGCGAGTGACGGGTCGGAATATCGCGGTGAAGGCGTCGGCGCGTCGGCCGGGCGATCCGCCGGAGCTGTTCGCGGACCCGGCGAAGATCAAAAAGGAACTGGGATGGGCGGCGAAAATCACGGATCTGGATGAGATCGTGAGAACGGCGTGGCAGTGGTTCAGTAAGCATCCGAATGGGTACGCGGAATGAACCCGATAGGCATCGGTTCGCGACGCCGCAAGCGGTTTTGGTGCGTTTTGGCGAGATCAACGCAAAGCCCCGCATTGCCATGCGGGGCTCCACTTGATGACTATGCCACAAAAGATGGGCACACCACCACGCGGTGCTCCGCAATCTGACGATTGCGGCTCTGAGGGTTTGCGGCTACTCTCGTAGGTGCGATGTCGCGTTTCATGAAATGAGTTAAACATGGCGGCTTTGGATTCACTCTCCCTTCCCCTTTCTCTGCGTGAATTCGGTAATACTTCCGTCGTCGGCCTGCAGTGGGGCGATGAGGGTAAAGGGAAAATAGTTGATCTGCTGACCGAGCAGTTTGATTTTGCGATTCGTTGGAACGGCGGGTCCAATGCCGGGCATTCGGTGAAGGTCAGTGATAAAAAATATGCGTTTCATCTCATTCCCTCGGGCATTCTCCGGCCGGAGTGCACCTCGGTCATTGCCAACGGTGTTGTCATTGATCCGCTGAAGCTGCTGGAAGAAATCGATGCCCTCATCACCCAGGGCATCAAGGTCGAGGAGAATCTGAAGATCTCGCTGGCGGCGAATGTGGTCTTTCCTTATCACAAGCTGCAGGACCAGCTCGGCGAGGTGGCGGCGGGCGGCGGGAAGATTGGGACCACTGGGCGGGGTATCGGGCCGTGCTACGCGGACAAGGCGAATCGTTCCACGGCTATTCGCCTGATCGATATTCTTGATGACAATCGTCTGAAGCCCAAGTTGCAGGCCATCGTGGCATACAAAAACGCTGTTTTTGCGGCGATCTACAAGGCTTCGCCGTTCGATTGGCAGCCCATGTTCGAGCAGTACCGTGCGTGCGGCGAACAGTTGCGGCCGTTTATCACCGACACCACGCGTCTCCTACACACGGCGTGGAAGGCAGGCAAGCGTCTGCTCTTTGAAGGGGCTAACGCGGTGCTGCTCGATCTGGATCACGGGACGTTTCCGTTTGTTACTTCGTCGAACTGCGGTACCGGTCTTTCCGTGGGCACCGGTTTGCCTGGGACGGCTGTGCAGTCCACGCTTGGCGTGGTCAAGGCGTACTCGACCCGCGTCGGTGGCGGGCCTTTCCCCACCGAACAGAATAATCCCCTCGGTGACAAGATTCGTCAGCGTGGCAACGAATACGGCACCACCACCGGCCGGCCCAGGCGCTGCGGATGGATCGATGCGGTCGCCCTTCGCTACACGGCCGCCATCACCGGGGCCACCGGCATCTGCGTGATGCTGCTGGATGTGCTCTCCACTTTCGACGAATTGAAAATCTGCACCGGCTATAAGGTGAAGGGCGAAACGACGGATTGGTTTCCGGCTGACGCACAGGAACTCCAAACCGCCGAGCCTGTTTACGAAACCGTTAAGGGGTGGCACGAGTCGCTTGACCAGGTGACTTTTTTCGACCAACTGCCGGCCAACGCTAAAAACTACCTCGCCAAACTTGAACAGTATATCGGCGTCCCGATCAAGATCGTGTCGATCGGCCCGGCCCGGCATCAGACGTTGATCCGATGAAGAAGCCAGAAGCCAGAAGCCAGAAGCCAGAAGTGGGAACGGTGCTGATCGGTCTGCTGGTGGCGGCATGGGTGTTTCTGATTGTTACTCGCATTGTTGGGCCGAGTGATCTTCACGACAAGGAACAGCCGCGGACGATTGCTTACACCGCGGATATGCTAGTGAATCATTTCTGGCTAGTGCCGCACGATACTTTTGGGATTCCGGCGACCAAGCCTCCGCTTTACAACTGGCTCAGTGTGCCGTTCGTTGCGGTTTTTGGGTTTCGTGAATGGGCGTTGAAGATTCCGTCGATTTTTGCTTCGGCGGCGGTGGTTGTGATGCTGCTGATTTATGGGCGTCGGACGCAGGTCAGGGCGTGCGCATTTGACGATCAGAGCCGCGACCGTCAGGGAGCGACCGAGCAACAATGCGGAAACGGTGCCTGTCGCACCCTTACGGTCGCGGCTCTGATCGTCAAATGCAATGGCCTGATTCTGGGTGTGACGGCGGCGTTTATCTGGCTGGCGACGGTGATGACCGCGAAGCTGATGTATCTTGCTCGTCCCGATATGCTGGTGACCGCGGCGCTGATCGGTGCGTGGTGTGCTGCGACGGTGATGGCGCAAAGCAGCAGATCGCGACCGGGGGTTGCCACGGTTTATTGGGTTTGTGTTATTGCCAGTGCTTTTGCCAAGGGGCCGCTGGCGATTCTGCCGCTGCTTTATCTGCCGCTGGCGATGAAGGTGTTTGGTGGAAGTTTTGGGAAACTCAAGGAGAGCGGGTGGTGGTGGGGATTGCCGCTGCTGTTGATCACCAGCGGGATTTATGTGTATTGCTGTCATCGGCAGGAGCCGGAGTTTTTCCGGCAGATCGTTCTGCACAAGGAACTCGGCCAGCGAGTGACCACGCCGATGCAATGGATACGGCAGATTTTCCACGGGCCGTTTTATCTTTTCACACGGTTTCTTCCGTGGTCGATTCCCGGGGTGCTGATGGTGCTGCTGATTCCGCCGCGGCGGTGGCGGTCGCATCCGCTTTCGCCGGCGATATTGTGGGTGCTGCTGTTCGTCGCGAGCATGACGTTTGTCAGCACGCATCGGCCTGATCGCTATGCTCCGGTCTTTCCGGCGATGGCGATTATTGCGGCTTATGGGCTGCTCTATGGGCTGCGTTCCGTGTCCGCGACGAGCGGCAGGCAAGCCCCCCCCCCTCCCTGCCGGCTCAATAGTTACGTTGTGGCGTTGGCGATGTTGATCATCGTTGGTCTGGCGGTGAATAATCAGTTTTATTCGGAGAGCGCCAGGACGCGGAATGGCCGCCATGTCTTTGAGTTTGCCGATGCCGTTCGGCGTGTTGTTGGTGACGATGTGGTTCTTTTTGGCGATGGCGAAGCGACGCCGCTGGAGACGCTCCTCGGGCGGAATCAGCAGGTCTCTGTTCCGGAAGAAACGCTTCTGCGGGCGAAGTGGTGTATCCGCTATTATCTGCCGGGCACGGATGCGGTGGCGATTTCACAACCGCTGCCTTTGATTGACGATGCTCTGGAGGGCGGCAGGGGCCGCCTGGGGCTTTATCGTCTGGAGCCTGGCGAAGGCGTCGCGGCCTTCCGCGATATCCGTAATTCCTTCAGACCCTCCAACAGCGGTACTCCGGACCGCTGGATGCAATTGCAGCATGTGCATCCGCCGCTTGAAATGTCATGCACTCGAAGGCGCTCTGACAGTTGAGGCATATGCCTTTCGCGGTTATCGTTCTGGGGTCTCATGTCGTTTGTTTTCATTACTCTCTTTGGAGAAGGGACGCCTATGCGAAAGCTCTGCACGCTTGTTGTTGTGGCCATGTTTGTGTTCATCGGCGTTGCGCGAGCTGCGTGGGCCGGCGGACCGCTGGATTTCCGGATTCCGCCTGATGCGCTGGTTTACGTCGGCTGGCAGGGGGCGAATGATCTTGCCGGGGATTATGCGCAGTCGAATCTCAAGGGGATTCTCGACAACAGCAAGTTGCCGCAGTATCTCGTGGAGAACTGGCCGACGTGGATGGGGCAGCTCAAGGATTCCGATGAGGATGCGGCTGAGCGATTCCAGCAGGCGTCCGTTGGGCTTGAGATGCTCTGGCGGCACACCTGCGCCCTGTACGTTGGGCCGGTGAGTTTGGCGAATCCGGCGAAGCCGAACGTGAAGTTCGCGGTCCTGTGCGATGCAGGCGAGGATGCGGAAAAGCTCGAAACGTGGGCGAAGGAATGGATCGCCAAGGTTCCGCCCTCCGAGGACTTCAAGCCCGTCGTGTACAGGAACGGCACACTGGTGATCTTCACGGAAACCGATGTCAAACCTGAGGACTTTTTCCGGAACGACGGCGGACTGGCGGCATCGCCCGCCTACAAGGCGGCGAATGCTTCGTTGATGAAGGATCGCATGGCTGGCGTTTATATTGATGCACAGAAAATTCTGGTCACCATTGAGGAAGCTGTTCGCGTTAATCCGGATGCTCCCGAGGAGGCGAAGAAAGGCGTTCCAGCGATGTTCAAGGCGCTGGGGCTCGGCAGCCTTACTCAGATCGCTGGTGGTGCCACCATGGACGGCAAGGAATGGGTCGAGCAGGTCTTCATCGGCAGCAAGGCTCCGCGCAGCGGTGTGCTCGCTTTGCTGTTCGATGTCCAGCCGATCTCCGATGACGCGATCAAGATGGTCCCCAAGGACGCTGCCGCGATGAACCTTGGCCGTTTTGATCTGGCGAAGGGTATGGCACTCGTCCGCGAGGTGGTCAGCCAGGTCGCTCCGGAATCGATGCCCAACCTGGACAACGCCTTGGCCATGGCCAAGGAAACGACCGGCGTCGATATCGAAAAAGAGCTCCTCGCGACCTTCGGCGATGAGTGGGTTACTTATCGCGGCCCGCTGACCGAATCCGCGTCGTATCCGTTTGTTCTGGTCAACAAGCTGCGGGAAGCCGCCGCGCTTACCAAAGCGCTTGAGGCGCTCGGGACCAAGGTCAACGAGATGGCCGGCGGACGCGTGCAGGTCGAAAAAATGGATACCGGTACCTTCGAAGTCACCGGTATCCGCCTGCCGCAGATAACCATCGCGTGGACCATCCGCGACGGGATATTCTATGTTTCTTCGCTGGAGGGCATTTCTTCCGCCGTCGAGCAGGTCGAGAAGAAAGGCGAATCCATTCTCGCCAACGCCAATTATGTCAAAGTCCGAGGCGCCTTGCCCGTTCATAAGGCCATCAGCATTACCTACAGCGAACCGGCGAAGCTTTATTCCGAGGCGTATCGCGGTCTCATGGGTTTGCTGCCTCTGGGCCGGATGGCCGGTCTGGATCTCCCCGCGGACTTGCTGCCTTTGCCCAAGAAAGTCGCGGGGTTCATGACCCCCGGCGGCAGCATTTCCTGGCTCGACGCGGACGGCCTGCACGTCTCAAGCCGCTGTGCCTTCCCCGGCGCCGAGATATTGGGTCAGCAGGCATCTCCGCCCACGCTCCTCGGCGCGACCGCGGTGGGAGCGGGAGCGGCGTTTTTTTCGGCGCGACTCACGGTCGTTCCGGCACACTGAGATAAAATAAATATGGCGTTCGCGATTTCATGCAATATCGTTCAACGTGGCACGGGTGTTTCGCCCAGGGCAAACGCATTTGGAGTTCAGAGCCGCGACCGTAAGGGAGCGACCTCGTGGCAATGCGTGAATAACGCAGGTCGTTCCCTTACGGTCGCGGCTCTGATGGTCAAATGCGTTCGCCCTGGTGTCTCGCCCGTGTCACACTCGAAGGGCGTCACTATCGCGTCTGCAAGGCGTTAACATACGTAGCCGGGGGCAACGCCCCCGGTTATATCGATGTTATGCCCTGAAAGGGCAATACATTGTTCGGATAGGATTAACATGTTGCCCCCCTTCGGGGTTCAACAATTTCGCGTGGGTTTTCCGGGGGCGTTGCCCCCGGCTCCGTATGTTGACGCCCTCCGGGCGTAAACTTCGGTTCCCGTAAACAGTTGCCGAAAGGACAGAGCATGCTCAAGCGTATAGGTTTCGTGTGGGTGGTGATGGTTTTGGCCATTGCGACGTCGGCTGTGCATGCGGCGGCTCCGTTTGCTGATCGCATTCCAGACGATGCGTTGATTTATGCCGGCTGGCGCGGCGTTGAGGCTCTCGTGCCGCAATATGACAAATCCAATCTCAAGGGTCTCGTCGAAAACAGCAAGCTGCGAGCTTACCTTGTGGAGAATCTTCCCAAATGGATCGCGAGCGTCGTCGTCGGCGATCCTGACAAAGTCAAACAGATGCAGGAGATGCTCGATGGCGCTGAGCTTCTCTGGCGTCATCCCATGGCCTTTTACATGGGGCCGATCGCCATGGATATGCAACAGGGAATGCCCAAGATCAAGCTTGCGTGTCTCTGCGATGCCGGCGCCGATGCTCCGGCGGTGAAGGATTTTGCACAGAAGCTCGTCGACTTGATCGATTTGCCGGGCGGACTCAAACCGATCTTCAATCCGACCGTGGCGGTCGATGGCACGACGGTGATATTCACCATGGGCAGCGTTGATGCCGCCACGTTCAGCGCTCCGGCGGCGCCGCTGGCCAAGTCCGCCGCGTTTACCGCGGCCCTCAAGGGCATGCGAGACGATGCGGCCTTTGTTTTTTTTTACGACGTTCGCCAGTATATTGATTGCATTTTTAATATTGTCGGGCCGGACAACGCGGCGGAAATCGAAAGGCCGCTCAATGTCTTCGGCATTTCCTCGCTGACGCAATTCGCCTTTACCGCCGGTTTCGACGGGCCGCAGTGGCGAGAGCAGACTTTCATCGGCATTGATGGTCCCAGGCACGGGATGCTCACCGTTCTCGACGCTCCGGCCATCACCACCGACGCGTTGCATCTTGTGCCCCAAGCGGCCGTTGCGGTGAGCGTTCATCATATTGACATGGCGAAACTGTGGGCTGCCGCCCGCGAAATTTACGGGATCGATCCCGCCAGCGTTTTGAAATTCGACGGTCCTGTTGCCGACGCGTCCAAGATGCTCGGCTTCGACATCGAAAAGGATCTCATCGCCGCCCTTGGAAATGAGTGGATAGTTTATTCCGCACCCGTTGCCGAGGACGGGACTTATCCCACCGTGCTGGTGCAGAAGGTGAAGGACCCCGCCGCCATCGCCAAGGTTCTTGCCGGGATTGAAAAGCAGATCAATGTTCTGGGCGCCGGCAAGGTCAAGGCGGAAAAGATCGATAATGGGAAGTTTGAAGTCACGGGTGTTCGGTTGCCGCAGGTTACCGTCGCCTGGGCTCTCCGTGGGGACTATTTATATGTTTCGACGCCGGAGGGGATTCTGATGGCGGCCGATCACGTGGAGACCAAAGGAGGGGGGGGCGAATCGATCACGGCGAATCCTGGCTTCGCTAAAGTTCTCGCGGACCTGCCCGGCGATAAGCCCAGCTCGTTGTGCTACAGCGAACCGGCGAAGCTTTATCCGCAGGTTTATCGTCTGGCCAACGATCTGCTTCCGCTGGCGCGTCTTGCCGGTGCGAACATTCCTGGCGATCTTCTGCCGCTGCCAAAAAAAGCGGCTCCGTTCCTCGCGCCCGGCTGGAGTTCCGCCTGGTCCGATGCGACCGGCTATCACGTTGTGAAATGCACCGCTTTCCCGCAAGCCGACCTTCTCGCCGGCCAAATCTGCGGCCCAACGCCCATCCCCGTTGAGATCCTGATCCTCTCCGCCCCCGCCATTCTGCGTGCACAGGCGCATGCGATGGTAGAGAGTCCAAAGGACGCTCCGGGAAATTGACAGATCGCCAACGTGTGGCAAAATACACCATCATCACACGAAAGGACAAAACATGATGAAGCGTACATGGTTCGTCGCCGCGGTGGTCTTGCTCCTGGCGCTAACGCGTGGACTGTTTGCCGCCCCGCTCGATAATCGCATTCCCGCCGACGCGATCGCCTACGTCGGGTGGCAGGGTGTCGACGCGCTTGCCGGGCCATATGCTCAATCCAATCTCAAAGGCTTCATCGACAGCAGCAAGCTGCCGGAGTTTCTGACGGAGAACTGGCCTAAGTGGATGGCGGCGGCAAACCACGGCGACGAGCAAGTCGCTCAGCAGACCGCCGACTCCCAAGCTCTCTTGATGATGGTTTGGCGTCATCCGACCGCCGTGTATGTTGGCCCCGTCAGCCTCCCCCCCGCTTCCCCCCTCGCTTCCTCCCCCGCCTCCGCCCCCGCCGCCTCCCCCAATACGCCGCCGAGTTTCAAGGTCGCTATCCTCTGCGATGCCGGCGCCGATGCTCCCGTAATCGAGCAACTCATCAAACGGCTCAACGCCGCCGACCCACCTCCGCCCGAAGCCAAGTTCGCCATCACCCGTGACGGCAACGTCGTGATCATTACCCTCGGCGGCGCCAACGCCGCCATGTTCGCACCAGGCGACCCCGCCACTCGTATCACCGGTGCACCGGCCTATCTGAGTGCCACCAAGTCGCTCCGCCCCAATGCCGCTCTTACCGTCTTCGTCAACGCCGAAAAAACAATCGCGGCCTTCTCCGAAATTGCTCCCCCTCCCAAAACCGACGTCATCATTCTTCGCGCCCTGGGCCTCGACGCTCTGACTTATGCCGCCTACACCGGATCCTTCGACGGCAAAGACTGGCGGGATGATCTCTTCATTGGTATCAAGGGCACACGCACTGGCATCCCCTCGCTGCTCGCCGCTTCGCCGCTCTCGGATGATGCCTTGAAGATGATTCCCAAAGGGGCCGTCGCTTTTTCCGCCGGGCGATTCGATTTTGTCAAAACCCTCGCCCAGGTCCGCGGTATCGCCAAGCAACTCGCTCCCGGAAACGCACAGGCGTTCGAACAAGGCCTCGCCCAGGCCAACGCCGCCCTCGGCATCGATCTCGAAAAAGACCTGATCAACGCCTTTGGCGATGAATGGATTCTGTACCGTGCTCCCCGCACTGAAGAAATGACCGCCAATCCCTTTGTTTTTGTGCAGAAGCTCCGCGACTCGGTCGCCATTGAAAAGACCCTTGCCGCTCTGGCCGCCAGGATCACCGCCATGAGTCAGGGCAAAATCGCCGTCGAAACGCTCGATACCGGCACCATCAAAGTCAGCGGCGTTCGTCTGCCGATGCTGACCCTCGCCTGGACCGTCCGAGGCGGAGTGTTCTACGTCTCCACGCTCGAAGGCATCTCCGACGCCGTCGAACAGGTCGAAAAGAAGGGTCCTTCTATTCTGGAGAACCCCAGTTACCTCGCCGTGCGAAAAACGCTTCCAACCGGCAAAGCGTCGACCCTCAGCTACTACGATACCGCCAAGCTGTATCCTGATATGTATCAGATCGTCATGGGCAGCGTGCTGCCGATGGTGCGGATGAGCAGCGGCTTGGATATCCCTGGCGACCTCATTCCCGCCCCACGGCGCGTAGCGCCGTTCATGAGTGCCGGCGGTGGCATCGGCTGGGCAGATGCTGACGGCTACCACTACTCCAGCCGAGCGTGTTTCCCGGGAGCACAGATCATCAGCGGCCAAACGAACATCGCCGTCCCCGCCCTGACCGCCGCCATCGTCCTGCCTTCGCTGGCCAAGGCCAAAGAGCTCGCCAACCGCTCATCCTCCGCCGCCAACCTCCGCGGTATCGGGAACTCCTGCGTCATCTGGGCCGCCCAAAATAACGACCAGATGCCCGACCACCTTGGACGCTTGGTGCTCGATGGGCTGAGTCCCAAGATACTGGTCTCCAAGCGTACCAATACGGAGCCGCTGGTGATGACGCCGGAACTTGAGAAGCTCGGCAAAACGGATTTCGAGGCCTTCGCCAAAAAAGTCGATGAGCATTGCGACTACCTCTACTTCGGCAAAGGCACGAAAAGCAGCGCCGATGCCACCGTTCTGCTCGCCTGCGAAAAGCCCGGCCTCCGCCTCTCCGACGGCATTAACCTGGGCTTCGCCGATGTTCACGTCGATTTCGTCCGATACCAAGGTGTGCGAGCAATCGTCGAAGAAAGCAACAGGGCTTGTAAAGCATACAAATTCCCCACCATCGACATCGACGCGCTGCTCAAAGACTCGCCTGTCAAGTAGCCCGCGAAAATCCAAGACATGAAAGCCCATGGATTGCAATCCCGGGACTTGTGCTCTCATTTTGTCGGATACGAGTAGTAATCGAGCTGCGCCAGACTATGAGTGTCTAGACGGGTGTGGCCATTTTTTATGGCCAATCAGACGATTGCCCCGGAAAATCAGAGCCGCGACCGTCAGGGAGCGACAGGCATTATTTCCGCATTGTCGCACGGATCGCTCCCTGACGGTCGCG
>WQYP01000065.1 GCA_009781185.1 Phycisphaerales bacterium | reverse complement strand
CAATCCTCTATCAGAGCCGCGACCGTAAGGGAGCGACCCGTGCGACAATGCGGAGATAAAGCCTGTCGCTCCCTTACGGTCGCGGCTCTGATGGCCAAATGGTGGAGGGTTGAGACAGAGCACGTTTTAACCCCTTTTCGACCGTGTCGAACCGCGTTTTTGATAGTGCCAGTGGGGTTGACAAGAGGCCAGCTGTTGATCCACAAGGCTTTTGCAGCAACCTGCTAGCGATATATTCAATCGTCCCTACGGGACGAACGAGATTTTGGGATTGTCCCCCACCCAGCCATAAATGGGTGGGCTATTGTCAATGGTCCCTACGGGACCCACTACATGATGGCAACGCCGAAGCGACTCTGGAGGTGTGCGAAGGTGGCGTCGATGGGGCATTGGCATTGGATGTTGGGGTAGCGGAATTGGCCGGTGGTGCGGAGGTGGTGGGCGTTGCGTTGGTGGAAGTCGCCGGTGCGGTCGATGAGTTGGCCCCACCAGCCGAGGTGGTAGCGGAGCGGCGTGGGAGCGGAGGCGCTTTGGGCGAATGCCTTGGGGAAAAGGGATTGCAGTGGGGGGAAGCCGGCGAGCCAGCTTTGCAAATAGACAGTGTGTTGCGTGGGGGATTTTTGTCTGGCGTCGTGGAGGAGGGCGGCGAGTTCGCGGGCTCGCTGGGGCAGGTCGTCGAAGGGGGATGCGGGTGCGAAGGGGTTGGTCAGGTGGATGACGACTCGGCCGTCGTTCCAGGTTTCGTCGCTGGGGTTGTAGTTGAAGAAGCCGAAGGGCATGCGTTCGCGGGTCGGCCATGCGGCGACGTCGCGGGGTAAGGCGGGTTCCATTCTCGGCCAGAATAACGCCAATGCTTCGGCTTCCATCTCCGGCGAAGCGTCGCCGGATGCATACTTCGCATCTATGCAATCGAGTTCGTCGAGTAATGCCTCCCATTTTGTATCTTGCCAATTGGCGTGCGGCTCGGCGGGATGATTCTTGCCGTCCCAGAGATCGGTGAAACGGTAGACGTTGGTGCGTGTGGTCAGGTTTTGTCGAAGCGGCGTGCCGTTCTGGGCAAGGCGACGCGCGACCCAAACCGAGAGGCAAGTACATTGCCGAACGAAACTGCGACGTGCTGCGAGAGTGATGGGCATAAGAATTTTCGATTTTTAATTTTCGATTTTCGAGCGGTTACGCACAGGCGTCGCCGAGTTTGCGGAGGGTGGCAGGTTGGCAGAGGTCTTCGCCACAGGCTTGGGCCTGGCCGCGTTGTCCGATGGCGGCGATGGTCTGGTCGGTGTGTCTGAGCGGCAGGCCGTAGCCGTTGCGAAGATACTTGCGATGTTCGAGAATCTGCTCAAGCTCGCCGAGATTGCCTACGGAAGGCGGAGCGTTTTTGACGGCATTGTCGAGCATGGCCCAGGAAACCTGCGACGCCACGGCACTGTCGCGCACCGTCGGAAAACCGATGTTCTTGCCGGCGACCAGAGAGCGTGCGAAAAGATCGACCATGACATCGAGTTTTTTGTCGTTGAAGGCGGCGGTTTTGGTGAGGGTAGCGTCGATGCCGTGAACTTCGATGGTGGCATCTTTGAAATTGTGCCGCATGCGTGCGATGCCCTTGGTGCCGATGCAGTCGACGTAGCAGTTGTGGGTTTTGTCTTTGGCGAGGTGGCCGTAGACGAAGCCTTGGGTGATATCGAAGACGACGCCGTTGTCGAAAGTGCCGTGGCACTGGAGCCACCAGGGGTCTTTATAGTTCCACATGCGAATGCCTTGGGCGTGCCAGGTTTTGTATTCGGAGCGAGCGTACCAGCGGGCGACGTCGACGTAGTGCATGCCGCAGTCGTGGAACGGTGGGCCTTCGGGTTCGTGTCCTTCGGTGGGCAGGTGGCCGGGCGTCATGTGGCAGACGCGAATGATGCCCAGTTCGCCAATGGCGCCGTCCGCGATGTATTGCTGAATTTCCTTGTGGTACCAGGCGTTGCGATTGAAAAGATTGACCGCGACGAGACGATCGGACGCTTCGATCTCCTTGACCAGTTCCCATTCCGTCTTGATGTCCGCGGCAATGGGCTTCTCCGCGATCACATGCTTCTTTTCAACAATCGCCCGGCGAATCATGGCTGGACGGGAATCGGCAAGCGTGAAAAGTCCCACCACTTCGAGAGACTTATCGGTGAAGATCGCTTCGGGATCATCGGTGATCCTGGCGGCGGGGACGATCAGCTTCGCTTCGGCGCGGGAGAGTGGATCGACATCGCAGATGGCTGCGACATCCCAGACGGGGTTAGCGAGCATTGCCGCGACGAAACCGCGGCCCATGCGTCCGAAGCCCACCACCCCGATGCGATATTTTTTAGCCATGCCGATGTATCCTCGAAGAAAACCGCGTGAACGACCCACGCGTTGCAACTACGCTACAAAATTTAGTATCGGCCCGCAAGGCGAAGTTCCTCGCAAGTGAATGTATGACACTTGAGGCGGCTATCGAACACGTAAAATTTGTCAAATTCGTTCAATTCGTAAAATTTGTGGAAAAACGCTCGCCTGCCGGCTCGCGACTAAACTTGTCGATCGCCATGAACCCACCACGAATTTTACGAATTTTACGAGTTCGCGTCAGATACGGGACCGATTTGCATCACTTGTGGAACGAGACAAACGGCGAGGGCGGTCTTCGGGTTTGGAGAAGATGCGAGAGCCGCATTCGGGACAGCGTTGGCCGGGGTGGTGGGCGCGGAGGTCATAGGAGCAGGTGGGGCAGAGGCCTTGGAGGCGCTGGCGGCGGCGTTTTACGGTTTGGAGTCGCCAGTGGGTGAGGATTGCGGAGGAGGCGAGGAGGGCGATGAAGGGGGCGAAAGGTAAGATGGACCAGCCACCCCATGTACCGAACAGGCCGCCCCAGTTAGATGATCTTTTCTTGTCGCATCCATGTGATGAAGTTGGATAGGCCGGTTTCGACTTGGGTTTTGGGGGTGTAGCCGAGGAGGGTTTTGGCTTTGGTGACGTCGGCGTAGGAGATTTGCGGTTCGGACGGCGGAGTGGGTGTGTCGAGGATGGTGGCTTTTTTGTTGAGGAGGGTTTCGAGGGTTTGGACGAAGCGGAGGTTTTCGACGGGGTTGGAACAGCCGAGGTTGATGATTTCGAAGGGGAAAGGTTTTTGCAGGGCGAGGATGAGACCGGTGACGATGTCGTCGATGTAGGTCCAATCGCGTTTGAGTTTGCCGGCGTTGTAGAGGGTCAGGGGTTTGTTGTGGAGGATGTCGAGAGTCCATTGCCAGGGCATCATGTCGGGGCGGCCGTGGGGGCCGTAGACGTTGAAGAAACGGACGATGGTGGTGGGGATTTGGAAGAGGTGGTGGAAACAGTGGGCCATGAGCTCCATGGAGCGTTTTGAGGCGGGGTACGGGGCGAGTGGGCGGTCGGCGGGTGCGGATTCGGTAAAGGGGACGGGGGTGGAGGTGCCGTAGACGGAGCCGGTGGAAGCGATCACGAAGCGTGGGGGGAGGGCGTTTTTTGGGGTGGTGAGGCGGGCGGCGTCGAGGAGGTTCATGGTGCCCTGGACGTTGACTTGGCCGTAGATGAGAGGGTGTTGGACGGAGTATCGGACGGCGGCCATGGCGGCGAGGTGGACGACGGCTTCGGGCTGGTGTTGTTGGAAGATGGCGGTGAGGGCGTCGGGGGTGCGAAGGTCGGCTTCGAGGAAAGTGAAATTTTTGTTTGGGAGGAGGTCGCGGAGGTGGCGGTCTTTGTGGAGGCGGTCGTAGTAGGGGTCGAAGTTGTCGAAGCCGATGACTTGGTTACCGCCCCCCCCTTCCCCTACCCGGTCGAGCAAGGCTTTGGCGAGTCGGGAACCTACGAAGCCGGCGACGCCTGTGATGAGGATTTTCATGGCGGTCTCCTGTTAGCAGTTACTCGGTGCCGGCGAAGCCGAGGGATTCGTCGAGCCAGTCGTCGGTGCGGAGGACGCCTTTGCGCTGGGCGAGGGCCATGCGTTGGGCTTTTTGCTGAGCCCATTTGAAGACGGCACGGAGGGACGGGCTTGCGAGTTCGCCGCTGGTTTTGCGGGCGGCGGTCGCTTTTGCTGGGAGCACGATCTTGGATGCGTGTCGCATGATCAGTTCGTCTTCGAGGCTGACGAAGGCCTGGGCTCGTCCGGGGTCGCCTTGGCGTGCGGCGCGGCCGAAGAGCTGGCGGTCGACGCGTCCGGACTCGTGGCGTTCCGCGGCGATGACGGCGAGGCCGCCGAGTTCTTTGACGCCGGGGCCGAGTTTGATGTCCGTGCCGCGGCCGGCCATGTTGGTGGCGACGGTGATGCGACCCATTTGGCCGGCCATCGCTACGATTTGGGCCTCCTCGGCATGGCGGACGGCGTTGAGGACGCGGTGGTCGTAACCGCGTTCGGCGAGCATGTCGCTGAGGCGTTCGGAGTTGCGGACGCTGCGGGTGCCGATGAGGACGGGTTGGCCGCGTTCGTGGAGGCGGACGATTTCGTTGACGATGGCGGTGTACTTGGCGTCCTCGGTGGAGAAGATGCGGTCGCGGTGGTGGGTGCGGATGCAGGGTTTGTTGGTGGGGATGACGACGACGGGGAGGTGGTAGATTTGCCAGAGTTCGCGTTGTGCTTCTTTAGCGGTACCGGTCATGCCGCAGAGGCGGCGGTAGGAGCGGAAGAAGCGTTGGAAGCTGACGCGTGCGAAGGTGTCTTTGGGGGGATTGATGATGAGTTGTTCTTTGGCTTCGACGGCTTGATGGAGACCTTCGCGCCAGGAGCGGTCGGGCATGAGGCGGCCGGTAAATTCGTCGACGATGATGATCTTGTCTTCGTCGGATTCGTTGGTGGCGGTTTTCATGTTGGAGACGACGTACTGTTTGCCGCGGAGATAAAATTCGCGTGCGGTAAGGGCTTGTGTGACGAGTTCTTCGGCGCGGCGAGCGCCGTTCCAGACGCCACCGATGCCTTCAGACATGTCCATCATCTGGTTGAAGCCGGCGTCGGTCAGTTCGACTTCGCGGTAACGCGGGTTGACGGTGTAGTGTTTCTGCTGGACGAGTCGCATGGCGATGTCGGCGGCTTGTTTGAAGGCTTCGACTTGTTCTTCGTTGGGCGCGTCGCCGGAGATGATCAGGGGGGTGACGGATTCGTCGATGAGGATGGAGTCGGCTTCGTCGACGATGGCGAAGTTGAGGCCCCGCATGACGACGCGGTCGGTGCCTGCGCCGTAGAGCATTTTGCCAAGCAATGCGGAGGGGAGGTCCTTCATGGCGCCAAGAGCCAGGCGATCGCGGAGGAAGTCGGCGCAGACTTCCTTGTTGGTGCAGTAGGTGATGTCCTGGTGGTAGGCGTCGCGGCGTTGGGGCGGTTCGGTTTCGCCCTGGACGTATCCGACGCTCAGGCCGCAGAAGTTGTAGATGCCGCCCATGAGTTCCGCGTCGCGTTTGGCGAGATAATCGTTGACGGTGATGACGTGGCATCCTCGGCCACGCCATCCGGCGATGATGGCGGTGAGGGTGGCGGTGAGGGTTTTTCCTTCGCCTGTGGCCATTTCGGCGACGCAGCCGTCGGCCATGGCGAGTCCGCCGGCGACCTGGACGAGGTAGTGTTTTTCGCCGCGCTTGCGGAAGGCGACTTCGCGGATCAGGGCCATCGCTCGGAGGAGGTCGGCGGGCTTGTCGTGGCCGGTGCGGAACATGGCGAGGAAATCGAGAGCGGCTTCGTGAAGGGCCGACTCGCTCAGGTTACTGTAGTGTTTGTCGTACGACAGGACGGCAGCGGCGCGTGACAGGTAGCGGCCCTGGCGATACTTGATGCGAGAGACGTAGCCGCGTGCGAAATCCCAGACGGCGTCGAGATTGCTCGGCAGAGATTCGGTGCGAATCCGCGAAGCGAGCATTTGCCACGTGCGAGACGGGACGCCGACGTTCGGCACGGGAAGGCTGAGGTCCGTCTGGAGTTGATGTTGTGTTAGATTGAGAGCCATTGGTCCCGACGTGACAAGGTAAAGGGGTGACAGGGTGACAAGGTGACAGGGTGAAGCAGTTTGCCTCACTCTGTCACCCCATCACCTTGTCACCCTGTCGCCCTGTCACCTTGTCACCTCATCACATCTGGAACTTTCTCTGGAACAATTGCAAGAGGCTGGTCCAGGCCTGGACTGCCAGCGGTTTGGAGCGCATGTTGAAACGGACGACGACGCGTTGTCCGGGGAGCAGCGGGAGTTCGCCGGTCTGTTCCCATTTGCGTTTGAGGTCCTCCGGCTCCTTGACGGTCATGGAATCGATGCGGACTTCGAAAAAGTTTTCGACGGCCTTTGTGCCCTGGCGATCGTCGGGTGCGGTATTGAATTCGCCGCCGACCTGATAACCGAGTGCGGCGGAGGGGAGTTGGTGTTCGCCAGCGGGGAATTTGGCTGCGATGTGGCCGGTGAGGAGGATGTCGGGGCGGCCGGAGACGCGGATTTCGACTTGCGGATCGGTTTCGGTGTCGAGTGGTCCGCTGAGGCTGTTGCCGGCGGCGGCGCGGATGATGAGGCTGCTCAAGTCGGCGACGACACCGATGCGTTCGCCCTGCTTGAGGAAGGCTTGTTTGCGGGTTTCGAGCTCGGGGACGACCAGAGTGCCGTCGAGCGGGGCTTTGAGTTGCAGTTGCTTGATGCGTTCCTCCGTGATGGCGATTTGGTCGTTGACGCCACGGAGGGCTGCTTCCACGATGGCTGCCTCGCCGGGGTCCTTGGTGCGGGCGATGTTGAGGCGGGTTTCGAGGCGCTGGCGGTCGGCAAAAAACTGCTTTAATTCGGTTTCACGGGCGGGATTCGAGGCGGAGAGGAGCAGTTCGTCTTTCTTCACGATCGGCACCGCCAGACGATCGTCGGAGGCGATCCGAGACGCGACCGCCAGGGAACGTTGGGTCTCGGATTCCGCCAAACGCTCCCTAACGGTCGTGTCTCGGATTTGGGGAGCGTCTGTAATCGCTGGGGAGAGTTTGGTGACGAAGCCGTCGATGGCGATGAAGAGTTCCTGCATGTTGGCGGGCTCGACGACGCCCTGAGCCCGAGCGTGATCGGGGAATGGGATGAGTCCGACGGCGGTGATCAGGGCGGCGACGAAGAGGAGCGTGGTGGTTATGGCGCGGAAGCGAACGCGTGCGAGTTCGCCGCTGGTCGCCAGGTAATGGGCTAATCTTCCCAGCGGCACGAGCACCCAGGTGAGGATTCCGGCGACCGCCATGATCAGCGCGATCAGGATCAGCGTTCCGTTGAGCACGCCTGCGAGGTAGAGCATGATGCTGCAGGAGACCAGCACACGCATGAGGAAGGACGCGACGGCGTAGACTGCCAACCAGACGGCTTCGGAACGGCTGTAGGCGGAACTGCGGGCGAAACGGACGCCCCAGGCGTAACGTTTGACGAGGTAGTAGATGTACTGATTGGCGCGCTGGCCGAGGTTGGGGATTTCCAGGAGGTCGGAGAGGATGTAGTAGCCGTCGTAGCGGAGCAGGGGGTTGGCGTTGAAGAGGACGGTTGAGAAACTGGCGACGAACATGACGTTGTAGGCGAAGTGATGGATCCAGTGAGCTTCGCCGGAGTTGGCCCAGACCATCGCGGCGATGGAGGCGATGGCGAGTTCGACCCACATGCCTGCGATGCCGACGATGGCACGATGCCATTTGCTGGTCATGGCCCATGAACTGCTGGCGTCGACATAGGGGACGGGTGTGAAGACCAGGAGCATGATACCGATGACGTGAACTTCGCCGCCGGTGCCGCCCTGCCGGCCGAACTTTTTGCAACTGATCGCGTGACCCATTTCGTGGAAGGCTTTGATGAAGGCGAAGGCTACGTACAGGAGGACGAGATTTTCTGGCGAGAGCAGACCGGCGGCGCCGCGGGACATTTCGTCAAACCAGCCGGGATAGTTCATGATTTGGTAGATGCCTGTGCCCAGCAGAACCATCCACACGACAAAACCCAGCGGCGAAAAGATCAACCCTAACACGGAAATCCAGCGATTCAAAAAAGCGTTCGGATCGAACAGCGGCAGGCGAGCGAACATGATGTTCATCAGATAACCGGCGACTTCGCGGGACTTACGCTTTTTGTAGCGGGCGAAAAGGGTGTGCGTATCCGGCGGTATCTCCGCCTGCAGCAGATTGGCGGTGTAAAGCTGGCCGAGGAGTTGGATCACTTCGCCCTGCGTTGGGGAATCGTCGCCGAGCTGTTCGTTGGCGTATTTCCACGCCTCGGCCACGGAGCGTTTACCGTCGAGCAGGCCGATGTATCGGTACGCGGGCTCCGCCAGGCGGAAGAAGGCGTTGTTGGTGTGATCCTGGATCACGTACCAAAGCTGTCCGCGGAAATGTTGGCGTGAGACCTGCACGGTGGACCGCAGCCGGGGATGAATTTCCGCGACACGATACCACGACTCATGGAATGTAGGGCGTTCAATGGCCACTGTGTTGCTCCACTTGAGAGATTTGAGAGTGTAGCATAGTGTCGGCGACAAATCATTAGAGCCGCGAGCGTAAGATTGCGCCGCCGCCACCGCAATCTGACGATTGCGGCTCTGATGGTTTGGGTGTGGCCATTTTTTATGGCAAATCAGGGCAATCAGAGCCGCGACCGTAAGGGAGCGACCCGTGCGACAATGCGGAAATAAAGCCTGTTGCTCCCTGACGGTCGCGGCTCTGATTTTCCGGGGTGCCCTTTTGGCGAGATCAACGCAAAGCCCCACATTACCATGCGGGGCTCCGCTTCTTCCACGAATTTTACGAATTGAACGAATTTTACGAACCTCCTGAAAAACGGTATCCTGCTCACTTCTATTCACGGAGATTCTTATGGCATCTGCTTCATCCTCTTCACCCCCCACCCTCGGCATCGCAGTGGTCGGTTGCGGCATTATCGGTTCGGCGGTGGCTGATGCACTGCTCAATGAGTCGGCCTTGTTCAAGCATCGCGCAGGCGTGACGCTGCAATTACGCCACGTCGTGGAAAAAGATACGGAAAAGGCGCTGCGGGCGAAAATTCCTCAACAGATTCTCAGCGACTCGATCGCTCCTGTGCTCAAGGACAAACGCACGCAGGTGGTGGTGGAACTCATCGGCGGACTGGAGCCGGCGAGAACTTTTGTGCTGCAGGCGCTCAAGGCGGGGAAGCATGTGGTGACCGCGAACAAGTATCTGCTGGCCACTCATGGGGTGGAGATCGCGGAGGCGGCCAGGAAAGCGAAACGATGCGTACAGTTTGAGGCTTCCTGTGGCGGGGCGATTCCCATCGTCGCGGCACTCAGCGAATCGCTCCTGGCAAACGACATCACCCGCGTCGTTGGGATCGTCAACGGTACATGCAACTATATCCTCACCCAAATGACCCAGCACGGCCAAACTTACGTAGCGGCACTGGCTGGAGCACAGGCGGCTGGGTTCGCCGAACGCGATCCGACCTTCGACGTCAACGGCACAGACTCCGCCCACAAGCTGGCGATCCTGTCGTCGCTGGCCTTCGGCGTCGAAGTCCCCTTGAACCGCATCGAAGTCACCGGCATCGACAAGCTTTCCGACGTCGATCTGAAATTCGCCAAGGAATTCGGATACGTCTGCAAGCTCCTGGCCATCGGCGAAAAGACGGATGGAAATTTGTCACTACGTGTGCATCCAACATTTGTGTCGCAAGACCGCCTGCTGGCCAACGTGCACGGGTCGTTTAACGCCATCAGCGTGACGGGGCATGCGGCGGGCGAGACGACGTATGTCGGTCGAGGCGCCGGCGGAAAGCCAACCTCTTCCGCCGTCCTGGCGGACATCATCGACATCGCCCTTGGCACCGCCCCGCTGCTCTTCGGACGCCTACCGCTGCTGATCGGCAAGCCAAATGTCAACATCCGTTTCCTGCCGGGGTCGCAGGTGGTCTCCCGCAACTATCTCCGCGTGACCGCCTTCGATGTCCCCGGCGTGATGGCCCACATCACCAACATCCTCTCTCGTAACAACATTTCGCTGGCCGGCGTCAACCAGCACGAATCCAAGGCCGGCCACCCCGTCCCGATCATCATTACCACGCACGAATCGAAAGATGGCGATGTCTCCGCCGCCATTAAAGCCATCGACCAGCTCAAAACCATCACCGGCAATACCGTCCGCATCCGCGTACTGGCGTAATCTCACGGCAACATATAGCCTCAGCGTGTTCCGTCCCCTCGATCGCTCCCTGACGGTCGCGGCTCTGATCCCCCAAATTTCAATGCACGCGGCACTCACTTTTCGATATAATGGAGGTATGAGACCTGTTGACAAACTTCGACTCGATAGAACCAATATCCGATTCTTCAGCTCATTTGAAGAAATGGAGCAGGACGACATCGAGCGAGATATGTCGCAAACGCCATTGGAACGCTGGCAGGAAATGGAAATTATCAGGCAGCTCAATCATGTTGAATACGATCCGATTACCTCTCGAATTCCAAGACCTTGTAAAATTATTCAACGCCCAGGAATTAAAGTACCTGCTGATCGGCGGGTGGGCCGTCGGGCATTACGGATATAAGCGACATACCGTAGACATTGATTTTTGGATCGCCGTATCGCCCGACAATGCGGATCGCTTAAGAAGAAGAACAAATGAAATACGCTCTGATTATTCCTGACGGCGCTGCCGATACTCCGATTCCCGATCTCGGCGACAAAACGCCTCTCGAGGTCGCTAAGAAGCCGAACATGGACTGGGTCGCTGAGAACGGCAAGCTCGGCACCGTCCGCACTACGCCGCCGGGATACGGAGCGGGCTCGGATGTCTGTACTCTGTGTCTTCTCGGTTACGATCCGGCTATCTATCACCCTGGCCGCGCTCCGCTGGAGGCGGCCGCACAGGGACTCAAGCTCGATTCCGAGCGGGACTGGGTTTTCCGCTGCAATCTCGTGACCATCATCGACGGCGTGATGATGGACCATTCCGCCGGCCACATCGGCGATAAGGAAGCTCGCATCCTCCTGGATGAGGTACGTAAGCACCTCGCCTCCGACCCCGGTACCACGCCGCTGACTTTTTATCCCGGCGTCTCGTATCGCCACCTGATGACCTACCGCGGCGGCGATTTCACCGGACTCAAGTGCACCCCGCCGCACGATTTCCCTGACCACCCCATCAAAAATCACATGCCCAAAGGCAAGGGCGCCGACATCATCACCAGCCTCATCATGCGATCCAACGAAGTCCTCGCCAATCACGAGATCAACCTGACTCGCAAACAACTCGATGAAAATCCGGCTACTCACATCTGGCTCTGGGGCCAGGGACGCGCGGGCAATATCCCCACTTTTCTGTCCCGCTTCAAAAAGCAAGGGGCCATGATCACCGCCGTCGATCTGCTCCGCGGCATCGCCAACCTGATCGGCTGGACGAACCTCGACTGCCCCGGCATTACCAGCTACCACGACACCGACTACGCCATGCAAGGCCAAGTTACCTGTGACGCCCTCGATAAATATGACATTGTCTGCTGCCACGTGGAGGCTCCCGACGAAGCGTCGCACGCCGCCAATTTCGACGAAAAGATCGCCGCCATCGAAGCGATTGACAAATACGTCATCGCCCCCGTCCTGGCCAAGCTGAAAACCTACGACCAATGGCGGATCCTGATCATGCCCGATCACGCCACGCAATGCACCACCCGCCTGCACTACGACGCTCCGGTCCCCTTCGCGCTTGCCGGCACCTCCGTCCCCGCTCGTTCCAGCGTTCAACTTCCCTTCACCGAATCCGCCGCCGCGAGTTCCGACCTGCACATCAACGAAGGCTACGGCCTGATGGAATACTTCCTCTACAGCAACCTGTGATTTATTGCCGAGCTGAATAACGAAGTCAGCGTCTTTGGTGGAGCGTTCGATGCCGTAGGCGTTGCTGGAGAGCGAGCCGACGATCATGAATGGTTGAAAGTGAAAGCCCAGGAACTGCAGTCCCTGGGCTTTTCTGGGGTGACATGTTTTCAATAATCTGCGGCTACTTCTTCTGCACGAACACCACACGTTCCATGCCATCGGCACTTCGCAGCGTCAACCTCAATCCTTCGCTGAGCTTCTCCGCAGCAAGAGCGTCCGTCAGCTCTTTCGCCGAATTCACATCCGTCTTGCCGACCCGCGTGATCACATCGCCTGGGCGAATCCCCAGCGTTCCGGCAAGAGAGTCTTTCGCCACGTCGGTGACGATCACGCCTTTTTCGTTGCCGAGGCGATACTTCTTGGCTGTGGCGGCGTCCACGCTTTTGACGGCGATTCCCAGTTCATTGTTCTCCGTGGCGGCCGGTCCTTTTTCCGCATTCTCCGCATATGCCGCATTCATCGCGGGTTGGGTTCCAAGCGGGAATGACAGCTCTACGCTTTTGCCGTCGCGAAAAACGGTCAGGTCGATTTTGGTGCCCGGGGCTGTTCTGGCGACCTGGTTTCGGAAAGCGACCACGGTTTCGACGGGCTTTCCATTGAAGGCAGTAATGACGTCGCCGGACTGTACGCCGCCCTTGCCTGCCGGGCCGTCCGGGGCGACTTCGCTGACCAGCGCTCCTTTGCCGGTGAAGCCCTGCTTTTTGATGGAATCGACCAAACCCTGGTCCTGCGGCATCGGACGATTGAAGTCTTCGATCTTGACGTTGAGGAAGCCGCGAACGACGGTGCCGTGCTGGATCAGCGAATCCATAATGAAGCGTGCATCGTTCGAAGGAATGGCAAATCCGACGCCGTTGTATCCGCCGGAGTTGGAAGCGATGGCGGTGTTGATGCCGATCACTTCGCCACGGAGGTTAACCAGGGGTCCGCCGGAGTTGCCGGGATTGATGGCTGCATCGGTTTGGAGGAAATTTTCGTAGGCATAGCCACGGATCGCGTCGTTGCGAGAGCCGATGATGCCGATGCTGCGTCCTTTTGCGGAGATGATGCCTTGGGTCATGGACTGTTCCAGTCCGAAGGGTGAGCCGAAGGCCAAGACCCAATCGCCGACTTCGGCAACATCAGAATCGCCGAACTTCGCGTAGGTCAGATGATCTGCGGTGATTTTCACGACAGCCAAGTCTGTCTTGGGATCGGTGCCGACGACCTTTGCTTTGAAATCGCGACCGTCGTTGAGCGTGACCGTGATGTCCGTTGCGTTATCCACGACGTGGTTGTTGGTGAGGATGTAACCGTCGGGGGAAACGATCACGCCTGAGCCGGTGCCTTCCACCACACGCGGCGCCCCCCCCCCTCCTCCCATGTCATTCGGCCCGAATCCGGGCGGCAGCTCAAACCCCGGCGGAAGTTGAAAGCCGTCCGGCAATCTGGAACGCCGCTGCATGTTGTCGCCCCCCCCCCCCTCGTTCTTGTTCACCACATGAATATTCACCACTGCGCCTTCGAGAGCGCGATGCACGGAACGGAAGGCCTGTGAGAGTTCATTGGCCTGAGCGAAGGATTCGCTTGGCAACTCAGGCGTGGGCTTGGCGGTCTGCGACGGACTGTCACCCCGCACCGTATTGCGATTGAGCTCGACGGTGCCGAGATAGGAGCCACCGGCCAGGGCGATAGCGGCCACCAACGGCCACAACAGGTTGCGAGTCACTTGCATAACCAATCCTCCAAATAAAATGAAGGCCCATCCCGTTCCGGGCGGCCAGTTGCGTATACCTCTACAAGACGAACAGTGCCGCGGAAACCTAACGGCTGTTTCAGCCCCCATCCGGTTGTTTAAGGAAACCCGGCAAATTCCATTCCAGAGAATGGCGACTCAAACGCCGGTTTTGGAATGATATTGATGGCGTGTGGCGGGATAGGAGCGGTTGCGGACGGCTTGAGCATAGTGGGTGGCGGCGGCGGCGATCACGGTCGGCACGTCGGCGAACTTCTCGACGAATCGCGGAGGGCGTTCGCTGTAGCCGAGCATGTCGTGAAGCACCACGACGTGCCCATCCGCCGACGGCCCAGCGCCGCAGCCAAGCACCGGACAGGCAACCCGCTTCACCACTTCCGCGGTCACCTCATCCGGGACCGCCTCGATCAGCAGCAGATGAGCCCCCGCCTCCGCCAAGGCCAGTGCATCATCAATGATCCGATGCGCATCGGCACTGGTTCGTCCCTGAGCGAAATAGCCGCCCTGCTGCATCGCCCGCTGCGGCAGCAATCCGACGTGAGCACAGACGGTAATACCCGCGGCACTCAAAGCCGCGACGATCTCCCGATGGCGAACGTCCCCTTCGAGTTTGACCCCATCCGCCCCGGCTTCCCGTATGAACCGAGCAGCATTGGCCACAGCGGTTCGAACGTCCGGGTAACTGGCGAAGGGCATGTCGGCCATCAGAAACAGATCCGGCGCCCCTCGCCGCACCGCCTCCGTGATCGTCAGGAGAAATTCGAAGGTAACTTTCAGCGTAGACTCGGCACCCAGGACCGTCGTCGCCGCCGAATCGCCCACCAGTAAGATGTCGATGCCGGTATTGGCCAGGATTTTCGCGGTCGGGTAGTCGTAGGCCGTGAGCATCGCGATGGGCTCATGGCGTTGTTTGAGGTCGCGGAGGGTTTGCAGACTGACGCGACTGGGTTGGGACGAAGATGCAGGGGTGACTGTGGTCATGCGAGTATTCTATCATCTTATCGGAGTTCACACTTTAGCGTGCCACAGCACATGGGGAAAAGACACGCTAAAGCGTGAACTCCGGAGGGGGGGGGTTACTCTTCGCCGAAGCGGGCGTTGATGAGTTTTTCAAGGGCGGTGAGGGCTTTTTCGGCGTCGTCGCCTTCGGCTACGATTTTCAGGGGGGTGCCAACCGTCGCGGCGAGCATCATCATCTGCATGATCGATTTGCCGTCGACGACCTGGTCGCCTTTGCAGACCTTGATCGCGGACTGGTACTTGTTCGCGGTGTCGACGAACTGCATCGCAGGCCTGGCGTGGAGGCCGAGTTTGTTCTGTATGACAATCTGTCGATCCATGATCGCTCAACAGCTAGAAATTTTCGATTTTCAATTTTCGATCGGAGGCAAATCAAAATCGAAAATTGAAAATCGAAAATAATAAAACTTACCGTGCGGCACCGGCCTGGTCGGCTTCTTCCAGGAGTTCGACGATTTTTTGGCGAGAGTCGGACTGGCGGAGGAAGCGGCGGAAAGTGTCCTGCTGCAGATGACGGAAAATGTTCTCCATCGCCTGAAGGTGAGCATCCGGAGTGTTCGTGGGAGAGAGGAGGAGAAAGACGGAATAGACTGGAGCCTGGTCGAGCGAGACGAAATTGACACCGACTGCGGAACGGCCCACGGCGCCTACGCTTTTTTTGAGTGCGGGATGTTTTGCATGCGGGACCGCGACGCCTTTGCCGAAGCCGGTGGAGCCATTTTTTTCACGGCTGATGATCGCTTTCGCAACGGCTTCGACTTCGCTGGCGGGCAAAGCCTTGGCGGCGGCGAGAGCGGCGACCAGTTCACGTATCACGCCGTCGCGATCCGTGGATTTGAGCTCCGGGACAATGGCTTCTTTGACGATGAAATCGGCAAACTTCATATAAACCTCATAAATGAGTTTCAAGTTTCGAGTTTCAAGCAACTTGAAACTCGAAACTTGAAACTTGAAACTATTCGCCCGAGTGCTTGCGATTGCGAAAGCGTTTTTTGTGTTCGACAATTTGTTGTTGAATTTTGTGGAACGCCTGATCGATGCAGCCGTAAAGATCGTCGCCGTCGTGGTGGGCGACGAAGGTGTCTCTGTGTTCAGCACTGACGATGATTTCCGCGCGATTCTGCTTGCCGGAGCTGGCTTCGAGAACGATCTCGACGGCGTTGATCAAATCGTAGTACTTGGGGAGCTTCTCGGCTCGTTCCTGGGCGTGTTGGCGAAGGGCGGGGGTGATTTCCAAATGGCGGCCGGAAATTGTGACTACCACAGTGTTAAGCTCCTTCTGGTTGGGCGAGTCTGAGTCGCTCAGACAATGGCTGGTATTCGCTAAAGTAGCTATCTAAGGGGGGGGCGTCAAGTCGTTAAATCGTCAAGTCGTCACGTCGTTAAATCGACTTAACGACGTGACGACTTGACGATTTAACGACATGATCGGATTCAAGCGAGCCAACGTTTGAAGAACGCCACAGACTTATTGGCTCCCCAGCGGTGTCCGCCTTCGAAAAGGTCGAGTTCCAGGCGATCGGAAAGGCCGGCGGCTTTGTAGATTTTTTCTAGTTCGCGATAACAGCTCATGGAGGAGTCGATGAGGAAACAGTCGTCGTGGATACCGATTTCGATGAGGAGGGGACGTGGGGCGACGAGGCCTTGGAGGTCGGAAACATCGCAGAGAACGAAGAGGCCGGGGGTGACTTGGGAGCCGCAGGCGTTAGCGTCGCGAATGCAGAAATCGGCGAAGCGGTCGGAGTAGCAGATAATGTCGGCGGCCTTGATACGCTTGTCGTAAATCGACATCCAGGTGGTCATGGTACCGCCGAAGGAGAGGCCCATGCAGCCGATGCGGGCGGGATCGACGAAAGATTGCGAGCAGAGGTAATCGAGGGCACAGGAGCCATCGTGGATGTCCATGCCCAGGAGAGTCATGCCGAGGATGGTGGAGCGTTCGTAGTTGAGGGTGCAGGGGTCGCCGTGCTCTTCGTCGATGAGGTTGCGGTAGTGCGGTTTTCGTCGGTCGTCGCGTTCGCCGAAGCCTCGCCAGTCGATGGCGATGGTGACGAAGCCTGCTTTGGCCATTTGCAGGCCATAATCGTAGTTGGTGCGTGCGATGTCGTCGCGGTGGGCGGGGGTGGCGCGGTTGCCCATGACGGATTCTTTTCCGTAGGGGCCGTGGCCGTGGCAACAGAGGATGGCGGGGAGCTTTTCGTTTTGTTTGGCGTTTTTGGGGCGGAAGAGGTAGGCGACGACGGAGAGGTTTTCTTCGACGTCGAAGTAAAGACGCCGCTTGATCAGACCGTCCTCGGTCCATTCGGCGATGATCTCAGGGTTCAGCGGGACTTTCTTCGGCATGATGCCCAGCGTGTTGACGGCAGCCGCATGAAGTTTCTTCGTCCAACTCTGCCAGTCGGCTTTGGTTTTGCCGTTGAAGCGGTACTTAGGCGTGTGCTTCGCGGCGAGATCGAGAAAGTATTTGTCGACGGAAAGGTTGCGATGCATGGCAGTTCCTGAGTGGATCGTTAAATCGTCAAGTCGTGAAATCGTACAAGGATTGCTTCGACTTGGCGACTTGGCGATTGAACGATTTGACGGTTGACGCTGTCGCTTGAAAATTTTCCGGGATTCCATGCAGCATTTTCCCGCGGCGATTGTATAAGTTTCCAGAGATCGCACCATCCGGGAAACCGCTCATGCTCGCGGAAATCAATGCCCAAGAACTCGCGGCCATCCGCCGCGCTGTCGCTGGCGACCTCGATGCCTTCCGCATCCTTGTCGAGTCGCATCAGACCGCGGTTTTCCGCTTCGCTGCCGCCATACTCCGCGACGCCCACGCTGCCGAGGATATTGCTCAGGAAACCTTCCTCACCGCGTTTCGCAACCTCGCTCGCTTCGATCCTGCCCGGGCCGCCTTCGCCACATGGCTTCTGGCCATCGCCCGCAACCTCGCCCTCAATATCCTGCAAAAACAAAAGCAGAAACCATATTCCACGCTCCTCGCCGATCCTCCCGAGACCGCCATTGCCAGCGAACCCGAAGAGAATCTCGCCCAGGCCGAATGGCGTCGCCGCCTTGACGAAGCTCTCGATCAGTTGCCCCCTTCCCAGAAAACCGCCTTCATTCTCGCCGAATTCCTCGAACTGCCCTGCGAACAGATCGCCCGGATCGAAGAAACACAACCCAGCACCGTCCGCGCCAATCTTACAAGAGCCCGCGAACGGCTTCGTTCGCTGCTCCACGAATTTTCCGGAGGTTACCGATGATTCCCCCCCCCACCGATCCCTACGAACGCTGGAAGCAGCACAAGGCCTCCATCCAGCCACCGCCCGACTTCACCAATCGCGTCATGGATCGCCTCCACCTTTTCTCCAGGGCAAACGACGTTCAGAGCCGCGACCGTAAGGGAGCGACCCGCGTGATCAAGGCAATGCCAGACGGTCGCTCCCTCACGGTCGCGGCTCGGATGGCCCAATGTGCCGCCAAGCCGTTCCGTTCGTTCCGCTACGCTGCTGCCGCGATTTTGCTCTGCGGCGCTGTATTTGCGATTCGTTTCGCTCTCGTCATCGCACTGATTTTTCTGACTATCAGCAAAGGGATTTGACATGACCATCACCTCCCCAGCCGCCAACCGTCCGCGGAGTCCCAACGTCGCCGCGCTTCTTTCGTTCCTGACCATGGGACTCGGCCACATCTACTGTGGCCGCTTCGGAAAGGGACTGGTCCTGCTCTTCCTCGGCATGTTTTCGGGGGCATTTGCTCCCCTGGTCATACTCCCCGTCACCAGCACCCTTCGCATCCCCGTCGTCATCCTGCTTCACCTCCACACCATCCTCTGGATCTACGCCATCATCGACGCCCGCTACGTCGCCCGCGCCATCGGCAATACTTACACTCTCCGCGATTACAACCGCTGGTACATCTACCTCCTGCTTACCCTGCTGATCCTCCCCATCAGCGTCGCAAGCGCCTTGGAGGTGCGTGCACATGCCGTGGAAGCCTTCTATATCACCAGTACCTGCATGGCCCCTGCCATCCACCAGGGCGACCACGTTCTCGTCGACAAACTCGCTTACCAGAACGGCCCGGTCCTCCGCGGAGATGTCGTCGTCTTCCACAACCCCAACAACCGTTCCCAAGCCAACATCAAACGCGTCATCGCCCTCCCCGGCGACACCGTCGAAATCTCTAGCGGCCGCATCCTCGTCAATAACGCCCCCCCCTCCTCCCTCGCTTCTACCACAACCCGCCCCGCCGACCTGCCTCGCCTCACGGTCCCTCCCGGTCACTGCTTCGCGCTCGGCGACAACCCCAACCTTTCCGAAGACAGCCACGTCTCCGAAGACAGCCGCACCTACGGCCCCATTCCCCTTGCCGACCTCATTGGCCGTGTTACCTATATCTACTACCCACGCCTGCAAAAGATCAACTAAGTCTTACGTAAGTTCGTAGCGCTACCGTTAAATCGTCAAGTCGTTAAATCGTTAAACCGTGGAGTCGTGCAATCAGTACAAGGATTGCCTCGACTTGACGATTTAACGACCTACTTCTTTGGCAGCGTCGGGGCTTCGATGAGCGTGGCGGTCTTGACTTGGATCACTTCCATATCGGTGCCTTGAGCCTTGCGACTGACACCGCGGACGCCGATATATTTGCCCAGCAAACTGCCGATATCGATGGCCGATTTCGGATCCACGTACGCAACCGTCCGCCCGGTGGCCGGGTTGACCAGTGCATACTTGTCAGGCACAACAGTAGACGTCTGCAGAGTGCCTTCTGCAAGATAGGGACCGGTATGTTCGAAAGCTTTCAAGGCGTCCTCGGCGGCCTTGGCCTTCTCCTGAAGCGCCTTACGCTGAGCGTCGAGGGCGTCGGCGGAGGCGGCGTTTTCCTTTTGCAATCGCTGAATCGTGGCAAGTTTCTCAAGGTCCGCCAGGCGAACCTCGCTGCCTTGCTTCACGGAAGAGGGCATCGGCTCTTTGCTGGCAAGCAGTGCTTTGTAGTCGGCGATTAAACCGTCGAGCTCGCGCGTGCCGACCGGCTTTCGCAGTTCGGCTTGATAACGGGCATTGAGTTCGTCGAAACGCTTGTATGCATCCGCGGAGAAGGCGGGCGTCGGAACGGGCGCGGGAAGTGTGGTGGGGGGAGCGTTGGTGTCGGCCGAGCCCCGAGATTGCAATCCCTGGGCTTCTGGCTTCGGACTAGTGGCTTCTGGCTTTTCGCCTGAGATTTCGGCGGTGGCTGTTGGGAGCGTGGTGGGGATGGAGGTCACGGTGGCTCGGCTTGGGCCGGTGACGCCGGCGGGGAGTTGCAGCGTGGGAATGACATAAGCCGTGTCGGCGGGAGCGGCGGTGATGAATTGGGAACTGACATAGACGTAGGCTTTCTCAGGCGGAGCGACTTCGTAATGCTTGTCGCTGGCGCCCAGGATGGTCAGTTGGGTTCCTTTGCGGACGACGGCCAACACGGCGCTGGGATCGCGGGTTTTATTGAGGGCGGTGCCGGCGCGGACGTTGAGGTAATCCGCTTTGACGGTGCCGGTGTCGCCGGAGGTGTCGAGGTCGATGTATTCTTTCGCGACCATGCAGTAGACGCCGTTGGGGGGGAGGATGCGGTACCAGCCGTTGCGAGAGCCGACGACCTGGACGGTGTCCCCTTTGCCGAGGTGACCGAGCTCGTAGTACTTGGCGTCGGAGCCCGAGCGTACATAGACCTTGTCGGCGGTCACAGTGCCGACAAAGGACTGCGTCGAGGCGGGAGATTCGAGAGCGGGCGCGATGGTGGGTGCGGGGGCGGTGGTGGCTGTATGTATGACGGTGATGCTTGGCGCAGGCGTGACGGTGGCGGGAGGTTCGACGGCAGGAGCGGTGGTCGCCGAGGGAGCGGCAACCGGCGGCGCCTCGGATGCGGACCTGATAGTCAACTGACCGCTCGCCACGAGCGGACAGAGCAAGACTACAGAGGCGATCGACACATGAATCAAACTTAACACATCCTTGCGGGCGAGCATCGCCATCTCCTTCTGAACGATGGAATAATCGTGGAGTGTAACGCGCAACACATTATCGGGCAAAAGGGGGGAAAAAATTCGAAATTCGAAGGGCGACCCTCCAATCATTTACGCTCATGCAAGTTGCGAGAATCGTAAAATTCGTACAATTCGTGAAAGTCGTAAAATTCGTGGAGACGGGATTCTGGCAAATCTGTAGGATTGGGACAGAACAGGTACCCCTTGGATTTGGGGAGACCGTGGCAAGGCTGTTCCAGAGAAATCGTCCGAGCTATGATGCTTCCCAGGAGGTACGATGATGCGACGGAAGATTTTTACTTTTACTTTTATTTTTGCTTTTGGTTTTGTTTGGATGGGGATGGCTTTGTCGGCAGCGGAGAAGGATGCGGTGGCGCAGCCGGCGAGGAATGTGACGGAAGCGATGTTGGGGTTGGAGGCGCCGGCGGCGGATTGGCGGAAGGTGGTTCCGCAGGAGTTGCCGAAGGAGGAGGGGAGGGAGAGTATGAGTCAGGTGGAATTGCCGAAGGATGCACCGGGATTGATGGCGATGTTGAAGGATGAGGATAAGGAGCAGATCAAGCCGGCGTTAAGCGAATCGCTGACGAAAGCGCTGGCGACCTGGAAGGGAACGGCAGTGGATAAGTATTTTATTGCGAAAATGAAACGATGTTTGGATTTGTCCGTAACGATGGCGGCGTTGGAGCGGCGGGAGACGCTGCAAAAGAGCGAGGCCGATGCGCTGCGGGAGATGATTAAGGCGGGTGGCGAGTTGGCGGGCGTGGCGGCGGCGGTGCTGGAGGATGCGGAAACTGCGAGGAGGATTTTGGGGGGGACGGATGCGGCAGCACAAGGGGCGTTGTTGGCGAGTTCGCGGATGACATGCGGGAAATTGCCGGTGGAGGTGGTGGGGAAGTTGATGCTGGGGGAGAACAAGGAATTGGCGGCGGCGGCGGAACGGTATCTGGAAAATGAGGATCGCGAGGCGGCGTGGAAACTGGTGCTGGCGAAGCATCCGGGGGAAATGCTTATCCTCGGGCATGTGGGAGAAAACGTGGGGTTCGACCAAAAGGAAGCGGATTTGCGGAAGCGGCTCAAGGAACCGGACGGTCCCAGCGAGGTATACGGGCTGCTGGGATGGGGATCCTGGACGGGGCCGGAGCATGGGGTGGTCGAGGTATGTGGTGAGAAATATTGGTTGCGGCATGATTTGGGCAACGGGAAAACGCGGAGCCGTCAACTGACGGCGGAAGAGGTGGGGCAATTGAAAGCGTTGGTGGCGAAGAAGATTGATGAGTTGCCGCCGCTGGAACATGTGGTGTTTGATGGGATACAGTATGAGTATGTCCATTTGACGAAGGCTGGCGGGCGGCGGGTGTTCATGAATAACCCGGGAGTAGGAGCGTCGGGCGGAACGATTTATCAGGAAATCGCGGGACAATTCAGGCAATGGATGCACACGGGCGATTTCGTGACACGCTACGATCTGCTGGACCAGGTGAAGGGAGCAGAGGTTTTGTGGATGGCGGGGGAGAAGGATTCAAAAAAAGAGCAGCGGCTCGATACGGTGTGGGCGAAAGGGGACGATGTGCGGGTGCGGATTGGGAAAGAATGGCGGAAGTTGACGAACGGAAAACTGCAGGCGGCGGCGGAGGAACCGGCGGAGTTGAACGTGGAGAAGGGAGAGACAGTGCGGGCGGAGCGGTGGGGAATTATCCGATATGTGCCCGGGCAGAAGCCGGTGACGATTTGCGAGGGAGATTTTGATTACTCGGCAACAACACCGGACGGGAAATGGGTGGTAACGACGCAGGCGTTTACGAACATAGATTTGCGTTCGCTGGTGCGGGTGGAGGTGGCGACGGGGAAGGTGACGGAAGTGGATGTGGGCGGTCGCGGTGCCGGAGAGGTCGGATGCTATTTGCCGTGGGCGGGGAAGGTGCTGGTGGCTTGGGGGAAGGTGTATGGCAGTGAGCGGACGTATCGGCTGGTGGAT
>WQYP01000064.1 GCA_009781185.1 Phycisphaerales bacterium | reverse complement strand
GGATTCATGGAGACATTTGGAACAAACGACCGCCTACCATCAGCGGCGTAACGATGCGTCCTTCCGCAGCCGCAAAACCAAACCGCGAAACATGGAACATAAGTAGCGCTGTCGTAATAGAGGACTTCTGGCGTCATGGGGGTCTCTGGCGCGATGAGCCTTGCGATTCCTCGCAAGGCTATTTCGGTGGCACATACCGATATTCCGTCCGCACACGTTCTCCTTCCACTCGTAGCGTCTTATCAATCCCTCCTACCGAACTTCCGCCTACCTGCACCGTCACTTTCCCTGTTTCTTCCCACGCTTCTCCTTTCTCATTCACTATCGCCAGTTGCCGCGGCGTGAGCGTAAAGACCACAGTTTTCGCCTCCCCTGCTTTAAGAGCCACCCGCGCAAAGCCCTGCAATGATCGCATCGGACCTGCCCCATCACGGCGCACGTACAACTGCACCACCTCATCCCCTGCTACGTTCGACGCATTCCTCACGGTCACCCGCACTTGCACATCTTCGCCGGTGCGCACCTGCTCGGGCACTTCCACTTCGTCATACTCAAACTTTGCATAACTCAGGCCGAATCCAAATGGCCACAATGGCTCGCCTCGAAAGTATCGATAGGTTCTTCCCTGCCCCCCCCGCATTGCATAGTCTTCAAATGCCGGCAAATCACTCACCGATTTGTAAAACGTCACCGGCAACCGTCCTGCCGGGTTGTAATCTCCAAACAACACGTCCGCCACCGCGTTGCCGCCCTGTTCGCCGGGATACCACGCATGTACAATTCCAGCTACGTGCTCTTTCGCCCAGTTGACCGAGAGCGCGCTGCCGCTGGTCATCACCAACACCACCGGCTTGCCAGTTGCGCAGACCGCCTCGAGCAATTCCTGCTGAACCCGCGGCAAATCCAGGCTCTGCCGATCGCCTCCCTGAAACCCCGCATAAGCACTCGTCTCCTGCTCCCGCTCCAAACCGGCCGTCAGTCCCAGCACCATTACCACCGCATCGGCCTTTTCCGCCGCCTGCACCACCTCCGCATAAAACGCCGCCCCACCCGGACGCGTCCATCGCAACTGTACCGCCGCCTCATCTTTCACATGACAATATTCCGCCGCGATCGCATATGCTTTGCCTTTTTCCAACCTCACCTTTCCCCCCACGCTTCGCCGCGGACCGGTCGCCCAATCCTCCACCACTTTCTTTCCATCCACAAACAGCCGAAACGCATCCTTCCCCGATATCCCGATCTGATATTCCCCCGTTTCCGGCGGCACCAGAACCCCCGTCCACCTCGCTGAAAACAGCTCCTCCAGCGGCATCACGTTCCGCGCTGATTGCAAACTCCAATTGAAATCGATCGTCGCATCGTTTCGCGTGACAAATTGTCTGCCTACCAATCCTTTGTAATAATCCGCCCGAAGTCCCGGCCGCGATAAGCTTTCATCCGTAAACAAAAACGCACCCGGCACCACCTCCTCCAGCGGCAGTTGCTCCTCCACCAACGGCGAACCCGCCGCATAAATCACGCGTGTCCCCGCCGCAACCGCATTCCGCACTCCCTGCACAATCGTCACCGGCCGTCCCGGCGTTCCGTTGTAACTTCCCACTAACGCATCCACGCTATTCGCTGTAGGCCCAATCACCGCGATCGTTTTGATATCTTTCCTCAGCGGCAGAATCCCGCCGCGATTTTGCAAAAGCACGATCGATTCTCTCGCCACCTGCCGCGATAACTCCTCATGCTCCCGCGAATCGTTCATGCTCCACGGCGTTTGCGCATATCTCACTTTCTCCTGCGGATCAAACATTCCCAACTTAAGTCTCGCCAACATCACGCGCTTCACTGCGATATCAATCTCGCGTTCCTGAATCATTCCCATTTTGACCGCTCCCAACAGGTCGCCATATGCTGCTCCGCCGTTGAGATCGCATCCCGCTTTGACCGCCATCGCCGCCGCCCGCTCCATCGAATCTGCGTACTGATGGCTCGCACAAATGTCCTCCATCGCGCCCACGTCCGATACCACATACCCTTGGAACCCCCACTGTTTCCGCAGGATTTCGCCCAGCAGCTGCTCATTGGCGCAGCACGGCGTCCCGTTCAACCGGTTATACGCTCCCATCACCGAATATGCCTTTCCTTCCCGCACGCACGCCTCAAACGCAGGTAGATATGCCTCCCACAAATCCTCTTCGCTCACCTGCGAATCAAAACGGTGCCGATCCATCTCCGGCCCACTGTGCACCGCGAAGTGCTTGGGCGTCGCGATTGTCTGCAAGTACCCCCCCTCTTCCGAATCCTCCCCCTGTAATCCCTTCACAAATGCCACGCCGAAGCGGCCGGCCAAGTACGGATCCTCGCCATAAGTTTCCTGTCCGCGTCCCCACCGCGGATCACGGAAAATATTAATGTTCGGCGCCCACAGGTCCAACCCCGTATTCATCCCCTGCTTTCCTTGTCGCACCGCTTCGTGATGCTTCGCCCTCGCCTCGAGCCCGATCGCTTGCGCCACGCGGTAATGCAAAGTTGTATTCCACGTCGCTGCCATTCCGATCGCCTGTGGAAATACTGTCGCCACGCCATTCCGCGCCACGCCGTGGAGCGATTCGTTCCACCAGTGATATGCCGGCACACCCAGCCGCTCGATCGCCGGTGCGTTCATCTGTAACTGTCCGATTTTTTCCTCCAACGTCATTCGCCGGACCAGATCCTCCGCCCGAGCGTCCATCGACAGCGACGTATCCTCAAACGGATAACACGGACGAAAACCTTCCTCCGGCGCAACCGTTTTACACGAAGAAAAGAACACCCCGACCGTCGCCAGCAACATCAGATACGCAACCGGCCGTACCACGCAACGAAGAGACATCATCGGTGCTCCTCATGAAATTTTTCCGCTTTTCGTTTTCTCGTTACCAGTGCTCCGAACGCGCCCATGATTAACTCCGCGGCGATTTGAAACAGGCGTTGCAGTCCTGCTGCCACGGTTGCCATGATGATAGCGTTGGCATGTCCGACTCCGGCGGCTTCGAACTGCATTGCCGCGGCGACTCCAAGCACGACTTCACGCACGCCGGCGCCGCCGGGCAGGAAACTTGCCATGCCGATGATGACTGACAGTGCGAAGGCGCCTGCCAGCCACCAGTTGTCCACCAGTGATACCGGATGAAGCGCCCGCATGGTTGCCCACATCGCCAGCCCGCCGAAAATCCAGCACGGTAAAAAACCGATCACGCCGCCCACCAGCGTTGATTCCTTGAGCCACTCTCCGCGGCCAATTTCCTCTTTCTTCACTTTGCTCAACAGCCGATTGACCAATCCATAAAATATCGGCGGATAGCATCCCAGCGCCAACACGCTAATCGCTCCCAGCGTTGCTGCCCATACCAGCCATTTGAGATTCCCCTCGAGATGTCCGGCCACTTTCACCACTGCCACGATCCCTGCCAGTCCGCCGCTGATCATGTATAACGCATTTTCCAGCAGGGTCGAGAGCGTCGTGGTCCGCGTACTGATGCCAAAGCGCCCTGCCCGCTCGATTCGCATCAAGAGCAGCGCCACCTTCCCCGGGAAATATTTACCCATCTGGCTGAACGTGTACGCCCCCACCATCCTTATCCCCGACGCTCTCTTCTCGCTCCCTCCCATCTTCGTCGCCAGCCATTTCCACACCAGCGATCCGATCAACATATTGAAACAGAATCCCGCCACCGCCACCGCTCCCCACCACCCATTCACCGCGATATGTTCTTTCTCCACCTGTCCCCAACTATCCCAAACCTTCTTCCCTACCGCTGCCAGCAGCGTTACCACCACCACCACTTTCACCCAAAACACCACCCGCTTGTTCACCTGCACCTCTCCTGCGTTTTCCAGCTTTTCCCGAGCAGTTCCCGCATCACCCGTTCCACCACCGTGATCGGCGAGAACTCCGCATGCCAGGCTTCAAATTTTTCCCGCGAAGCCTCTCGCATGCTCGCCAACTTCGCCGCATCTGCCAGCACCGCCTCGAGTTTTTTTTGCAAGTTCTGCCAATCTCCCGACCGGAAGATTTCTCCATTGATGCCGGGCTCAACCAAATCGTACGCCGCTCCCGCCACGTCGCTGGCAATCACCGGCGTACCTGCCGCCAACGACTCCTGCACGACGATCCCATGCGGCTCATACACCGACGGCAATACAAACACGTCCGCATGATGCATCAGCGCCAAGACCTCCGACGGCTGGCGAAACCCCGCAAACAAAATCGTCTTACCCAACTCCCCCCCCTCCCCCTTTCCACACAACGCCTTCAACTCCTCCTCCAGCGGCCCGACACCCGCGATCACATAGCGATACCCCTTGGCCCCAAGCCCCGACGCCAGAAACGCTCGGATCATCAGATCTAAACCTTTCGCGGGTACCAGGCGAGCCGCCGAAAGAATCAGCCGGTCCTCTTTTCGCAGCCCGAGCTTTGTCAGTACCTCTTCCCGATTTGTTCTGCTGGCGGTCTCCACACGGCGGTAATCCGCGTAATACGGACAGACCACCACCTTTTCCGCTGCCGCGCCGTAAAATTTCCAATATTCCACTCCTAGGCGATTTGCCGTGAGCATCACATCGGTCTGAGCGATGATTTTTTTGAGCATCTGCCGCTTCAGGGTCCGCTTCGCCCATTCTTTGAAGCCCCCGCCCAACTGGCTTTTCATGTTGCTGTCACTGAACATCGCTACGGGAATCCCCCTCTTGTGGCAATCCGCGATCACCTCACGAAACGTCCGCGAACCGTACCCGGCCACAATCACGATGTCGTATTTCAGCGGATATAAATCCTCCCGCCAATTGTCATGAATGCCCCCCCAAAATCCCGGCTTCGCTCCTCCACCCCTTCTCCCCTCCTTCATTCGCAAAAACACCGTCTGTGCCACCTGCGGCACAGGCACTTCCGTACTTAACGCTCCTCCCGCTTCCCCCCTCGATCCTGCCTGCGAAAATGCCGCTATGTACTCCATATCCCCAGCCCGCTGACCTGCCTCCTCCAGTGCATCCATCATGCAATTGTGATAGTGCTCCGGTTGGGTATGCAGCCAGAGCACTCGCTTCTTCACATCGTCTGCCACGGAAATTTCCTTGCCGGCGTTACGCGATCACTACCCCCTGGCCCCTTGGCATGTTACCATACCTTTCCACGCATGAATCGTCCACAGTGGACGCCTGCGGCCCTCTACACACGGACCACATCATGGAACGCAAAATCTGGTTTAACGGTACTCTCCTCCCCGCCTCACAGGCCAACGTCTCCGTCTACGACCACGGCCTGCTCTACGGCGACGGTGTTTTCGAAGGCATCCGGCAATACAACGGCCGGGTTTTCGAAAAAACTGCTCACCTCAAGCGTCTTTTCGAATCCGCCCATGCCATCCGTCTCCCCATTCCCTACACGCCCGACCAACTCGCTCAAGCCATCGAAGACACCCTCGTTGCCAACAACCTGCAAGATTCTTATATCCGTCTGGTTGTTACCCGCGGCCCGGGTACCCTGGGCATCTCCCCCCAAAACTGCGGCGCCGCCTGCACCTTCATCATCGCCGACTCCATCCAAATGTACCCCGCCGACATGTACGCCACCGGCATGTCCATCATCACCGCATCCACCACTCGCACGCACCCCAACTCCCTCTCCCCCAAAATCAAGTCCCTCAACTACCTCAACAACGTGATGGCCAAATGGGAAGCCATCGACGCGGGTGTTCCCGAAGCTGTCATGCTCAACCACCTGGGCTTCGTCTGCGAATGCACCGGCGATAACATCTTCATCGTCAAAAACAACCGCCTGATTACCCCTCCCGAAGAATCCGGCATCCTCATTGGCGTTACGCGTCAAACCATCATCGACCTCGCCCTGACCGCCGGCATCCCCGTCGACGAAAAGAACCTGACCCGCTACGACTTGTACATTGCCGACGAATGCTTCCTGACCGGCACCGGCGCCGAAGTGATCCCGGTGACGAAAATCGACACCCGCATTATCGGCTCCGGCACCCCCGGCCCACTGACCCAACAACTGATGACCTCCTACCGCAAAAAAGTTCGCAGCCCCTGATGGAGTGTGACAAGGTGAAGGGGTGACAAGGTGACAAGGAGGGCGGGGGAGCACCGCGTGGTAACGCGGTGGTTGACCCTCGCAACCGGCACATCCACTCATTCCCATCATTATTTAGCCGGCATGCTTGCATGCCGCTCACCCTCCGCGCGGGCACCCGATACCCCGCCCACCCGCCTTTCATCATGGATTCCAGGTATCCTCCCAACTACTACCGATGTCACAAGCGATCTTCTGCGCCACGGAGATATCTGCTTGCGGAACCTCCTGAGCGCATACCACAGAAGCCAAAATCAACGGAACCATCCACCGAAACCTAAATCTCACAAAACTCATCGCCATCTTCCTTTCTGTTGTACTTTCCGATATTTATCAATAACTCAACTGGTTCTCGCTGAAGACTCGCTTTATTCGTTCAACTTATTTGCGAGGGACTTTGACGTTCACCGTCACCTGCAATGGGTGGACATAGATCGCCAGTTTGCCATCACCGCCAAAACCGCAAACCGTGACTTGACGGACATGGCCAAACGCGGCCTGATTGTCGTCTTTTGACGACTGGAAAATAGCACCTGATTACTGTTACAGTCTGCCATGTGATGGCCTTTCTTTTGTAACTATAGATATTCTCATAACGCTATATTGTGCAACAAGTTAGACCGCCACGCTATTAAACAATCAAAAAACGGATGAAATATCCAGGTGAGTGCCTTAACGATTTTTTGCCCGCCTCTACCGCTTGTGTCATAATCCTCGCCGCCACCATGACCTGCGTGATTTGGGGCATCTTAAACCTTTCGAGGATTTGCCATGTCGCAACCGATAAATATTCAAGTCGCCCGACTGGAACACGGGCGGGATTTACCTCTGCCGGCGTACCAGACGCCTCATGCGGCAGGTATGGATTTGCTCGCGGCAGTACCGGTGGATCAACCGCTGGTGCTCAAGCCGTTGGAGCGGACCGCCTGTCCGTGCGGTTTTGTCATGGCGTTGCCGCCGGGGTACGAGGCGCAAATACGTCCGCGGTCAGGCCTTGCGCTCAAGCAGGGTCTGAGCGTGCCCAACGCGCCGGGCACTATCGATGCCGATTACCGCGGGGAAATCAAGGTGCTTCTGATCAACTTCGGCTCTGAGCCGATTACCATCACCCGCGGCATGCGAATCGCCCAGATGGTCATCGCACAGGTCGAAACCGCCCAGTGGAAGGACGTTAACACCGCCGAAAATCTCCCTTCCACCGACCGCGGAGCCGGAGGCTTCGGCAGCACAGGACAGTAGCCCAAGAACAAGAAGGGATTTTTGATTGAGTCCCCCAATCAAAAATTAAAAATAAAAATCCCTTCGCCTGACTTCTAACCTACGGATTGACCATGCCCACTCGCAGAGAACGCCGACCCAATAAACCGCTCATTTTTCGTATCACTTTTTTCATTTTTGCGTGGGTCTTTTACTGCCTTTTGCTCCTTTCTTTCCTGTCTTTTGCCGCTTCCGACGTCAATTGTAATAGCATCACGTTGCACAGGCTTCCGCACTACCATAACTGGTGCAGTTCTTTTGGCGCCCATGCCGCTTACTGGGGCATGTCTCGCATTGGGCCGGGCGCTTACCTGGCGCTGATCTTCGTCGGCGTCGGCCTGTTCCTCTGGACCTCCGGGCGAAAAATTTCGCAGTTCCCCCTACGCCTCATCGGCGTCGCTCTCCTCATCGCCTCCTTCAGTACCTTTTTCAACCTCGCCGGCCTCTGCGATTATCTCGGCGAAGGCGCCGGCGGCAGCTTCGGCTACGCCATCGGAACCTTCTGCTCCGCCAAGTTCGGCGTAGGGGCGTGGTTCCTGGTGCCGGCGGTATTCGTGGTTGGGGCGATGCTGGCTGTCGATGAGTTCGTGCTCGCCTTGCCTGCCATGCTCATGCACATCGGTCGGAAGACGGAGCCTGTGGCGGCGGTCGCTGGCGGTGCTGCCGGCGGCCTGTGGGCCAGCGTCTGCGCCTGGGTCGATTCGTTGGGCACCGGCAACAAGCAGCGTATGGGCCGCCGCCGTTCCGCTCCCTCCTCGCCTTCTGTTACCGATTCCGAAGCTGCCGTTGAATCTACCGAGCCGAAGATCAATGCCGCCCGCAAGAAGCGAGACGCCGCGGCGGCCGAAGCCATTGCTTGCGAGAACTCCGCCGCCGCCGTTGCCCTGAACGACGGCATCCCCGAAGGCATCGAACTGCCTGAGGACGAGTCGGCCGCCCGGGCGCTCGTCGAGAAAATCAAAGCAAAGGATAAAGCTGCCGCGGAATCCGCCGTGTCTGTCGGCGACACCAGGACCCAGGAACCCGAGGACGTTCCCGTCCGCAAACCGCCTGTTCCCAAAGGTCCGACGCTTCCGTTCCGTCCCGCTCCGCCGCCCCAGAAGGCACAGGACTTGGGCAATTACCGCCTCCCCGGTCTCGACCTGCTCGACGAGCCGGAATCCATCGACGCCATCGGCCAGGAGCAGCGGGTCCGCGAAAAGGCCAAAATCCTCGAAGCAACACTCCTGTCCTTCAACATCGACGGCAAAGTCGAAGCGATCGACACCGGCCCGGTCGTCACGCTTTACGAACTCAGTCTCGCCCCCGGCGTCAAATCCTCTCAGGTCGCCGCCCTCGCCAAGGACATCGCCCGCGCTCTCAAATCCCCGCCCGTCCGCATCATCGACAATATTCCCGGCAAATCGACGATGGGCATCGAAGTCCCCAACCTCGACCGCGAACGCGTCCGACTCAAGGACCTCTTCCAGATCGGACACGACAACATCACCCGCATGGCCCTGCCGATGTGTCTGGGCAAGGACGCCTCCGGCAATCCGCTCATCGAAGACCTCGCTAAAATCCCGCACGTCCTCATCGCCGGCACCACCGGCTCCGGCAAATCCGTCTGCATCAACTCCATCATCCTCACCCTCCTGCTCACCCAACGCCCCGATCACGTCAAGCTTATCATGGTTGATCCCAAGATGGTCGAAATGCAGGATTACAAAACCATTCCGCACCTGATGGCTCCGATCATCGACGACATGTCCAAAGCCGAATCCATCCTCGAATGGGCCACTCAGAAAATGGACGAACGTTACGAGACTTTTTCCGAGGCCGGTGTCCGCCACATCAAGGATTACAACAAGTTGACCCGCGAAGAGATCATCGAGCGATTCCAGGCGACCACCGACGACGACAAGGCCAAACTCGTTTTTCATATGCCGTACCTGGTGATCATCATCGACGAACTTGCGGATTTGATGATGACCTCGAAGGAAGTGGAAGGTCACATTGTTCGCATTGCGCAGAAGGCCCGAGCCGTGGGCATTCACCTGATCCTCGCCACGCAGCGCCCCGAAGCTCAGGTTGTCACCGGCCTGATCAAGTCCAACATGCCCGGCCGCATCTGCTTCCAGGTCCGCAGCCGCCTCGACTCCCGCATCATGCTCGACCAATCCGGCGGCGAACTGCTCCTGGGACAGGGCGACATGCTCATGCTCCGGCCCACCGGCGCCGGCCTGGTCCGCGCCCAGGGCGCTTTCGTCGACGACAAGGAAATCAAACGGATCGCCACATTCCTCAAGGAGATCGCCGAGCCGGAGTTCCATCCGGAACTGATGCAACTCGGCACCGCGTCTGGCCTGACGGAAGGCGAAGAAAAGGACCCGTTGTACAACGAGGCGGTAGAGATCATGATCGAGTCCGGCCGCGGCTCAGTTTCGCTGATCTCACGTCGCCTCAACATCGGCTACTCCCGCGCCAGCCGCCTGATCGACCAGATGCGACGCCTGGGCATCGTCGGCGCTTACAAAGGCTCCCAGGCATCCGACGTGCTGATCACCAAGGAAGAATGGGAGATCATGAAAGCCGAGGAATCCGCCACGGGCGTCCACACGATCCCCGGCGGCGACGGCTCCGAAGGCTCCACCGGCGGCAAATCCGGCATCGGCGACAACGCCGGATTCGCCCAGCAAGTTTCCTCCAACTACACCGAATCCGAAAACGACAACACCGACGTCCCCGACGAATTCCCCGGCGAACACAGAATGTAACCCCTCACGATGTGAATTGGCCACGGATGAATATGGATAGTTATCAGTTATTAGCCCGGATATTTCATCCTCTGCCAAGATGTACGATCCTGGCAGGGCGTGGCGGAATAACTCATATAGCCCCGGCTTTAGCCGGGATCAGCCTTCATTTTCTGGCTGTTTTCCACATTGTGCCATCGTGTCGTCGAGGTTTTTCGGAAGTCTCTTGATTCTTTATTCAAGCAGTCCGAGTTGAACGAGGGCAGCTTCCTGGCGGACGGTCAGAAGCTCAGTAAGGTTCTTCTGAGCGGTTTCAAGATCGGCCTTCGCTTTCTCGCGGGCTTTACGGAGCTGGGCCAAAGCGTTGGTGTAGGCGGCGTTGGAGGTTTCGTTGCTGTCGATGAGTTGTTGGAGAGCGGCGGTTTTTTCTTCGACCTGCGAGGGCAGGGCGTTGGGGTCGAGGAGCGCTCGCATGAAGGCCGAGCCGCGGGCACCGCGGACGACCATGCCGCCGCGGCCGGAGACGTCCAGACGCAGAAGGAAAATTTTGATCAGCTTGGGTTCCAGAAGTTTCCATTCATCGTCCGTGCATTCGAGAGAGGCTTTGACGCCTGAAACGATGCGGTCACGTAGAGCGGCAGGGTCGAAGCCGCCGAAGGCGGGTTGGGAAGTGGGCGGAGCGGGAGGATTTTGCGCCAGGAGCGGCAGTGTAAACGCAGCGATAAGCAGAGACGCGATCCAGCTACAACGGCGTACGGCGTGCATGGGGCCTCCTTTGGTGCAGAGCGATAGCATTTGACCATCAGAGCTGCGAGCGTAAGCTCGCTTCGTGCGATTGAGGTTACGAGGAAGCAAGCTTACGCTCGCGGCTCTGATTCGTGGCCGCCATCATTGTACCGTGACAGGGCGAAGAAAACTCGTTTTAATGGAGCCATGGAATTTGTCCAGACCATTCTCATTACGGGAGCGTCGTCGGGGATCGGAGCGGCGACGGCGGTGGCCCTCGCGGCAAGGGGCGGGAGATGGGGGGGAGTGAATCTGGTTCTCGTGGCACGGCGGATGGAGAAATTACAGGAGGTGGCGGCACAGTGCACAGCGGCGGGAGCGAAGGAAGCGATTGTGATGCACTGTGATGTGTCGCAGCGAGAGGACGTGGTGCAATGCGTCAATGAAACGATCGAAACATTCGGACGGCTGGACGTCATGATCGCCAACGCCGGCTACGGCATGCTGGCCAAAATTCACGAGGCAACAGAAGAACAGTTCGATGAGATCGTCGCGACCAACGTGAAGGGAACCTGGTACGCGATGCAGGCGGCGGCGCAGGTGATGCTCAAACAAGAGCGACGAGCAGGACGGAAAAAGGATGGTCGAGGGCACATTGTGGCGGTGTCATCAGCCGCGGGAAAACGAGGGCTGCCGCTGTATGGACTGTATGCAATGACAAAAGCGGCACAGTTATCGCTGGCACAGGCGATGCGCGTGGAAATGAGAGGCGAGGGAATTTATGTCTCGACCGTGCATCCGTTGACGACAGACACGGAATTTTTCGAAGTAGCCTCGAGCAAGTCGCCAGTGGAATCGAAAGGGCTGGGTCATCGTTATTCAGCGGAGTCGGTAGCGCGGAAAATGGTGCGGCTGATTGAAAAACCGCAGCCGGAGGCCTGGCCGGTCCGGGGAAGCAATCTGCTCTTGACGCTCGCAAACCTGTTGCCGAGCTTAGCGGACCTCGCCATGGCGCAAACAGTACGGCGACGGGTGCGGGGTGCGTGACACGAAATGCGGGTAGCGACCCCGCTTTGCGGGGTGGCGGGTGGTGGCCACGTAGCTCACGGGTAGACTTCCACCGGGATGGTAGGGATAGCCGCGCGAACGCGGGCGGCGATGGATTGGAGGTCCGGTTCGGAAAGCGGCGTGACATAGGCTTCGTTGGTACGGCGGGCGACGGTGTAGAGCTGCACCAGCTTGATCTTCCCCTTGGCCGCGAGAAGGTTGACCAGCCGAGTAATGTAAGCGTCAATTTCCTCAGGACCTGGCGGCCGGCCGAAAACGTTCATGAAAAGTGACTGAATGACGATCGGACGCATCTGGCTGTACCAGAGAATATTCCCCATGATGCGTTTGAAAGAGACCGCGGAGCGGTTGATCAGGTGGTAATAGGCATCAGAACCAACATCTAACTTTGCCCATATCTCACTATTGGGGTTGTGTGTGTTGAGCCAGGTGAGGACGGCTGCGACTTTCGGCTGCTGGAAAAGAGTGGCGTTGGTGATGACCACGAGCTTAATGGGATCGGGACAGGAGGAATTGGAGGAGGGACGGGTGAGCTCGGTAGCGAGGTGGCAGGCTTCGGGGAAGTTGGGGCAACTGGTCGGCTCGCCATCGCCGGAGAAGGCAACGTCATTGATTCGCCGCAACGGATTAGGAATTTTGTCGAAGGGATCGAACTTGTAGATATCGCCGGAGCGGGCGAGTTGCAGCATGTCGGCAAGCTCTTGGCGGAGAATGGAAAGTTCGACGGTTTTAGACTGACTGGAAATTTTGCGATCGACGCAGCAATAAAGGCAATTGAAGTTGCAGACCTTATCGGGGTTGAGGTTGATGCCGATGGAGATGCCTTTGGCACGCCTGGAGACGACAGGGTAGACGTAGCGGTTCTGCTGCCAGAGTCGCTCGTGCATCGTAAAGGCGCGGCGAGCCTCGGGCGTATCGGCGGAACCTGGCGGCGGAGTCGATTGGGTCATGTCACGATTATAAAGGATTCCGGTAGCCTGAAGAAATTCGATTTTTTCCCGGCACATTTGATTCCGCAGGGCGGCGGACGGAGAATCTTGGGATATGAGGTACGTGTTGGTGAGACCTGCGGGGGATGAGAACTTGGCGCTGCGGGGGCTGCGGGTGTTGGTGGGCGGTCCGGAAAATGCGCCGGGGGTAGGAGGGGGCACGCGGGGGTGGACGGCGGAGATGAAAGGCCGGCTTGAGGGATTTCTGACCTACGCACGGTCCATCAGCCTGAACATTCATCGACAGGTGCTGGCGATAGAAGAGGGAAAGGGGGGGGGAAGGATTGCCGGGATGTGTTTATGGGTGCCGGCACCTGGGCGGACGGCAATGCTCTTCGGCCCGGGACTTTCCGAGTTTCCGGAAGCCGCAACGGCGATGACGATGGCGGTCGGAGGTGCGATGGAGGACGCCAAACAGGCCGGAGTGATACTGGTGCAGACGATGCTCGAGCCGGCGGACGCGGCTGGGAAGACTGTTTATGCGGAGGCGGGAGGAGGAATGCTGCAATTGGCGACATTGACGTACATGGAACGGAGACCGCCGCTCTCGCCCCCGACGGTCGAACCGCTCCCGGGAATCACGATGGCGGCCTATTCCGACTCACGCCATGCCGACTTCCGACTTGCCATCACCGAAAGTTACCGCGACACGCTCGACTGCCCCGCACTCTCCGGCATGCGAGACATCGACGATGTCATCGCAGGTCACAAAGCCGTCGGACCGTTCGATCCGCAGCTTTGGACCGTGTTGCTGCGGGATAAGGAGGGGGGGGATGCGGTAGGCTGTTTGCTGCTCTCAGAACTCCCGGCTCGCCGAGCTTTGGAGTTGGTCTACCTCGGCCTCTCACCGGCGGTCCGAGGACGAGGATTCGGACGAATGCTCATGCAACGCGTGCTCAGGATCGCATCACAACGACGTTTTGACACAACAACATTAGCAGTGGACGCGGCCAATACGCCGGCGGTGAAACTCTACCGACGCTGCGGTTACATCAGCGTCGCCCAACGCGTGGCAATGGTCAAGCAACTGCGTTATTGAGGGTCACATACATAATGCCCGCCAGATTATTGAGCCGGCATGCTTGCATGCCGCAGCCCCGTCAACTCAGCGGATTGATGATCAGCCCGGTGGCAAGCTTCGGGTAAAAAAAAGTCGACTTCTGCGGCATCAATTCGTTCGCGTTGCACAAATCACGAACAGCAGTCAACGGCGTGGGTTGCAAAAGAAACCCGACGCGGTACTGCTCGCCGCCCCCGGTACGGGTCAGCACCGCGACTTCATGCGCCTCGTGAGGAAAAGCCCATGACATGTTGACATCTTTCTTCGAAAAATGCGGAGCAATGATGCGATCGAAAACCAGATGCTGAAGGATAGCGACGTCGAGCTGCCGCCAGGCGGGCGATTTATCCTTCAGTTGCGGATCGTTGAGGAATCCAGCGAGCGGATCGGTGGAGACCGGCTTGAAAATCACGGCCTTGTTTTCAACGGGATCATAAACGCCGATAGCGTGCGGCCCGAAGCTGCCGTTGATCAGTTCGCGTTCGAGACCCACGAGGTTATCGCCGCGGAACTGGGTCTCGAGAATCTCGCCAAAAGGCTCCGCCACTTCGCAGAACTTTTCGAAATAGAAATTTTCCAAACCCTCAGCCGCGAGAACGCGATGCGTAGGAAGAATAATCAATCCGCGATCCTGCATAGCAACGCAAACAAAGAGAGCGAAATTAGCCGGATCATTGTGATGGAGCGGAACACCGCGGGCGGCGGAGAGTTCCTTACGGTAGTTGAGGCTCGTGGTATACCGATGATGGCCGTCGGCAATGTAGAGATCCTTATCAGCCATCATAAGCTGAATGTCTTTAATGACGGCAACATCCGTGACAGCCCAAAGATCGGAAGTAATCACCCCCTTCTCATCCATCGCCGGCAATTCCGCCGTGGCATCGGGCTTCCTTTGACCCACCGCTTCGAAGAGCAGATCAGTCACATCATTTCTCGGATCGTCATACAGCCCGAACACCGGCGAAAGATTCGCCTGGGTCGCTCGCATCAGCTTCAGGCGATCTTCCTTCGGCCCGGAAAAAGTTTGCTCGTGTGGATGAATCATCCCCTCCCCCCCCCCCTTTCCACCGAAATCCTCCAGTCGCACACGGCAAAAAAATCCGCGGCGCTTGTAAGTGGCATTGCCCGCCGTGTAAGTCTGCTGATAAGCGTAAAGCGCCGGCTTCTCATCTTGTTGAAGGACACCCGTTTCGCGCCACATACGCAGCGTATGTGCCGCCGCTTCGTAGGCGGCGTCCGGCCCAGCCTCCTTCGGCGGAATGTGCGGAAGATCAACCGCCACAATATTGTGCCCGTCTCGCCCAATCAGACGCGATTTGTCCGCAACCGAAAGCACATCATAAGGCGGAGCGACCAGCGAGCTCTGATTCTGCCGCGGATAACGAATAGCTTGCAGGGGAGCGATAGCAGGCATACAGCACCTTTCGTTTGGAATCACAATACATCAGAGCCGCAATCGTAAGATTGCGGTTCGTGTTTCGCAATCTCCCGAATGCACGTAGCGACCCCGCTTTGCGGGGTGGCGGTGACGGGGGGGGAAAAGTTTAGCCGTTGATCGAAGATCAACGCTCGCTCGCCTGTGATCCCGAAAAATCAAAAAATTTCAGAAACCTTCCGCCGTTTCAGGAGTCTGAATCTTTAGCGACAGCGCACCTTTTGACCGATATAACAACCGGAGTTCACGCTTTCGCGCGCTTCGCCTGATGAACACGCTAAGGGGTGAACTCTGCCAATAGAGTGCCAGTGGGCTAATAACCCCAGCATGAGTGTTGGGGCGAAGTAAATGCCGATGCTATAATACTCTCTCGTTACTATTCGCAGGTGCTACCATGATGAACCATCGCCACCTTATCACCTTTGCGGCCACGGCCCTCTCCCTGGCCGCTCTCGCCTCCCTGGCCCACGCTCAGGTCCGTGAAATTCGCGGAGGCAACGCACTCGACAGGAACCCCCTCATCGGTTCCGGCGGCAGCAACCAGCCCATCCAAGGCTACGTCCCCGCACCCTTCACCCTCAACCCCAACGACGTCATCCAAGGCACCACCCCTGGTCTCTCCTACTTCCACGACCGAACCGGCACCTACTCCACCCTCCAATCACGCGCCTTCCTCGGCACCTCCACCCTCAACACCTTTTACCGCCAATCCGCCCCTCTCTCCCCCGCCGGCGGCGGATCAGCCTACTTCCTCCCTTCCTCCATGGTCTCGACCTGGCAGGGCTCCCTTTACTCCGCCCCCATGGGCGCCGGGTTTGAGTCCCGTCTGGTCCCCAACGTTGCCAGTCCCGCGACGCCCTCATCCAACACCTTCGGAGCCGTCGATTCGGTCGGCGCCGGCGCGCCAATCCGTGTCTTCGATCGCTCGGCCAGTGCGCCGCCTCTGCCCGGAACACCAGGCGCCGTACTCAGCACCTCATTCTCCACCAACCTCCAACTCCACGGCATGAACGAAACCTCGGGAAACCCCACCCTCCAACCCCTTCCCTCAACAACAGACACCTCTCTCAAAAGCTCCGTCAACGACGTTCGCCCCGACACCGGCATGCTCAACCCGCCCAATCAAACATCCCCCACTCTCCCGAACCTCGATGATGCAACCCGTGTCACCGGCGTTTTCCTCACCGTGCAAGCCGCCTTGGAAAAAGCCCAAACCGAAGCCTTCGCCACTGACAACACGACTTCCGGTTCCGGCACCTCCGACACCGGCAAAACCGACAAACCCCAACGCGTCACCTCCAGCACCACCTCCGGCATGATCGACAGCGTCTGGTACCAATCCACCGATCCGACCAAACCCGGTTATCTCCCCCAGGCTCTGCTGATCCAGCGCCTCAAGGCCATCGAAAATCAGCCCGACGCCGTTTTGCGCTCCGGCCGCGAGCTTCAGCCGCTCAAGAGCCTCGCCGACCCCAATGCCACCGCCGGACAAGTTACTCCTTTTGACACGCAGATGCGGAAGGCCGAGGCTTTGCTCAAGAACGAGAAGTACCTGGATGCCGCTGACGCCTATCAATCGGCTCTCATCGTCGAGCCGAACAATCCGCTGGCCCTGATCGGCCGCGCCAACGCCGAAATCGGCGCCGGCATGTACACCTCCGCCGCTTACGACCTCAAATTTGTCTTCACCAAGAAACCCGAGCTGATGGCTCTCCGCTTCGCCATCGATGAGTTCATCCCCGCACAACGCCTGAGCATGATCCTCGCTGACCTCGCCGACATGGCCAAGGCCCCCAACACAGGCAACAATGCCTCCTTCCTCTACAGCTACCTGACCTACAACACCGGCCGCAGTAACGATCTTCAAACAGAACTCGATCACTGGCGCACCTGCCCGTGGCGAGACACTTGGCAATCCGTCGCCACCAAAGCCTGGGGACCCAAGAACACCCTGAATTCCTACCACGGCGGCAGCAAAAGCCCCGAAGGAAGCAAGTAATATCCACCCCCCACAAACGTTTAGCCGTTGATCGAAGATCAACGCTCGCTCGCCTTGGACGCAATATAGAAGCCAGAATGACGAATGACTCCCCCCTCCTCTCCCATTCCCCCCTCCGCCTTGCCGCTGAAGCTCACCGAGTTTCTCGACGTCGCCACGTTGCAGGACATCCAGGACTCCCTGGCGATGGTCGCACGGGTCAAGGCCTCGATCCTTGACCCTGCCGGCACCCCCCTGACCCAGCCGACCGTCAGCGAGCGCTTTTCCACCCGTTCCGCCGCCATCATCGCCGCTCGCACCAGAAAAGGCGACTCCAACCTCGATCAGCCTTTCTCCGCACCCATCATCGTCAACGACGTCAAGCTCGGCGCCATCGTCATGGAGCCCGCCAAAGCCGTCCCCATCAAGTCCTCCCAAGTCACTCGACTTGCCAAAAAACTCAACCTCCCACCCGATCAGGTCCGTGCCGTTCTCGAAGCGATGAACGAGGAAGGCATCGGCCAACGCACCGCCTCCGTCCAATTCCTCTACCTCCTCGCCAACGCCCTCTCCCGCTTATGCTCCCAGGAAATGCAGCTCCGCCAGCGTATCCAGGAACTCACAGCCCTCTTCAACATCTCCACCATGCTCACCGGCACCCGTGGCCTCCAGCAAATCCTCGACCGCATCACCCGTGGCGTCGCCGAGGTCGCCCACGTCAAAGCCTGCTCCGTCCGTCTCCTCTCCGACCACCGCGACGAACTGGTCATCAAAAGCACCTTCGGCCTCAGCGACCGCTACCTCAAAAAAGGCCCCGTCACCCTCCCTCCACACACAAGTAGCGACCCCGCTTTGCGGGGTGGCGGCGAGAGGGGCGGCAGCCCCATCGACCTCGCCGCTCTCGCCGGCCACACCGTCTACATCCCCGACATGACCACCGACCCGCGCGTCACCTACCCCCAGCAAGCCAAACACGAGGGCATCGTCTCCTCCCTCGTCGTCGGCATGCTCTTCAAGGACCGCCCCATCGGCGTGCTCCGCGTCTACACCGCCGAGCCTCACGTCTTCAGCGAATTCGAGACCAAACTCCTCGAGTCCATCGCCAGCCAGGCCGCCGTCGCCATTGAAAACGCTCACTTGCAGGAAGAATCGTTCGAGAAGGATCGCCTTGAGCATCAGGTCCAGATCGCCGCGGAAATCCAACGACGCATGATGCCCGCCAAGTCCCCCAAATACCCCGGCCTCGACATCGCCGCCCTCTACGTCCCCTGCTTCGAACTCGGCGGCGACTTCTACGACTTCATCCCACTCGGCGATCATTCCCTTGGCATTACCGTCGCCGACGTCGTCGGCAAAGGACTCCCCGCCAGCCTCCTGATGGCCTCCGTCCGCGCCGCCATGCGCGCTCAGGCCGACAACATCTACGACCTCGACGAAATCATCTCACGCGTCAATCGCTCCATGTTCCTCGACACGCAAGCCAACGAGTTCATCACCCTCTGGTATGGCGTCATCGACTACCAGCTCAAACAACTCACCTACTGCTCCGCCGGCCATGAACCCCCCATCCTCTTGCGAAATGGCCAAATCCGCGAACTCGCCATCGGCGGCATGGTCATCGGCGTCGATCCCAATCAGCACTACGACAAACAAGTCGTCCAACTCCAAAAAGACGACATCCTCTTCATCTACACCGACGGCATTCCCGACGCGATGAACTACAACGCCGAAAAATTCGGCAAACAACGCATGCGTGAAAGCCTCCTCAAATACGCCGCCGAACCCGCCGAACAAATCTGCCGCCAGATGCTCTGGGAAACCCGCCGTTTCGTCGGCCTCAACCGCCGCACCGACGACACCACCATCGTCGCCATCAAAGTCACCTGAGCCCACAGCCTTTCACGGGATGGGTGCATGGTGTATTTTATAAGTATGAAGACGCGAGAAATCATTCGGATGCTGGAAAATGACGGGTGGGTGGCAGTGCGTCAAACCGGAAGCCACCGGCACTTCAAACACCCCATCAAACCGGGCATCGTAACGGTAGCGATTCACGGAATGAATGAAGACCTTCGGCCCGGCACGCTCAATAGCATCCTCAAGCAAGCAGGGCTAAAATGATCGGCAGGAGCAAAATATGAGATACGCAATCGTCATTGAAAAAGCGGAGAAAAATTACTCGGCTTACGTCCCCGACCTGCCCGGCTGCACCACCACGGGAAAAACGGTGCAAGAAGTCTTGGCCAATATGCGACAGGCCATCGCTGGGCATTTAGGGGTGATGACCGACGTGGGCGAACCGGTACCAGACCCCGCTACGCTGGTGGACTATGTGGATGTCCCAGTTCCGGAGTTGGTCTCTGGGTGACACGCGAAGCGACCCCGGGTGCTGACACCTGAGACGACCGGGTGTGTGACACGAAATGCAAACCTATCCGAGCCGTGACCGTAAGGGCGCCACTCGTGTTATTCATGCATTGCCGCACGGTCGCTCCCTTACGGTCGCGGCTCGGATGGTCAAATGCTGGCCCGCCGCTTTTAGCGGTCGCCCTTGGGCGACCCTCGGCCTCGGCCCGGCGAAAACCGCCTCCGATCCTTGCAACTTCATCTTCATTCAAAAATTAACAACTTTTTACTGGCCGCAAGCCCAAAATGGAGGTAAATCTACTTAAATCGGGAATTGACTTGTATTTCCCCCCGATTTTCGCTAAGACAAAGCTCATCGGTTGCATGCGTTCCCCCCTCATTCCCCCTGATCGTTCAAGGAGATAACGGCTATGTGGCTTCGCAAAAATCACACGCGTACGCTCCGGACGTCCTCTCGCCAGGCTCATTCGCTTCGCACCACCGGTCGCGCTCGCCGGGCTTTGCGAGAATGCGTCCGCTTTGCCGTTGAACCTCTCGAACCCCGGGTGATGCTGACCATCACCGCGCAAAATGTGCTCATCATCTATAACATGGACTGGACCGGCGATCAGGACGGCGACGGCGTGCAGGACTCCCTGGAAGTGGCCGAGTATTACGCCAAGCAACGCGGCGTGCCGGACTCGAACATTCTGGGCGTCCACGACGCGGCGACGGCCGACTACAAAGGCTTTGGCGATGGCACCTACGACTATTTTTACACCAACATGGTTGTCCCGGTGCAAAACAAGCTCAACGCCCTGGGCAAAACCACCATCGACGTCCTGCTCTTCTGCTACGGCGTCAACGACATGGTCAGCGGTTACAGCCTCGACACCTCTATGGCCATCCCGTTCTTTTGGACCGCAAGCAATGGCTCCAACATTGGAAACTTCTACGCGAATCCCTACATGGACCCGACGCCGGGCTTCGACGCTAACAAGCCCGCCTTTAGTCACACCAATGCCACCAACTTCAACGGGCAACCCATGTACCTGGTTTCCCGTCTCGACGGCCCCCGCGGTCTCGCCGACGCCCTCGAAGAAATCGACCAGGCCACCTACGCCCAAAAGTACCTCTATCCCGCCGATGGCTACTACAACGGCACGATTTACCTCGACACCATGAACCGCACCGGCAAACTCTCCGACTACACCGACGCCGCTCTCCAAACCAACACCTATGTGATGACCGGTGATTACAGCGACTACATTCCCTCCGATATGAACATCGCCCAAACCTCGCACTATCTTTTGAACGCGACGAGCATCATGAAGATGAGTCTGACAGGTTTAACTTTCCAGTTGCCCTGGAAGTGGGAGCAAAGCGGCCAAAGCATTGGCACGCCGGGTACGATGTACACCGATGGCACCTCCGCCGAAACCGCCCCAAACGCCCTGATCTTCGCCGGTTGGTATGCCTGGTATAACGGCGCCGCCAACACCGCCTTTCAATGGCTCCCAGGCTCCATCGCCAACAACCTGGTCTCAGGCTCCCTGATCGGGATCGAAGGACATGCCCCCAGCGGCCAACAAGACACCCCACAACTGGGCCGGGGTCTGACCGCCGCCGTCGGCACCGTTGGCGAGCCCTATACGGTTGGCGCCCCTCGCCCCAATGTTCTCGTCTACTACCTGCTCGCAGGCTACTCCTTCGCCGAAGCCGCCATGTTGAGCACGCCCTACCTCTGCTTCATGGACCTCACCATCGGCGATCCGCTCTACACGCCTTACGCCGCCGACAAAGTCCCTGTCAAGGACACCACCGTTCCAGCTCCTCCCGCGAACTTCAACCCCGCCAACGGCTACTGGGACGCCTCCGGGAACTATCACCTCGGCCTCGTCATCGACCAGTCCAACGGACCCGAAGTCGCAAGCGCCACCCTTCAATACGGCCTGACCCCCAGCTACGGCAGCACCGCCTCCTGCGAGGCGTTCTACGAGCGGCCAGATATGGCTCTCACCGGCCTGGTACCGGGCATGACCTATTACATCGAACTGACCCTCACCAACGCCGTCGGCACCACCGGTACCTATCGCTACGCCTTTGTCGCTCCACCCAAAACCATTTACCACGACACCTTCACCTTCAGCGGCAACTTCCGCTATCGAGGCCCAACTTTGGCCTCCGCAAATGATCCGCTCATTGCCGATTTCTTCAACACTCCCACCACAGACCCTCCCACCCCCCTGCCTCTCGACAATCCCAACAACCTCCAAAGAAGATGGGAATCGGGCGGTGGTGGTGGCACTGCCACAGGCAACGGCCCGCTCACTCCGGGCGTTAATCTCACCGGAAGCACCGTTTTCTTCATGCCGGTGAGCACCGCGGTCTTGCAGACCGCCGCCGGGATCTATACGTTCACCGCTCAAATCGATGTGACTGGCGCTTCGGACCAGTGGCTCGCCATCGGCTTCGGTGGCCCCGGCAAACCCGGCAGCAGCGGCCTCACCCTCGCCAACGCCATCGCCACCCTTGGAGGCTCCGGCGGGGTCGCCTCCACCTACTACGGCACAGGCACTGCCGCCGCCACGGGACATCCCACCATCGGCACCGTCAGCGGCAAGGGCGTCGATACCATCTCCGTCATCCTCGTCACCGACGGGCAGGGCGGAGCCACCGTCTCCTTCTCCGACACCGCCGGGCTCCTCCCGCCAAACTCCGGCGGCGCGCTTACAGCGGCCCAACTCGCCAACATCGCCGACGTCTTCATCGGTTCCAACGGCACCGCCGCCGGCACCATCACCGATGTCACCTTGACCTACACCACTCTCCCAGGCGCCAGTGAACCCGCCGCCGACACCACCACCACCACGGTCACCTCCTCCATGAACGGACAGGCCGCTACTTTCACCGCCACCGTCACCGCCGATCACCTCGGCACTGGCATCCCCGGCGGAACGGTCACCTTCATGGATGGCAACACCCCACTGGGAACCGTAGCACTCGATGCCTTCGGCGTCGCTTCCTTCACCACTGGCCTCGACGTGGGAGACCACACAATCACCGCCGTTTACAACGGCGATACCGCCCACAACGGCGGTACGTCAGACCCGATGGCCCAGGACGTCGCGGAAGCCACGTTCCCCTATATCGTTGGCGTCT
>WQYP01000063.1 GCA_009781185.1 Phycisphaerales bacterium | reverse complement strand
GACGATATGCTCTTCCCATGCCCTCCTCCGTGCGGCGGCAAAATCGCCCACATCAGTACCCCCAACACCAGCACCACCGCTCCCACTCCCGCCGCCAGCAACCATCCCGGCGCCCGCGCCAGATTGAACCTGCCTCCTCCCACGCCGCTCCACGTTCCACGGGTTTCGCCTCCCCCTCCCTGGCTCATCGTCTGGGGCGCAAAGACACGGCGCCCGCCGCCCAGACCCGCATAACTTTCACGCTGCTCGCCTGGTTCCGCGGAAAGCGGAACACGCACCGCCGGCTGGGTAGGAGGTGGAGGAGAATCGCTCGCTGCAATCTCAGAATCTTCCCTCCCCTCCTTCTCCTCGCCCCTCTCCGGCACATCCGTCGGCTCCACTTGCGGAACCTCCACCATCGGCGGCCGAATGCTCGGCGATTGCCCCGCCTCCACCCCCGTCGCCGGCGGCTCAAATAACCGCTGCTGTCCCGGTTCCTGCTGCATCACACCGCCCGCCACCTTCGCCAGCGGCTCCGTCAGCACCGGCACCTCTTCCCCCTTCCCCTCCTCTGACGGATCGTTCGATTTGCTCGACCACCACGACGGAATCTTGAGCGAGCCTCCGCCGCCCCCTTTGGGCACCTTGAGCGTGCTCTTATCGATCAGCTCAAATAACGCTGCCGCATCCTTACGCTTGTTCGTCGCCATCACGCGCTCCGCGTCGTATTGAACACTCGTCCAGGCATCCTGCCCAAACCAGGACTCATTTCATGTCCCAATTACTTTAATCTATCTTCGGTCCGCAGCACAACCTACCATGAGCCTCAATAGGTTCAGTGAAGGCGTATGATCGTTAAGTCGACTTGACGATTTAACGATTTAACGATTTAACGACTTGACGATCGGGTAGCAGTTGACTGAGTGGCGGTCGCAGGGGCGCCCGGCGGTTCCCAGTGCCAGCCGCCGCCGAGAACGGCGTACAGACGCGTCTGGTTCGCTCGCTGCGTCAGATTCAACGCAATAAGATTCTGCTGCTGGGCAAACAGCGACCGCTGGGCATCGAGCACATCCAGGTAAGTATCCAGCCCTTTTTCATATCGAATCAGCGACAAGCGATAGGTCTCAGCGACGGCCTTCACCAGCGACTGCTGGGCCGCCACTTCCTCCAACACCGTCTTCTGCACGGCCAGGGCGTCGGCAACCTCACGAAAACCGGTCTGAATCGCTTTCTGATATTGGGCAACAGCGATGTCTCGATCCGTTTTACTGGCCGGCAACGCCTGCCATGTGCGGGCGTCGAAGATCGGCATGACGATTTCCGGGCCGTAGCTCCAGGCGCCAGAGCCGCTCTTGAAGAGGCTGGAGAGTGCTCCGCTGCCGGCGCCCAGTGCCGCGGTGAGCGAAATACGGGGGAAGAACGCGGCGCGGGCCGCGCCAATGTTGGCATTCGCCCCTATCAGATGACGCTCGGCCTGAAGAATGTCCGGACGCCCCAAAAGTACTGAAGAAGGCAAACCGGCAGAGAGTTCCGGGAACGCGTTTATCTGGCTGAGATTCTCGGAGAGAAGCTCGTCCGGAACCGCAGCGCCGGCCAGGAGGACCAGAGCGTTTCGGTCTAACTCGATTCGCCGGGAGTAGTCCGCCACGGCGACACGGGCGGTATCCACCTGCGTTTGGGCGCGATGCAGGTCCAACTCCGGCGATTCGCCAAGCTCCACTCGCCGCTTGATCAGATTGTAGGAATCCTGCTGGGCCTTGAGCGTATCGCGTGCCAGTTGCAAAGCTTCGCGATCCGCGGCCAGCGTCAGGTAACTCTCCGCAACCTGCGAAATCAGCAGAATCTGAACACTGCGACGTCCCTGCTCGGAGGCCAGATATTCCTGCAGAGCCTGATCCGCGAGACTCCGAATCCGCCCGAACAGATCGATTTCCCAGGCCACAGCCCCCAGATTCACGGTGTACTGATTGGCGACCATGGACTGCCCGGTCAACGACAGGTCCTTGGGAATCCGCTCGCGAATCCAGCTACCGCCCATGTTCGCCACCGGCAGCAGCCCCGCCTCCTGAATGCCATATTCCTGCCGAGCCCGCTGAACGTTGAGCGCCGCGATTCGAAAATCGCGGTTATTTTCCAGAGCCACGGCAATGACCTGCCGAAGCTTGGGATCCGCAATAAATTCCTGCCAATGCGGCAGCGTCGCCTCCCCATCCTCTGGTTGCGTCGTGGGCCAAGCCGCCGGAATCGAGGCATCGGGACGCTGGTACTCGGGCGCCAGCGAGCACCCTGCTGCCGACAGAATTAGCCACAGACAGCCACAGACAGACACGGACAGAGTTAAAGTTCGAAATTCGAATGACGAATGACGAATCAAATCACAAAGCCATCCGTGTTTATCCGTGTTCATCCGTGGCCATTCACGTCGTTCATCTGTCTGTGTTTGTCTGTGTCTGTCTGTGGCTAATTCCGTTTTCATGGTTCATGGCCCTCGCTTGTTTGAGCCGTCAGTTCCGGTTCTGTTGCCTTGGTGGCCCGGTGGCGGTGCTTTTTGGAGAGCTTGAAGATCATCACGTAAAACAGGGGGGCAAAGAGAGTGACCAGGACGGTGGAGGTAATCACGCCGCCGAGGACGCCCACGCCGATTGCCTTCTGGGCTCCAGCGCCGGCTCCATTCGCCAGCGCCAGCGGCAGGACACCAAAGCCAAACGCCAGTGAAGTCATCACGATTGGCCGCAACCGCAACTTCGCCGCCTCCAGCGTCGCCTCCATCAGGTCCATGCCTTCCTCCACACGAGCCTTGGCAAACTGCACGATCAGAATGGCGTTCTTGGTCGTCAGCCCCAGAATGGTCAGCATCCCGATCTGGAAATACACATCGTTGGGCATTTTCAGCAAGCTCGCGGCAAGCACGCCTCCGATCGCCCCCAACGGCAAGACCAGCAGAATCGAAATCGGCACCGGCCAACTCTCGTAAAGTGCCGCCAGACACAGAAAGATCACAAGAACCGAGAAGGTGTACAGGATGCCGGTCTGGTCACTGGCCATGCGTTCCTGGTAGGAAACGCCGGTCCAATCGAAAGCGAATCCCTGCGGCAGTTGGGCGGCGATGTCCACCAAGGCCTGCATCGCCTCGCCCGAACTTCGCCCCGGAGCCGCTTCAGCCCAAATCTCCAGCGATGGAAACGCATTGTACCGCTCGAGCTTGGGCGACCCCCTGCTCCAGTACCCCGTGGCAAAGGCCGTAAACGGAACCATCTTCCCCGCCGTATTTCGCACATAAAGCTTATCAATATCCGATGGAAGCATACGGAAGGGCGCATCCGCCTGAGCATAAACGCGCTTGACTCGCCCATTTTGAATGAAATCATTCACATAGGCACTGCCGAACGCGGAACTGATCGTATCGTGGACAGCGTTGATGGGCACACCCAAAGCCCCGACTTTAGCCCAGTCGATATCCACATGGAACTCCGGCACATCCTCCATACCGTTCGGACGCACCTTGGCCAGACGCTCATCCTTGGTCGCCATCTTCAGGAGTTGATTCCGGGCATCAATGAGCGCATCGTGCCCTAGACCACTGCGATCCTGAAGCTGGAAATCGCATCCCTTGGCCATGCCAAGCTCGATCACCGCCGGCGGCGCATAGGCGAATACCATCGCATCCCGCCATTGAGAAAACGCCCCCATTGCCCGTTTGGCAATCTCCGTAACCTTCAGTTTCGGATCTTTCCGAAGATCCCAGTCTTTAAGCTTGATGAACCCCATCCCCATGTTCTGCCCCTGCCCGCCGAAGCTGTTACCCGCGACGATCATGCTCGTCTCGACGGCATCCGGCTCCTGTGTCCTAAAATAATCGCGAACACGCGTCATCACCGTCTGCGTGTCTTCCAAGGTGGCGTTGGGCGGAAGAATTGCCTGCACCATCAGCATGCCCTGATCCTCGTCGGGCAGATAAGCCGTCGGCATTCGCTTGAACATGTATCCAAGTGCCACCACGATCAGCACGAAGATGATCAGGTGCGGGAACATAAAGCGAAGTGCCAGGTTGACCTGCTTGACGTAGATATTTCGGGCACTATCGAAGAACTTGTCAAAGAGTCGGAAGAACGGGCGAAGGAACCAGACGCCGCCCTCCGCGGGAGCGTGCCCCTTGGGCACCGGCTTAAGCATGGCCGCACAGAGCACCGGCGTCAAAATCAAAGCCACCAGCACCGACAGCAGCATCGAAGCCACCACCGTCACCGAGAATTGCCGATAAATCACACCCGTCGACCCCGTCATAAACGCCATCGGCCCAAACACCGCCGAGAGCACTAACCCGATACCAATCAGCGCACTGGTAATCTGGTCCATGGACTTCGCCGTCGCCTCACGCGGACTCAGACCCTCTTCGCTCATCAACCGCTCGACGTTCTCGACCACGACAATCGCATCATCGACCAGCAGCCCGATCGCCAACACCATCCCGAACATCGTCAGCATGTTGATCGAGAACCCAAACATCCCCAAAATCGCGAACGTCCCCAGCAGCACCACCGGCACCGCAATCGTCGGAATCAACGTCGCCCGCATATTCCCCATGAACAGATACATCACCAGGAACACCAGCACGATCGCCTCAAAGAGCGTCTTGACCACCTCTTCAATCGCGACCTTCACGAACGGCGTCGTATCGTAGGGAAACGCATACCCGATCCCCTTGGGAAAATAGTGCGCCAGATCAGCCATCTTGGCCTTCACCGCATCCGCCGTCTGAAGCGCATTGGCCCCCGGCGCCTGGCGAATCGCCAAACCCGCCGCCGGCTTGTCGTTATAATAGATCTCCATGTCATAACGCTCCGCCCCCAGTTCCGTCCGACCAATATCGCTCACACGCACAATCGAACCGTCCGGATTCGTCCGAATCGGAATGTTCGCAAACTCCTGCGGCGTCTGAAGCAGACTCTGCACCATAATCGACGCATTCATCTTCTGCCCCGGCACCGCGGGCACGCCGCCAAACTGACCGGCAGAAACTTCCACGTTATACGCCTGCAATGCCGTCACCACGTCGCCGACGGTCAGGTTGTAGTCGGTGAGCTTGTTGGTATCGAGCCACACACGCATGGAGTACTGGCTGCCGAAGACCTCGACCTCGCCGACGCCCGGCACACGGGCCAGCACCTTCTCCACATTAGACGCCGCATAATCGCGGACATCATCGCCGGTCAACGTCCCGTCGTTGGCATAGACGTTCACAATCAACAGATAGTTACGTGTGGATTTACTGACCTTGATGCCCTGCCTCTGCACGACCTCCGGCAGACTGGGCATCGCCAATTGCAACTTGTTCTGCACCTGCGACCAGGCCAGATCCGGATCCGTCCCCGGCGCAAAGGTCAGCTCGATACGCGAAGCCCCCGACGAACTGCTCGACGCCGACAGGTAGAGCATCTTATCGAAGCCGGTCATCTTCTGTTCGATGATTTGGGTAACGCTGTCCTCGACGGTTTTCGCCGACGCTCCGGGATAATACGAGTCAATCGCGATCGACGGCGGAGCAATAAGCGGATACTGCGAAATCGGCAAATTGTAAATCGCCAACGCCCCCGCCAACATCAAGATGATGGCGATGACCCACGCGAAAACAGGCCGTTCAAGAAAGAACCGGGATAACATGACTCGGCTCCACTAATTAGACTTCTGAGTGTTAGCCCCCGGCTCTGCCGAGGGTTGGGGCTGCTTCGCCGGAGCTTTCCAAGACATTTCCGTCACCGGCGCACCCGGCCGCACTTTCTGCACCCCCTCCACAATTAAATGATCACCCGCCGCAATCCCACTGGAAACCAGCCATTGATCCCCATAGGTCCGATCCAACACCAGTTTCCGCACAGCAGCCTTCCCGTCGGCGACGACCAAAGCCAACGGTTCCCCCCGCCCGTCCCGCGAAACCGCCTGCTGCGGTATCAAAATAGCCTTCTCATTAATGCCTTCCTGAATCACCGCCCGTGTAAACATCCCCGGCAACAGCACACCATTCGCATTGTCAAAAACCATCCGTAAAATCACCGACCCTGTCGTCGGATCCACCGTCACTTCCCGAAACTGCAACGTTCCCTTGGACGGATAAGTACTGCCATCTTCCAAGATCAAACTGACCTGATCCTCCCCGCCTTGTCGCTGGAGCTTTCCCTGCTCGAGCCGCCGTTTGAGCCGAAGCAGTTCGCTGGTGGACTGCGGCACATCCACGTAAATCGGATTAAACTGCTGAATGGTAGCCAAAGCCGTCGCCTGATAGGCCGTCACGATCGCCCCCGGCGTGACCGCCGATCGTCCGATGCGTCCGGCGATGGGCGCCGTGATCTGCGTATACCCCAAATCAATCTTCGCCGCCGCCACCGACGCCTGTGCCTGCTGAATCGTCGCCTCCGCCACCGCAATCGCCTGGCGATCCGTCTCCACCTGTGCCTCCGCCGCCCGCAGACTTGCCTCCGCCACCTCCGCATCCGTCACCGCCTGATCCCGCTGGCTCGTCGCCACCGCCTTCTCCTTAAACAAATCCTCCATCCGCTGCCGGTTGATTTTCGCCAAATCCAGCGTCGCCAATTGCCGCTTCACCCCCGCTTCGCTGGCAATCAATGCTGCCTTAGCTCGGCTCACCGACTTCTCCGCCACCGCCACATTCGCCAACGCATTATCCAACGCCACCTGGAACGGCGAGGGATCAATCTGATAAAGCACCTGCCCCGCCTGCACCTCGACCCCCTCCTCAAAAAGCCGCTTCTGAATCAGCCCGCTCACCTGTGGCCGAATCTCCGCCACCAAATACCCACTCGTCCGACCAGGCAACTCACTCGTCAGCACCACCCGCTGTGGTTGAACAACCACCGTAGCAACCTCCGACGGCGGCATCTGGCCTTGAGCAGAGGACTGAGAACCCTGTTGTTGACGATCACAGGCGGTCAGCAGAGGCAGCGCGGCCACTGCCACGCCAGCCCACCACTTCCATGGGCGTTGATTCATTGACAAACTCCCAATTTCCGAAGTTCACGCCCGGAATTCACGCTTTAGCGTGTCACAGGGGGGGGAGGGGGGGGCACGCGAAAGCGTAAACGCCGAACGTAAACTCCAAACTCTTTCAGAAACGACCGATTCTAGGACATGAATGGCGCTTGTCAAGCCATAATTCAAATTTAAGTTTCAAATTTAAGTTTGAATAATACCCGGAGGGTGGAGTAGAATGTTCAAAGTCTGCCCGTTTTTCTGGGATGCCCCAACCTTATTGGTACCACGACCGTCAGGGAGCGTGGGGGGCCGACGCAGATGCCCCATCGCTCCCTGACGGTCGCGGTACCAATACCCATGCTGATGCGATTCCGCGAGGGGACCGATGCCGAACGTCAAGAACAACGCTGCTGCCCAGGAGACCCGTCGCCGTCTTATCGAAGCCGCCGGTGAAATCTTCGCCGAGCGAGGCCTCCACGCAGCTACCACCAAAGAAATTACCGATCGAGCCGGCGTCAACGCCGCCGCCATCAACTACCACTTCCGCGACAAGTTCGAGCTCTACGCCGCCGTGATCCGCCACGCGCTAAGCCAGGCCCCTGTCGCTTTCCTGACGCACGCCGCCGACGCCCCTCCTCCTCCTCCCGAAGACCGCCTGCGAGCCTACGTCACCAATATCCTCCAGGATTTTCGTTCCTCCTCCCGCCCCGCCTGGCACGCTACCCTCATCGCCCACGAACTCGTCCAGCCCACCGCCGCCCTCCAGGCCGTCATGGAAGAATTGATCCGCCCATGGGTCGACTACATCGAAGGCATCGTCCGCGACATCCTCGGCCCAGACGCCCCCAGAGACCAAATCATCCGTGCCGCCATGAGCGTCAGTTCCCAATGCTTCCTCTACCGCTACAAGAGCCAACTCACCTATTGGCTCTACCCCCAACTCTTACACGAAGAAAACCTGCAACCTGGCATCGACCACATCGTAGCCTTCTCCTTAGCCGCCCTACGTGGCCTGCGCTCACAATAAAAATCCCAGAGACTGCGATCAAAAAAACAGGGATTGCAATCCCTGGGCACGACGGAGCATCAGCCACACCGCCACAACTGTTCCAAATCTTCAATCAACCTTAGTGATTTCTTCACATTGAACCGTTAATGTACCCATCCATGACGCGAAACAGATTCGCAGTAGTTCAGTATGGAAGCCTTGTGGTTTCTCTGGTAGTATTTTCGTTTTGGAGACAGAAATGAACATCGGCACATGGACAAACAAGGCCGCATTCGCGGCAGCCCTCCTCCTCGTCACAGCAGGTACCTCCGCATGGGCGGACGGAGAACCCACCGACGTCGCGGCGGAACTCAAAGCCCTCAAAGCTCGCATCGCCGAGCTGGAAGCCAAGGAAAACACCAACTGGCTCTCCGAGGAGCGAACCGCCCAAATCCGCGGCATCGTCGAAGAAGTCCTCGCCGACGTCAAAAAACGCAACCAGTCCAACACCCCAGACTTCGGCTACAACAACGGCTTTTACATCCAATCCCCCGACGGCAACTACAAGCTCCAGGTCAACGGACTCCTCCAATTCCGCTACGTCTACTCACGCAGTGAAGTCCGAAACCGCGACGCCTTCGGCAGCAACGTTCCCCCCAGCGGAGACGCTAGCGCCTTCGGCTTCCGACGCGCTCGCCTCTATTTCTCCGGAAACGTCTTCGATCCTAACCTCATCTACATGATCTCCGGCGACTTCGGCGGCTCCTCCAGCAACTCCGGAAACTTCCAAATCCTCGATACCTACCTCGGCTACAACTTCACTCCCGCCCTCAAAATCAAGGGCGGTGCCATGAAAATCCCCTTCACCTACGCCGAGCTTTATTCCTCAGGCCTCATGGCGCCTGAAGCCGCCACCACCGCAATCCCCTTCGACGCCGTCCGCACACTCGGCCTCAGTCTCTACGGTGACATCATCAAGGACAAACTCAACTACGAAGTCCAGATCAACGACGGATCCAAGTCCAACTCCCTGGGCAGACCCGCCGACGCCAGCGGCGCTCTCGACAACCGCTACGGCTTCTACGGCCGCATGGAATGGGCCGGCAACGGCAACATGAAAGAATTGCGTACCGAATCCGACTTCAAGGGCTCTAAGGACTTCATCTGGATGCTCGGCGTCGCCGCCGGCTACGAAGAACAAAACTCCCAGAGCAACGCCTTCCCACGCCCCCAAACCTCCCTCGCTCTCCTGGGACTCTCCTCCAACACCAGCCCCGGATTCGTCGCCTCACAAACCGTCAACGGCAGCCTCTTCCGCGCCACCACTGACTTCCACGCCAAATACCGCGGCCTCTCCTTCGGCGCCACCGGCTACATGCAATACCTCAACGACGAACTCCCCGCCGGCGCCACCACCGACAGCTTCCGCAATCTCTTCGGCAAAAGCAGCATCGGCCAGGCCGGTTACGTCCTCCAGGCCGGTTACATGGTCATCCCCCAGAAACTCGAACTCATCGGTCGTTTTGGCCAGCTCATGACCTTCGGCCTGCCCAACCGCATGGAAGAATACACCCTCGGCGTCAACTACTTCTTGTACGGGTCGAACGCCAAAATCCAATTGGGTCTGACCTACATTCCCAACGAAGCCGCCTTCAGCGACTCGGGCGCCAACACGATCCAAAACACGCAGGACCTGATCATGCAGGCCCAATTCCACCTGGAGTTCTAACAAGGCGCATGACACGAAATGCAAAACAAGGAGCGTCCCCGCTTTGCGGGGTGGAGCCCCGCATGGCAATGCGGGGCTTTGCCTCGAATCGGAAGGTTATTTCGGACTTGTTCCTCAGTTCAACTGATTTCCACGCACGATCGCCCTTTGGCCTACCCTTCGCCTCCCTCTGGTTGGATTGAGGACTTGCAACTCCTATCCATTGAACATATGCGCGGCACACAAAGCAAAGCCCCTGGATTGCAATCCCGGGGCTTTTCATTTTCGGGCTGAAGTCTTCCTCAAAAAGGGACGATAACGGCGGAAGCAGGTGATCTCTTTGGAGACTTCGCATGAGTCAGGCCCCCCCCTTGTCTTCCGCCGCCGCCGTGCTTGATCCGGCAAAGCAGGAACAGCAGAGCATTATCGACAAGGCGGTGAACTCGATTACGCAGATTGCGACGCTGCCCGAGATCGCCGGCAAAGTCATCGAACTCGTCGAAAATCCAAAGTCCACCGCACAGGATCTCAACAAACTGATCTCCAACGATCCGGCCCTCTGCACGCGAATCCTGAAAGTGGTCAACTCCGCGTTTTATGGTCTGCCCGGGCAAATCGGCTCGATCAATCGGGCGATTGTGCTGCTGGGTTTGAATGCGGTGAAGAATATTGTGATTGCCGCTTCGATCAACAAGTTGTTTCGTAGCGGTCGGGTTTCGCCGCACTTTTCGGCGAAGGATCTCTGGACCCACTCGATTGCCGTGGGCGTGATGAGCAAGCTGATCGTGCAGAAACTCAATAACACGCTGCCGGACGAGGCATTTCTCGCCGGCCTCATCCACGACATGGGGATTCTGGTGGAATTGCAGGCATTTCGCGAACCACTGGTGGAGATTGCCCAGCGAGCCACCAATGAACAGGTCCGCTATCTCGACCTCGAAACGCAGATCATCAAGGTAGACCACCAGGCGTTGGGCTCCGGCCTCACCAGCAAATGGAAGTTCCCCAGATCGTTCCAATACGTCACCGGGTACCATCACAACCCGATGTCGCTGGCCCACGACTGCCGCTGGCTCGCCTGCATCGTGCATGTGGCGGACCACTTCGCCTGCCTGCAGGGCATCGGCTACTCGCTCACTTGCAAAGGCCAAACGCTCGACCCGGCGGTGCTCAGGGAACTCGAATTGTCCATCGAGACGATCAAGGAAGTTCTGGCCATGCTGCCCGAAGCGCTCAAGGAAACGGAAGCGCTGTTGGCATAAAAGAAGTCGGGAAAAAGTCGAAGGCGGAATGCACCGCAGCTCCAGAGCCAATTGATTTGATAAAATCCGCTGGTGCGGTGTCGGGGCTGGCCCTCGCCGTCGGCCTGCCGATCTCACTGACACCAATTCCCTTTCCACTTCGACTCAAACCTGAATAACTTGTGTAGATACCACTGCCGTGGAAGGGGTGGGCTTTTGTGCGTGTTAAAACAGCTTTCCCGGGCGCGGCAGCGGACCGATCAGCGGTTTGGCGTATGACATGTATGCCGCGGTCATGTCGTTGCCGTCCTTGATCCATTCTGCTGGCAACGGCTTGGTCAACCGAGCGACCGTGTCCAACGGCGTTGGGAAAAAGGCGATTTTATAAGGTGATTCCGACACTCGCTTCATCGCGACGGAGCCGGAAGACAGGCCGTTCGGAGCTGTCAGAGCGTATTGCACCGCCAGTCGGCCGCATTCGCGGGCTTCGGGGGCGTCGGTTTCCGAGACGATCGTTGGGAAGGAGCGTTGCAGGTAGCCGAAGGTATCGCCGCGGACGCGGAGTTTGACGGTTCCGCCGCCGCGTGTGGCCATGAGGTTGCCGAGCTTGTCTTTGATGAGATTGGTGAGGTAGTCCGCGAGTGCTCCGGAGCCGGAGAGTTGGCGGTTGCCGTGGGCGTCGACTTCGCCGCCCTGCATGATTTTTTCGGCGAGCAGGGATTTTTTGTCGTTCGCTTTGTAGCGAATGCCTTCGGAGACGGCGATCACGCAGCGTCCGAGTTTTGTGAAGATGCGGTCCACGTCGCCGATGAACTTATCTTCGTTGAAGTCGGCTTCCGGCACGTAAATCAGGTGAGGGCCATCGTTCTCGTCGAAACGTGCCAACGCCGACGCAGCCGTAAGCCATCCCGCATCGCGGCCCATCACGCAGTTGATCTTGATCCCCTTGAGTGAACGATTGTCGGCATCGTCGCCCATGTGTGCCAGTGCGACGAATCGGCCCGCGGAGCCGTAGCCGGGACAGTGGTCCGTCGTTCGCAGGTCGTTGTCGATGGTTTTGGGAACGTGATAGACGTTGAGATTGACGCCGTTGGCCTTGGCCATTTCCGCAGTGATGCGAGCGGTGTCGGCGGAGTCGTTGCCGCCGAGGTAGAAAAAGTATTGTACGTTGTGCTTTTTGAACGATTCGAAAATTTGATGGCAGTAGGCTTCGTCGGGCTTGTCACGGGTGGAACCCAGCGCGGAGGAAGGCGTCTGTGCGACGCGTTCGAGCAGGTCTGCGGACAAGTTGTCGAGTGTAAGGAAATCAGAATGGATGATGCCGCGAACGCCGTGCTTGGCGCCGAGGATTTTGCCGATCTTGTTTTGTTTTTGTGCGTGGGTGAGCGCCTCGATGACGCCTACAAGCGATTGGTTGATGACCGCGGTGGGTCCGCCGGATTGTCCGATGATTGCATTGCCGAGCATGGCTACGTCTCCTGAAGAAAGTTTCCTGGAATAGGTCGAGTTGCTCAGTATAGGATCAAAGCGTGCGACGCGAAACTGGCGTCGCCATTGTCTAAAAATTTTCTATCTGAAAATTTTCGTTTACAATTTCTTCGCTTGAGTTATAGTGAATTGATGATGATTCTCTCGCCGAGTGTTCGTCATGGTGACGACACCTCGCGGGAAACAACTCTCTAAGGGAGTAGAACCATGGCAAAAGGCAACAACGCCCAGAAACGCGAAAAGAAGAAACCCAAAAAGGCCAAAAAGTAAGCCAGACGGGTCATCCCGTTTGGACTGACACGCGCAAGAGCCCGGAATCTCATTCCGGGCTCTCGCATTACCCGGAGCCGTTTTTCTCATGTCCACTCCAGCCCTGTCGACAACTGCCGCGTCAAAACCGCTTTCTGATTTTCGTTCCCTGGGTCCCTGGTACATTGCGGCCATTCTTCATTCCTATGCCGCCACGCTTTTCAGCATCGGCTGTTATGATTTTGCCGACAAACAGCTCCACGCTTCGGCGGCCACGCGGCTCTGGCTCTCGGCCATCTGGGGATTCGGCTACATTTTCATTGCCATTGTCGCCGGCAAGTTCACCGTCAAATACGGTCCCCGCAGATTTCTCTCCTTCATGCTTCCTGCCTGCCTTGCTGCCCAACTCCTCGCCCTGCTCATCTTGCCCACCCCCGTTCAATACGGCATTCCTGTTCTCATCGTCCTGATGATCCTGCTCAACGTGACCAGTTCCTCCTGCTGGCCCGCTCTTGAGACCGCCACCTCGCGTTCGCCTGCCAAGATGCCGCTCTCTACACGTATGGCTATCTACAATATCTGCTGGTCCACCACCGGTTTCGCCGCGGTGTTTACCAAGGGCGTTCTGCAGGAAGTCTGGTGGGGGCTGATCTTTGTTGGACCTGCCATCGCCACTCTTGGCATCTGCGTTCTCCTGTTTGGCTTCTCGATTCCGGACGCGATGATGGGTCAGGAGAACGTTCCGGAGGAGGCTCATGATGAGACGGAGATTGATACGCCTGCGATGCGTCGCCGCGCGATGACGCTTCTGCACATGGCGTGGATCAGTAATGCCATGTCCTACGTCGCCGGCAACGTGATCTCTCCCGTGCTGATTTTCCTGGCCATGGCTGCGTGGGTATCCTATTATGGGCACGAAGTTTCGCTCACCGTGGCAGGAATCGTGACCAGCGTCAGTGGACTCGCACGCATGGCTGGTTTCATCCTCACCATGAAATGCAAATTCTGGCACTACAAAGCACGCTGGCTGGTTGGAGCACAAGCGGCAATGACGCTTGCGTTCCTGATGATGCTGACCTGGCATCAGCCGCTGGCGTTGATCCTCACGCAAGTCATCTTCGGCCTGGCACTGGCCCTGATCTACTCTAGTTCCCTCTACTACGCGATGCACACGAGCGAAGGCTCCGGCGAACATGCCGGTTTCCACGAAGCGCTGATCGGCGCGGGCATGTGCGTTGGGCCGGCCATTGGTGCCCTGGCCGCTGCGGGCGCCTCCACCGATTTCCACGCACAGCTCGGATCGCTGCACCGCGTCGCTTACGTCGTCACAGGGCTTCTCCTTCTGGGCACGGCCGCGATGGCTTACCTTGCGATGCGAAGAGGTGACAAGGTGACAGGGTGACAAGGTTCGCCGCGTTACCACGCGGTGCTCCCTGTCACCCCTTCACCTTGTCTTGTCTGTGAGATGCCGGAGTATGGAATGACAGAAATGGCCCCTCATCGCTTGCCGCTTCGCCTGGGCATCCTCATTTCCGGCAGCGGCGCTACGCTCGAAAACCTCGCGGCCGCCATTGCGAGACGGGAACTCAGCGCTCAGATCACTACCGTCATTGCCTCCAACGACACCTGTTACGGCATTCAGCGAGCCAGGCGGCTCAACCTGCCGGTCACCGTGATCAGCCGCAAACAGGCCGCCCCCCCCCTCTCACTCGAAGCGTTCTCGCGGCAGATCGCGCAGCACCTTCGCCATCACCGCGTCGAACTCGTTCTCATGGCGGGCTTCTTATCGCTCTGGCAGATCCCCGACGATCTTGCCGGCAAAGTCATGAACATCCACCCTGCTCTTCTGCCGAAGTTCGGCGGCGCCGGCATGCACGGCCACCATGTCCATGAAGCCGTCCTTGCCGCCGGCGAAAAGGAATCCGGCTGCACCGTCCACTTCGCCGACAACACTTACGACCACGGCCCGATCATCCTGCAAAAACGCGTTCCCGTCCTCCCCACCGACACTACCGAGACGCTCGCCAGGCGCATCTTCGAACAGGAATGCCTCGCCTATCCCGAAGCCGTCCGCCTCTTCGCGGCAGGGAAATTAAAATAAAAAACGTCAAAATCTTTGAACCTTTCTCCTCCGCCGCGCACTGAACTGCCAAAGGTATCTGTTCGTAAGGAGAAAATCGTGCTGCAACGCTCATTCGTCGGTGTTCTGATGCTTCTGGCTTTAGTTGGATGCGCCCAATCCTACACCGTTCCCGGCGGTCCCGCCGATTTCTCCAAACTCGGTCTTACCGAGCAAGCCCGTCTCGCTGCCACCGACGCTTCCATCCGCCAGGCACTCGATAAGAAACCGCTTGTCACTTTCCCCGCCACCATTGCCATCGCTCGCGTCCAGGCCGGCGACTACTCATCCTACAACAGCCCCGCGCGCCCGGTCGGCGTCTACAGTGTGATTACCGTGCGCGATGTCGAAAAAGATGAAGATATTGAAATGATCGCCAAATTGCCGCAGGTCGCGGGCGTCGCCACCATGAAACGTATTCTGCTGGATCAAACGCTCAACACGGACCTTGAGCTTCGCGCCGCCGCCGCCCGCCTCCACGCGAACCTTCTGCTCTACTACACGTTCGACACCGTTTTCGAGACCGAGACCAAAGTTCGTCCGCTCGGCGTGATCACGCTGGGCCTGTTCCCCAACAAAAACGCCAAGGTCACAAGCACCGCCTCCGCCGTACTGATGGACGTGAACAACGGCTACATCTACAGCGTGGTCGAAGCGACCAGCTCCGACCACCAGCTCACCAACGCATGGGAATCTGAAAATACGATTGACGAAGTCCGCCGCCGCACCGAGCGCGACGCCTTTGACCAGCTTCTCAAGCAATTCAAAGCGGAATGGCCGATCGTTCTGGCCACGTACAATCGGCCAGGGTGATGGGCACGCCCGCAATCAGTCCGGCGCGTTTGCGGAGCAGCTATTCGGTAACTGATGATCACATCGTTGGAGGGGAAGCCATCTGAAATCAGGTAGCTACTCGCCGGCGAGTTGGGCGATTTTCTGGCGCAACGCGGCCGATACAAAAAATTTCAGATCGAATACCAAGCGGTCCACCAGCGGCATAACTTGTGCTATGCGACTCTGCCGTTTGGCTTCCAGGAGCACGCCCAAGACGCCGATGGTTGGCAGGCCGAGGTGGCGGGCGGAGTCGGTGCCTTTGCGCTCGTCCATCAGCAGAAGATCGGCGTGGAGTTCGATGGCAATGGCGATCGCCTCGGTTTCGCCGGCATCGAGATCGGTTGGAATTCCCAGTGAGAGTGGATGCGCTTGTGCAACGTGGATTTGGAAGTGCGGATAATCAGCGATCTCGAGGGCAGGACACGTTGTGGTGGATCTACGGAGTTCCACCTGAACGGTGCGCGGAATAATCACCGTGCCGTAGAGTTCGTGGCAGAGCGAAAGCAATCCCAGATGATGAAGAGCACGGATTGGGGACGAATCGCTGATGACGATCAACGGCACTTACCACCGTCCGAGTTTCTTCAGAGTGGCAATATCATCATCCAGCATTTGCTCAGTATAACGGTAGCGCGGCAGACTTCTCTTTTGGAGTTGGGCTTCGAATTCCGTTTCGGTGAGGCTGGCGAATCTCGCGGCATGCCCGATGGTAAGCTTGCCGGCGTCGAACCAACGACAGGCTATTTCGATCTTGGCTTCGCATTCGTTCATTCCGGCGGCTTTAAGCATTTCATCGGAAATCATCAGCGGCATTGTCATAACCTCCACCAACATTATAACACGCTATCGGTTTTTTAATTTTTTAATTTTTCAATTAAATCAGTCCGGCGCGTTTGCGGAGCAGCCATTCGGCGGCGATCAGGGCGGCGAAAAGACTGAAAAAGGACCAATGCGCGATTTTTGTGCCGCGGGCGGCCGGGTCGGTGAAGAAACCGATGTTTTCGGTGATGGTGTGGGTGCGTTTGACTTCGGGGAGATTCGCGGCCAGGAGGTCGATGTAGCAGGCGTCGAGCGCAAAGCCGTGGCCGTCGTGGGCGATGCGGGTGAGAAGAGAGGGGTCGGTGTTCATGTTGCGACGCTCAAGATCGAGTTGCGGGAGAATTTTGATCAGCAGGGTTTTCTGCGTGACGGAAGGATCGGTGTTGAGGAGGCGTTCGACCGATTCGCCTTTGAGCGAGATTTCGATATCGCCGGGCGGCAAACCTGCGAGCGTGGCGCGGTAATAGCCGGGGGTTTCGGTTTCTTTGAAAGTTGCTTGAGTTTCGCGTTTTTCTTCTGGCTTCTGGCTATTGGCTTCTGGCTTCCAATTTCTGGCGACGGCGTTAAAGGAAAGGCCGGTGTAGGGGACGAGATTTTCCTGGAGCACGCGTGCAGTGATTTCGATGGGTTGGCCTTGGACGTAGCGAGGCTGCGAGGAGCCGAAGCGGACGAACTTGCCGCCGGCGGGGAGATCGGAGCCGACAGCCCAGCCTAGGACGTTGTTCCAGAATCGCTGATGAATGTCGTTGCCGTTGATTTGGCGGAGCCGCCAGCTTTGATCGGACGCCAGCATCAGTGATTTGCCCAGGCCGATGGAGAGCGTTGAGAGGAGTGCGGCTTGGCGGGCTTGGGGTGGGGAAGCGGATTCGGAGGCGAGCGGTGCGATGAACCAGATGGCGGAGGCGGACGGTTTGACCTGCGTGAAGGGCGAGTGCCAGTACCACATCGGGAAGTTCGACCAGAGAGCGACGTTCGCGTCGGCATCGACGCCGAGCTGGCTGAAGACCGAACCGTTGCCTTCCGGCGCGAGGGCGGGACGGAAGCCGAACTTATTGTGACGGGCGATCGTCTCGGCGTCGAACTGCCCGGTCGACGTCACTGGCAGCAGCTCGGCCAGCGGCGAATCTATGAAATCGGCGGGCATGTGACGCTGCCCGGCGATGGTGATCAGGGTGGCACCTTTGTCGCGAACTGCCGCGGCGATGAACTGCTGCTGGGCGACGGAGAGTCGCGCCGGTGCGATGTCGCCGAGGATGATCAGGTCGAACGCCTGCCATTCGGCTGCGGTTTGCGGAAGAATCTGTGCTTCAGGACGCGGGTTGTTGGGGGACGCCTTGACAGCTTCCGGCGGCGAAACGCCTTCGATCTGTGCTGGCTCGAAAAGAACCTTCTGCAGTTTGATCCGCGAATCACGCCCAAGTAGATCCGCCAGATAACGGTATTCCCATCGCGGCCTCTCTTCGATCAGCAATGCCGCAAGTTTGTCCTTCTTGACGGCAACCCGAAAAGTAGAACGATTGTTCTCAAGATTGATTTCCCCCGGCAACGGCTCGACGCGGGCTTCGTATTCGATCACGGTGTTACCGTCGGGAGGTTGGTCGGTGAAGTTGATCGGTGTCACCGAGCTGTAGCCGGGGTTGGCAACGATGGGGATGTTGACGGATTGGACGAGCGTGCCTGTGCCGGGCTGCGCGGCGGAGGAGCCGGAGGGGGAGGGGGGAATGCGTCGCAGTTCGACACGGGCGGTTTTGGTGCCAGAGCCTGCCAAGCCGTCAAGGCGGACGAACACGGTGGCGCGGAGCGTGTCGCCTTTGAAAATCCATTCAGGTGCGTCGACCTGATCGATGGCGGCATCCGGAGCAACCGCGTGTGAGCCTGTGAGCAGCCCAAAGACGCGGACGCCGCGATTGGCGAGCAGACGCGCTGGTTCGGCGGGATCGCCGGGGGTGTTGTGGCGGCCGTCGGTGACGATGACGATCGCCGCGGGTTCGTCCAGCGGAATCTGTTCCGCGATGAACTGCAGACCGGCGGAAATGTTCGTGGAGGTCGGAGGCGTGGCATTGGCGGAAGGGAAGAGGGCCGATTGGAGCAGATCTGGAAACGCTACGGGATCAACAGCACCCGGAGCGGCGGCATGGGCGGCATCGGCAAAACTGGCCATGCGGATGCGATAGCGAGACAGAATGTCCGCGAGTTTCTCGCCGCCGGTACGCTTGGGACCTGCACCCGTCAGTGCAGCCGCGAAAAATTCCTGAGCGAGTTTGTTACGAGGAACGCCCGCAACGCGATCCGTGGCCGCGCTTACTTCCGCGGAGCTGTGGCTGATAAAATCAATATCCGCCTGATAGCTGGCGGTGGCCAAATCGCGACGCGCCTGGTCCATGTTGCTGGAACATTCCATCCATCGCAGCGATTCCGATGCGGCGCGAAGCGTGCCGGCTGAGCGAACGGCTTGCAGGTCTGTCTGAATCATCGAAGATATGTGCGATAGAGCATTCTTGGCACTGCTTCCGGCCCCCCCCATGTCTCCGGAAAGTCCGGTCTCCGCCTCGAGCCTGCCGCGAAAAGCCTCAAACTTCCTGTTCCACGCGGCAACCTTGGCGGCAAAGTCGGCAACGGCCCCCTGGGGGGGTGGGCTCTGCGCCGATTCCCGCAAATCCACGGGCTGCAGCAGACGAAACTCGCTTTGCAACACGGTCAGCTCGGCGAGCCGGAGGTCCAGTTGCTGATTGCGCGACTTTGCCGACAGATAACCCAGAGCTTCCGCCCAGTGCAGCCGCTCCGCCGGCGTCGATTGCGGATCGGATGCTTGCATGGATGTACTCTGATCGATAAGAAACCACAGCGTACCTGCCGAGGTCCGCGTGTAGGACCATTGCATGGCTGGGCGGAGAAACAAAATCGCAATCAGTACCAGCAACAAAATGCGAATGACAGTAAGGGCGAGCACGGCCCGCCGGGACGCCAGCCGAACCTGCTGAAAATAAAGCACAACGACGAGGACCGCCGCCGCGGGAACCAGGAGCAGTAAAACATAAAACAACGGATGCGGATGAAGTTCAATGGCGGCAAGAACGCTGAGCATGCGTGTATCATATCCATAATCGGAGTGGCTGGTGGTCATTCTGTGTTACTGATGATTGGAGCTTTATGAATTTAACGCACAACACCATTCTTATCACTGGCGGCACCAATGGGATCGGCTTGGCCTTGGCGGAGCGTTTTCTCAAGCGTCAAAACACCGTCATTGTGTGTGGCCGACGCGATACCGTGCTGGAGGCAGCTCGCAAGAAACTGCCGGGTCTTCATGGTTTGATTTGCGATGTTGGGCAGGCGGAGGAACGCCAACGGTTGGCGGAATGGATCGTCCGAGAGTTTCCCGCGTTGAACGTGCTGGTGAACAATGCCGGCATTCAACGCAAGATCGACCTGACCGCGGCTTCGGGAGGAGGGGGTGCTTGGGAAATGTTACGGGATGAAATTGCCATCAATTTCGATGCGCCCATTCACTTGTCGATGCTGCTGGCGAATCATTTGTCCGGTCAGCGTGGCGCGGCGATTGTGAATGTTTCTTCGGGATTGGCCTTTACGCCCATGGCCGCGGCGCCGATCTACTGCGCCACGAAAGCGGGCCTGCATTCGTTCAGCGTCTCCCTGCGGTATCAACTGGCCCGCCAGGCGATCGAGGTCATCGAGATCATGCCGCCGGCGGTCAATACTGACCTTGGTGGATCGGGCCAGCACACCTTCGGCGTTCCGGTGGACGACTTCGCCGACGCCGTATTCGCGGGACTCGCCAAAAAAGAGCAGGAAATCGGCTACGGCTCCGCCGCACAAGTCATGCGGCTATCACGCGATGAGATCGACCGCGTTACGCAACGGATTAACCAACATTTCCACACATAAAAACATGCAAGAGTATCCTGGTTGACAACGCAGGCAATACCGATTCACATTCCTCGAGTCCGACAGGTGCCTCGCAGCCAGCCCCTCCAGGAAAAGCCAGCCAGCGAGGTGAAAAGGGAAGTACGGAAAATAACGATTCTTATCCCGTGGCACAGTACTCTGCCTCGGATGGCGCACGCGGCTATGGCTATGCGTGGGATCTGACCACGATTACCGAATTGCAACTGGCGGGAAAACCCAAGACCGTTGTGTCCGGGCTGCTCTGGGGCGGCTCCGGCACCGTCAAAATCCAACAATGCCCCTCCTTTGAAGGTTCAGCCAATTGGGGCGTCGACCCCTTTAACGGCTACAACTACAACACCAGCTACATCGGACACGGCCAGGGAGAATTCGGACTCCAGGACGCCAACGGCATTGTGCCGCCGGCGAAAGCTACTCAGATCGAGCGCCCGGCGACCACCGCTATTTTCGGCGACGGCCAATACAGCGGCGGAGCCAACAAACTCATGCGTGCCCCCTGGCCTCATCCCAACGACGAGGAGATGGGTACTGGGATGCGAACCGCCGGTACGCAAGGCTTCCGACACCTCGGCCAAACCAACGTCGCTTTTTGCGATGGGCATGCGGAGTCACTGACGCAGAGATATACGGATAACGAAGAGGACGCCAGTAAAGTCGCCCAGGGAACGGGATTTTTATCCAGTGACAACAGCGCCTACGGCTCGTTATCACCGGTGGTCAACAGATGGTGTAGCGACTGAGGCGAAATAGCCTTGCGTGGAAACACAAGGCTTAACGCATCTTGTGCGGGACACTTGTACGTTTCAGGAAGATCACCAGTATTCGCAGCCTTGCGATTCCTCACAAGACTATGCCAATCAGAACAACCCACCCTTGAGTTGCTTCTTCGGCTTGGCGGGCTTTTTCACAACAGCCGCCGCGCCCGCCGCTACCGCGAGCTTCGCTTCTTCCGGCTTGATCTCGCCGCTGGCGATCTTCGCATCTCGCTCCACCTCGGACATGGAAAGCGAAATACGACGCTTCTCCATGTCTATGCTCATTACCTTTGCTTTGACCTTATCGCCTTCCTTGACGACTTCGCTGGGCCGATTGATCCGCCGCATGGCAATCTGGCTCACATGCACCAACCCCTCAATCGCCGGCGCCAACTCCACAAACGCCCCGAAATCCACGACACGCTTCACCGTTCCCTCAATCGTCATGCCGACCGGATACTCCGCCGGCACCGATTCCCACGGATCCTTCATCATGCTCTTGAGCGAGAGCGAGACGCGTTTCTTCTCCTTGTCGATCCCGGTGATCATCACCTGGATTTTGTCGTTTTCCTTGACGATGCTCTTGGGGTCCGTCACGCGTTGGTGGCTCATCGCCGACACGTGCAGCAACCCATCCACTCCGCCTACATCCACAAACGCCCCGTAAGCCTGCACCGACCGCACCGTCCCCTCAAGCACCTGTCCCACCGCCAGCGTCTCCCACATCTCCGCAGCCTTCTTCGCCTCTTCCTCCTCGATCACCGCCCGCCGCGAGAGCACAATATTGTGATCCTGACGATCCACCTTCATCACGCGGACCGTCATCTTCTGATTCAAAAACAGCGACAAATCTTGATTAAATTTCGTATCCACCTGTCCCGCCGGCATGAACGCCCGCGTCGTTCCAACCTTCAATTCCAACCCACCCTTGTTCACCCCCGTCACCACCGCCTCTACCGAATCCCCTGGCGAGAGCGTCTCCCACGCCCCATGCTGCACCGCCCCACGCCGAGCCAATATCACCAGCCCCTCCCGCGCATCATATCCCTTAAACACAAACTCATATTCCTGTCCGACTTCGACCCCCTTCTTTTCCCCAGCCTCCGTCGTCGGCGCAACCTGGTCGAACTGCTCCAACGGACAGAGCCCCTGCGACTTCCCGCCGATATCCACCAGCACGCTATTCCCTTGAATAGCGAGAATCTTCCCCTTCTTAATATTATCAGGATTGATCCCATCCGCCGTCCGCTCACTGCGTTCATGCCCACGCCTCGGCCGTCCGCCCCGCACCGGCCGCGTCGGATCCAACTTCGGCGCCGACGCCGGTCCCCTGGAAACCGACTGGCTCATCAAATCCTCAATCGACACACCGCCCAGCGCCTGATCCACTTCCCGCTCAATCTCACTTCGTTCTCCCCCTCCTCCCTCCGACCGCATCGAAGGCGGCGGCGGCGGAATAAACGGTATCCCTACCGGCTTGGAGGAAGGATTTTCGCTGGTGTTCTCACTGGGCGACGAAGTCATAACGGCCTCAAGAAACGAAAAAAAGGTTGCTGGCCGGGCCAATTCCCGGCCAAACCCTTTATGGTACCGCAAGAAACCTTCATTGCAAAACCTTGACGCTCCTTTCTGTGTTGTCTGTTGTCTCGCAGGGCCATTGCATTCTCCGTTTTGCAGGATGTGCAGGAGGTAATCGTGTGGCCATTTTTTATGGCCAATCAGGGCGATCAGAGCCGCGACCGTCAGGGAGCGATCCGTGCGACAATGCGGAAATAACGCCTGTCGCTCCCTGACGGTCGCGGCTCTGATTTTCCGGGG
>WQYP01000062.1 GCA_009781185.1 Phycisphaerales bacterium | reverse complement strand
GGGGGGGTCGCGCGGGTAAACGTCGGGGGGGGGGTGGGTGTAATTTTCTCGGATTTGTGGGGTTGGGAGGGTGGCCCCCCCCCCCCCCCCCCCGCCATCGTCGTCCGCTTCAGTCTTTTTAAACAGCGGATCGGCGGGATCGACAATAACGAGTTTTTTGGGATTGAACATGGAGGCGGTGCGAGCCTCATCGAGGACGCTCGCCATCGCCGATCCACCCAGGGAGGCCGGATCAAGGCGGACGAGTCCCATGCCGGGGTCCTCATCGCCGAAGATGTCGCGTTGGATACCGGCAAGTTGCTGGATACGTAAAAAAAGCTCCTCGCCAGCAAGAACGATGACCGGCGGCGTCGCGGAAGATTTGGCAGAAGTCTTAGCCATGAGGGAGAGGATTGTATCCGAGGAACGGTGACAAATCATCAGAGCCGCAATCGTAAGAGAACGCTCATTCCATCGAGCACAACTCTCTTGGCATTACCCGTCGTGGCCTACTGGGTGCCGCAGTCGCCGCCGGTGGCACTTCACGCCGTTGCCCCTCTTCCGGCTCCAACCTCTGCTATGCGAAACAACCTTTACTCCAAAGTCGCAAACACGGAAGTGAACCCCTGTGTTTAGGACGAAAAGGCAGGAGCTAACTCTCTTGGTTGAGCGTCAGGGTGGCGTGGCGTTCTCGACGGTATCGAAGGTGCTCCAACGATTGCAGGATGATCTCGTCATCAGCCGGGGCGAAGGTGCGATTCGGCTTATTCAAGCGGATACGCTCATGGAGAAGCTGGCCGCGAACTACGAGCCGCCAGTCGTGACCGAACGGTTCCGTGGTAAATGCGATGTGCCGCGAGAGGAGCTTTGTCGTCGCCTTGCTACGGCTGCGGTTGCCAAGGGCGGGAAGCTCGTGCTCACCGGTGCGGGCTCGGTTGAGAAATATGCCGCCACTTCGCGACCAGCGAATCGTTGGGGGCATTGCGGCTACAGGAACATCGGTTGTGGACCAAGTGCATGGCGCTGGCAGAGTTCCTCTCAGCGATAAAGGAACTGTTCTATGTCGCCGACGAGAATAAACATTAACATTTTTCCATTCGACTACCATTTACTACCACTATTCATCCCGAATACCCCGTTTTTCCGCGAGGATTTACTACCACTTGCGATTGAATGCGAGAATGGTATGATGGTCGCCAAAGCCCTGAAAATAAGGGGTTTTTGAGTGTTTTGGCGGTGAATCCTTTTTGGGTTCCCAAGCTGGACGTCGTCGGTTTGAATTCGATCGCCCGCTTTTCTGCATCAGTTCCGCCGACAGCGTTGTTTGGCGATTCCCCCTCCTCCGTCAAACCGTGGTAAGGAACTGCCTCACGTGGAACAGGATAAACGTACACAACTTTCCGTTCGTGCTGAAAAAGCGATCCTCGTCGGTGTTACTTTTAATGGGGCGGACTCTTCCGCTGATCCGCAAGATCCGCTCGGTGAGCTTGCCAGCCTGGCTAAGACCGCTGGCGCAGACGTCGTCTATCGCGTCATGCAAAACCGTGTCAAGATCGATCCTTCCACCTTCATCGGCGAAGGCAAGGCCCAGGAAATTAAAAAGCTCGTCAAGCAACACGATGCGGATGTCGTGATCTTCGATCATGACATGTCGCCGAACCAGTTGCGCGATCTTGAGAAGATCATCGACGCCAAAATTCTCGATCGTTCCGAGCTTATTCTGGATATCTTTGCTACCCGTGCTCGCACCCACGAGGCGCAGCTCCAGGTAGGGCTTGCTCAGCTTGAGTACACCTATCCTCGCCTCCGTCATATGTGGTCGCACCTCGAGCGTATTGCGGCCGGCGCAGGTGCTGGCGTCGGCGCCCGCGGTCCCGGTGAAATGCAGCTTGAAATCGACCGCCGCATCGTTCGCGAAAGGGTCGCCGATTTCAAGAAACGCATCGCCGACGTTCAGGCGCGCAAGACACGCGAAGTGCAGGAACGCAAACGCCAGCACTTCACCATCTCACTCGTCGGCTACACCAACGCCGGCAAATCCACCCTGTTCAATATCCTCACCGGCGCCAACACTTTCGTTGAGGACAAGCTCTTCGCAACCCTCGATACCAAAACACGTCGCTGGCACCTCGGAGGGGCTCATTCCGCACTCATTTCGGATACGGTCGGATTTGTTCGCGATCTGCCGCACCATCTCGTTGCCTCCTTCAAGGCAACCCTCGAAGAAGCTACACACGCGGATATGCTTTTGCTTGTGCTCGACATCTCCCATCCACACGCTCAGCAGCAGCTCAAGACCGTCGTCCAAACGCTCATCGATATCGGCTGCGAAAATCTACCCACGCTGCTCGTGCTCAACAAAATCGACGCACTCACGGAGAAGCCAGAAGCCAGAAGCCAGGAGCCAGAAGAAGCAATCGAAAATCAAAAATCGAAAATGGGGAGAGGCGAAAATCCCGACGCGCTTGCCTTCTGGCGGTCGCTATTTCCCGACGCTCTTCCCGCCTCCGCCCGGGAAGGCGATGGCATCGTCGCCCTGACGGAACTCGTTCGCGATCAGATGCTCGGAAGAACCCTCACCGCCACCATTGCCGTCCCGCTTACCGACTCCAAGGGCACCACCTTCATCGAAAAATTCACCACCGTTCTCGATCGCGACTACGACTCCGCCCCCGGCTGCGTTCAACTCCACGTCGAAATCTCCCAGCGCATCCTCGATCAGCTCCCCAATAACGTTCCCAGCGCCAAAGTCCTCCACGCCAAAATCAAGAAAGCCGATCCTGGTGGTGGGGGAACCTGGCGCTGCCGCACCAAACCGATCAAGGAACTCATCCCCGCTAAACTCTTCGGTGCTCCATTGGTTTGACGTGGGAGCGTTTATGCGATAAATGGAAGCCAAATAATCGTTGTTCGAAAGGAATCCGTGATGATGCAATTGCGTTTCGTGGCAGTATTAGCGGTGATGATGGTGGGGGGGCTGATGGCAGGCTGTGCGGCAACGCCAAATCCGGGAACCGAGAGCGATAAGGCTCTTCTGCGTTCGCAGGTACAGGCGGTCATTGCGGATTTCAAGAGGGAAGATCCGACCATCCAACGGTTCTTTGAAACGGCGGAGGCTTACGTGGTCTTCCCGGAAGTGGTGACCGGTGCCCTGATCGTCGGCGGAGCGCACGGCGATGGCGAAGTCTACCAAAAAGGACAGCTCATCGGATACGCGGATGTGTCGCAAGGATCGTTCGGAGCACAGATCGGCGGACAGAAATATGCGGAAGTCATTTTCTTCCAGAACGAAGGGGCGTTGGTGGATTTCAAGTACGGAACGCTGGAGTTCGATGCACGTGCAACAGCGATTGCGGCAAGCCGCGGGGCAGCGGAGGCGGCGAATTATCGCCGAGGCGTGATTATCTTCACGCTGCCGCAGGGTGGACTCATGGCGCAGGCAGCGGTTGGAGGACAGAAATTCAGGTTCCTGCCGGTGAGTAAGAATGCCTCGCCATTCGAAGTGATTCAAAAACCGTGATGCGCCAGCCACCATGCCCAGGCGTACAGCACACATCCGCCCAGCAGCAGGCAAATCGCCGCGATCCCAATCAAGTTCTTATCCCATTCCCTGACCCAACCAAACGGCAGATTCACGACCTCCAGAATCAACACCAGAAAGCCCGTTGCTCCACGCGATATCTGTGTGAGCAGCCCGGGCGATTTCCGGGGTCCTTCGGATAACGCCGATTCCATGAGCGGCTGCTCCGAAACGTCCGACGACAGTGACGGTGCCGTGGCAGGCTCTGCCGTGGCAGATTCTGCTTGCTCGGTCGGTGCCGGCGTCGTTGCGGCTGCAAGCGACTCGTCCGGCTTCTGACTCAAAACTTCTGGCTTGGGAGAGAGAGAGGAGAGGAGTTCGTTAAGTTTTTCGTCAGTCGCCTCGCTTGGTTGTTCCGCGAATTCCTGCTTCTTTTCCTCCTCCAGCATCTCCTTTCCCTGCACGATCGATTGCACGGTCGCGGTCAGTTCCACATCGCCCTGCTGCGGCGGTTCAGCGGCCTCCATCTTGGGCTTCGGCGATGCCGGCGGTTTCCCCGCCGCCGCCTGCGTCTCGGCCATCAACTGGGCAAGTTCCTCCGCCAACACACCTTCCGCTTCCAGCACTTTCTCCGCCGGCATCGGCTCGCTCGGCGTTGATGCCGTCGCTGTTTCCGCCGCCACAGATTTCGTTTCATTCATCACCTCACTCCCACCCTCATCCCCCTCCTTGCCCTCCTCCTTTCCCCCCGGTACGAGCACCGCGAATTCTTCATTGCTCAAGTTCTCAATCTTGGCCGGTGCGACCGGTGAGTCGATCGGTGTTTCCCCTCGCCCCACCCCCTTTCGCAGTTCGCCGGCAAATAACGCATCGATCTCCTTCTGTAAATCGACCTGATCTTGCGGGGCTCTGTCCGATGACGATAAATTAACATATTCTTGTTCGTCTGATGGTGCCTGCTTTTCGTCGCCGTCTCCCGGGGGGCGCACCTTCGGTGCTATCGTTCGTTCCAGATGCTCGTGCACCAACGAATCCAAAACATCCTCCTCCCCCGTTTTCGACGCCGTGAGAGGCGCGGGATGGCTATCGACTCTGCTCATAAGCAGGACATCGGCCACATCAATGAGCGGCTTTCGCTGGATATCCCCACCGCCCCCTTTCGCCGCCGCTTCCTGTTGCAAGAGAAACCCGCGGCGTCCCCTGTTCTCCGGAGTGCCGTGCAATCCCTGTTTGTGAGGCGCAACTGCCATGGCACCGTCCGTGACCCGTTACATCCGATCCTGATAAACAGCATTTTATCGGAATGACCCACTCCCGCAAACGAAATTCAGCCTTGATCGGGTGCATGCGGCGCGTGACACGAAATGGGAGGAGAAGAGGAAGGGGGAGGAGAGTGGGATCGTGGCAATACTCGGTGCCTAAGCCACCATCGCGGGGCTCCAACAGGCACGCAGAAAATGTCCTGCACCCACCGAAACCGCTTGCGGCGTCGCGGACCTCGCCTTTGCTGTAACAATTTGCCACAAAAGATGACCACATCCGCCTTGATCACGCCACCCACCCCCTTTACTCTTTGGTTCATGTATCGCTTCTATCTGCCCGGTCTGACTTGCCAGCCGCCAACGCGTCTCGAGCTTCCCGATGACCAGGCTCATCACGCGCTCTCCGTTCTTCGTCTCACCGCCAATACGCCGGTAATTCTCTTCGACGGCCAAGGCCACCATGCACCCGCCCTGATCACTTCCACCTCCAAGCGTTCGCTTCTCCTCGAACTCACTGCCACGATCACCACCGACCCGCCGCCATCCCCCGCCCTGACCATCGCCGTCGCCGTGCCCAAAGCCGACCGTGCGGACTGGCTGATCGAACAAGCCTCCCAGCTCAACGTTACCCGCATCCAATGGCTCACCACCGACCGCACAATCGTCAAACCCCGGGAAGGCGGCGGCAAGCTGGAAAAACATCACCGCCTTGCCATCGAATCCGCAAAACAATGCCACCGCACCCACCTGCTGCAAATATCCGCACCAATCACCCTCGACGCTCTCCTCTCCTCCGCCACCCAAGCCCAGGGACTGCAGTCCCTGGACTTTCCCTCTTCTCCCCCAAAAATCCTCTGGCTCGACCCCGCTCTCGATTCCGCCCCCATCCACCAAATCCGTTCCTCCATTTGCCATTCACTCCTCTCCCTCATCGGCCCCGAAGGCGGCTGGTCCCCACACGAACAAACCCTCCTCCACTCCCTCGCCGCCACCGGCAAACTCCTCCGCGTCCGTCTCACACCGACCATTCTCCGCATCGAAACCGCCGCCACCGCTCTCGCCGCCATCGTCATGTGCTGAATTCCTCTTCCTCGAATTGACCTGCCCGCCCCCGCTACGGTACAGTCTCCTTTCCCGCGAACCATCCTGGGGGATGGTGTAACGGTAGCACAGCAGATTTTGGTTCTGCTTGTTCAGGTTCGAATCCTGATCCCCCAGCTTTTCTCGAAAAGAGGCCCTTTGACCAAAACGTCGAAGGGCTTTCTCTTTGTGGTGACTAGACTTACGTCACTCAGCGACCGTTTCAATAAAGTCCGAACCAAGATCGCGCGGCGGGCGGCTTCTCCAGAAACATTCCCGAAAGTTTGCCTTTCGGGGTTCTTGCGTTAACCGGGCGGTACGGCAGTTCCGTGACCGATTTTTTAGCTCCCCGAAAGCAACCCTCTTACCAACCATTCTCTCTTTTTCGAAAGCTATAACTTGTTGTCATTAAAGGAGTTGGAAGGTTCGAGTCTCGTTCGGTGGGGTCGCTTATGATTGCCACCCTCTTCGGAAATCTGCCATCAGGTTAACTCGTTGCGTTCTCGCAAAAGCATACGGTTAACAGCAGCTCCTCTACGACACATAGAATGCCAACGCTTCTTGGCTTCCATTTATTGAAATCTTATCGTCGAAATGCCGTAGAAAAACAACCATAAAAAGGCTCTTGACACGGCATAGATAGTGGATATATTTATTACCAGTTTTGTTATATATCAGTAATTTACGTTACCGGAGTTAAACCATGCTGGAAACGCTCAAGGCGATGATCCTGGACTTTCAGGAGAGTCCACTCGAAACCGGAGTGCCCCGCCGCCTGGCGATCAAGGCGGTTCCCGGCAAGGCCTCCGTATGCATCGGCGTTCGTCGTAGCGGCAAATCGACCTATCTGATCCAGATCATACAACGGCTGTTGGACCGTGGGGTGCCACGAGAGAATATCCTGTATCTGAACTTCTTTGACGACCGCCTGCATGACCTGCAACAGGCGGGCATCGGACTGGTCGCGGAGGCTTACTATGCGCTTTACCCGGAGAAAAAAAGTGCCGAGAAGGTTTACTGTTTTTTCGATGAGGTTCAATCCATTGTCGGGTGGGAACCTTTTGTGGATCGGCTGATGCGAACCGAGAAATGCGAAGTTTACCTCACCGGCTCATCGGCTCGGATGTTGTCCAAAGAGATCGCCACGCAGATGCGAGGGCGGGCTCTTTCCTGGGAGATGTTCCCGTTTTCGTTTAGGGAATTCCTGGACTACAAAGGCATCGACAGTGCTGGCACGCTCTCGACCAAGCGGCGGCTGCTGGTGCAAAAGGCCTTCGGCGAGTATTGGGAAAGCGGCGGATTTCCGGAAGTGCTGGGACTGACGCGCCAACTTCGGATCAAGACGCACCAGGAATACTTTCACGCGGTGCTCTTCCGCGACCTCATTGAGCGGCACGACGTGGCGCACCCCAAGGCCGTGGACGATCTGGCACACTGGATCATGGACAATATCGCCTCGCCTTATTCGATCAACCGACTGACCGGGTATCTGCAATCGCTTGGACACAACGCTCCCAAATCAGCGGTCTCCAACTACCTCTCGTGGTTTGAAGACGCCTATTTCCTTTTCAGCACGCGGATTTTCGACGCGTCCTTGGCCCGCAGCCACACGAACCCCAAGAAGGCCTACTGCGTCGATCACGCCATGATCACGTCGGTGTCGTCGGGAATTCTGGTCAATTCCGGACATCTTCTGGAAAATCTGGTGTTCATGGCACTGCGGCGGACATTCCATGAGGTCTTTTACTACAAAACGACTACCGGTCGGGAAGTCGATTTCATTGTGCGTTCAGGCTCGCAACTCCCCATGCTGACGCAGGTCTGCGAATCGCTTGCCGAACCCCAGACGCGTAAACGCGAAATGGCGGCGCTCGTCGAGGCCATGCCGGAGTTGCGGATCAAGACCGCTACTATCGTGACTCGATCTGAAGATGAGCGGATCGAAACTGACGCCGGAATCATCAAGGTCGTTCCTATCTGGAAGTTCCTGCTGGATTTGCCAGAGTCGAAAGAATAACCGCGTAGCGATTATCATGCGACATGTGCATGCTTCAGAGTGGAGGTCTTGCGATGTTGTCTTCCACTACGGTTTTACATATCGTCGATTCGATGGCCATTGCTCTTGGTCAGGCCTATCAGTTGGCGCGGGCGCGTTTGGCGTCGGTCGCGTCGCCGGTGCTGCGGATGATGATGGATCGCGATCATGCCGTCACCGAAACGGAACTGCTCCGCCGTGAAGTCGCGATACTGCGTGAGCAGCGAGAGAACGCTTCTCCGCACCAACGGCCAGCCTATTCCCCAGCACAACGCATCGCCATCGTGCGCTTGGTTCGTCACGCGATGAAAGGGGCAGGAAAGCCGCAGTTCCTCATCACTGACCACGGCTGCCAATTCCGCCGCATCTTCCACAACGCCATAGTAAAGAAGTTCCTCGCTCCAATTCTGACGGATTGTTACGATGGCAAATTGCTGGCCGTACCCCGGATGAAACGGGTGAACAATACGAAACACTCCAGCGCCATCGTGCGAATAAGGTGCAATCGATGTCGCAGATAAACGCATTCGCCGAACGTTGGGTGCAGACCCTTCAGGTCGAGTGCCTCGATCATTTTGTGCTCTTCGGCGAGTCGCATTTGAACCACATCGTTTCCGAGTTCACGGCTTTTTATAACACGAAACGCCCGCATCAGTCCAAGGAAAATTCGCCGTTGCAATCGATGAAAATACAGGACATGCCGGAAACCTCGACGGAAGGCAAGATCCTCTGCGAAAAGCGACTGGGCGGTTTGATCAACCATTATACCGCAAGGCGGCGCAAGCCTTGGTTAACAGCTGCTGGAGCCAAACAAGCATCGGAGGGCCAGGAATCATTCCGATGCGGTTGCTCATCGAAGCATGCCTTCACGTCGCCTTCGATGACCCATGCAAACTTTCGTTGCATGAGTTGTTGACACCGAAAGATCGCGTGATGCGTACTTCGATTGGGCCGAAACCCATAGGAAACTACGCCTTCTCACGGCGCACCTGGGCCACCACAGAAAAATAAAACAGGCGGCATAACGGTGAGTTTCACCGCCATGCCGCCATCGGGTTTGCTTGCGTCACTTGAACGATTTACTTGAGAGCGGTCCGTCGCCGCAGGAGCATCAACCCGCCCAGTGCCAGTACAGACAACGACGCCGGCTCGGGAACAACGGATTTATTGGTGATCGGCGTCATGTAGAGGAAGTCGTACCCACCGCCATACCCGTCAAGAGTGCCGTTCATAACGAAAATGCTGTAGTCGCCGATCTCGTCGTAGTAGGCGTTGGGATTGTAGGCCGATTCCCAGTAGCTTTGGTCAGCATTGATGCCCAGGAGCATCTGCAAATAAGGATTGGTATCCCAGTCGATATCGACCGTGATGTGCCAGCCCGTGACGTTGGCAGAAAGATTCATGCTCGTGACTTCGCCCATGAGGAATCGCACGGCACCGGTAACCAGCTCACGTGCCGCGATATCATTCCACGCAGCCACATGATCCCCATGAGGAAGAGTGTCGGCATCGGTGGTCGCAAAGACCTTGTAGAGATAGGCCGCACCAAGGTTCAGGGCGGTACCGGCGGACGTGCTGGTGGTACCCTCGGCCGCATTGTAATCCAGGTTCGCCACACCGCGCACCGACTTCCACGAGTTGAACGAGTAATCGGCAATCCGCAGCCCTGTACCCAATTGCATGGTGGTAAATCTGGGGGTGTCGGCCGGAGCATAGTACGGATGATATGCCTCCCTGTTAATCGCATCGCCCGTGGCTGTCAGGTTCACAATCCCACCATTAATCTCCGGATAAAACCCTGTTCCTGTTGTGCTCGCGATGACATTGAATTGATAGCCCGTGCCGCCGTTGGAGCCGTTGACTGCGTTGACGATGTCCTGAGCGTTCATGTTCACGCCCGGAACCATATCGGCATGCGCCACGCCGTCCATGGTGGCTGCAAGAGCGAGAACAGAACCAATCGCCATTGATAGTTTTGACATTTTCATGAAAGAATTCCTTATTGAAAAGAAGTAACAAAACCTTGATATAACACTTTGGAATTCTCTCTCTCCTGTTTTTCTCCTACCAATGTTTCATAGGCGATCTCCTTAAAAAGTGACTCTCTTTTGACATCTCTCGCTCTCTCCTGATTTTCTCCGCCTGCTGGCGTTTCATGGGCGGTTCTATTAAAAATACAGATATATTTATAATAGAATAATTCTGAAGGTGTGATCCCCGCGGCACTGTACGTGTCTTGCATCAGCCGTTCAATCCAATGGAACGCTCGCCGCGCAGGGCGCAAACGCAACCTGAATGCCTGTTCACCGTGCTGTCATGTAATGTTGAAAATGCGAGTCCCGTGATGCTTATGCATCTTGCACCAACCGTTCCAAATGGAACACCGTCGCGCAGAATGCAAACGCTTACTCACTTATTGTATTCAGGGAAACTCGCACCGGCTCGTAGCAAATAAGAGCCTTAATCGCAAGGCACAAACCAAATTCCGTGCCCGCTAGCATGTATATTACGACCAAAGTATAGCAGAGTCAAGCAAAACACAAAAACACACAAAATTTGTTGTTGTGGAATTTCTGAGTTCGCATCTGACGCGCGCTGATTGGATGCTGCATTCTCCCGTGGAGCATCCAATCGCGTGTCATGTACTATTGAAGGCTCCACTATGTGACGTCGCTGTAGGATTTGCAATCGCAGATGTGGAGAAAAAAGTTAAAAATGACGCTTTTGACGAACATCTACCTCTCCACAACTAGCTGGGCTCCCGCACCCACCCACTATTGTCTGGGCCCTCCCCGAAAGCAACCCTCTTAGTTATGATTCTCTCTTTTTTTTGGGGGGGGAACCGTAAACCATTGCTGGCAAATGAGTTATATAAATTCGGAAACTATTAGAGTGGTGTTTACGATTGCAACCCTTCTCGAAAAATGCCAGCGTGGATCGCTCGTGAGAATACATCGAGAAAAACTGATGTGACTCCATGTCGGTCGTGCCAGAAGATGAACGGGGATCATGGATGGTTCGATTGTCCCATTGATGTCGCCTTGAGGTGTGGCTGGGTGAGGTGTCTCGTCGGTGCGGTTGCCGGGAATCGTTTGCCGGGGTACTGGACGCCATTCTGGAACTGGTCCAAAATGTCGGGCCATTGTCATTGCTCGACTTATGCACTTTTCTTTTTGCGAACGATTTCTGATGAGAAAGTTTTTCCACGTCCTTTTTGTGTTGATTCTCAATGCCTTGGCAGCGCGTCGTGATGCTCACGTTCGATTTCTCAAGCTCCAACTTGAAATCGTCCAAGCCAGGCTGCGCGGCAACCGTATCATAGTCACCCCGGAGGAGCGTATGCGGATGTTGGCGTTGGGAGCAGAACTTGAACATGCTGTCCATGATAGTTTGTTGATTGTCAATTTCAAGACTTACCAACAATGGTTGCGAGATGAAAAAGCTGACAAGCAGCCCAAGAAAGTTGGCCGCCCCAGGTTGGTTCCGGAACTGGTCGAACTGATCGTTCGGTTGGCCAAGGAGAATCTGGGGTGGGGTATCAAGCGAATCGCTGGGGAACTCTGGAAGCTCGGAGAAAAAGTTGGGCGAAGTTCCATCAGACGCGTGCTCAAGCGAGAAGGGTTGTATCCCGATCCCGATCGTTCTTCCCTCCGGCTGCTCGATTCCACTTGGCAGAACTTTCTCAAGCTCCATATGAATGTCATCGTCGCGACGGATTTTCTGTGCAAAACGATTTGGACGCCTCTGGGACAAAAGACCGCTTTCATCTTGATGTTCATTCACTTGGAGAGTCGGAAGGTTTTTCTCTCTCCTGCCACCTATACGCCCGGTGAGCAGTGGGTCTGTCAGCAGGCTCGCAACGTGAGTTTGTGGTTGGACGGCACGGGGTGAAGCAGCGGTTCATCCTCCACGACCGTGACACCAAATTCACTGCTAGCTTTAATGCTATCTTCGAAGCCGCTGGCGTGGAGATCGTCAAGACGCCCGTGAGGGCACCCGACGCGAACGCTTTCGCGGAGTCCTGGATCGGAAAATGTAAGTTCGAAACGCTTGATCATTTTCTCTGCTTCAGCCTCAGGCACCTCGATCACATCGCTCAAGAATACGTTCGCTTCCACAACGACTTTCGGCCGCACCAGTCCAAGAGCAACGAGCCCTTGCGATTTGAAAATCAGCTTCCGTTGGCTCGACCGCCGAATCGCGGCACGATAGAATGCCAGCAATTCCTCGCCGGGCTCTTGAAGCATTATCACCGAAAAGCCGCATAAAAAACACCTCCGAGAGAAATCGGGACCGGCACGACATTTTGAAACCGCTCTTGGAGGCTTGAGCTGTCACAATTCGGCGATAACAACTTCGACGTCGTGCTTTGCATGGGAGCCTTGTACCATTTGAGATCAAACGACGAGCAGGAAAAAGCCGTCGCTGAATGTGTGCGAGTTTGTAGGGCTGGAGGCATCGTTGCGCTTGCCTATGTAACGAAGATCGGAGCCTGTCTTTGCAGCATCAACGCGGATGCCAGCAATATGGACACCATTTTGAAATTCCTGGATGGCACGGACGAAGGCGTTTTCAATTTCTCCTCCCCCGGCGAAATCGAGGCAATCGCGATAAAGAGCGGACTTCATAAAATGCACAACATCGGCACAGATGGAATAGTCCGCGTCATCGGCAGCAAATTAGCCAAAGCAAACGAAGCCGATTTCCAAAAATATACGAATTACCATTATCTGACGTGCGAAGACGAGAGCATCATCGGCACAAGCCTTCACGGACTTTGGATAGGAAAGAAGTGTTAACTGATCTTGAATCCATTCCCCAGAAATGCCTGGAAGTCATGAAGATACGACCGCTACGGTATCTGGGCGGACGTGTTAACCGGCACTGGCTGGTGGAATCATCAGAATCGTCAGATCGGAAATTGGTATTGCAGGCCTATTGCGGTGAACAAATAACCGGTGCGGCGTACGAGCATGAGGTCCTACGTCGATTGCATAGATTGGCTTGGCCGGTTCCCGAGATCGTCGCCCCCCCCACGCCCCTATACGAGAGCGGAGAACTCTGGGTGCTTTTTACGTTTTTGCCTGGTTCTCCAAAAGTTGAGAATAAGCCAGAGGATCGCCGGGCGAGAGGACGTCTGCTTGCTCGCTTGCATCAGTCTACCCGGACGCTGGTGGACCTGGGCCAGCGTCCGTCATTCTGTATGGCAGATCAGGTGGTGAACGATCCGGCTTTGGCTGACGCCATTCGAGATTTTGAAACGGTCCGGCCCGCTGAAGCTCACATGATGCGGTGGCATCTCGAAAAGGCGATAGAAGGCTTTACAAACGTGGATCGGAACAAGGCCGATGTGCTCGTCTTACACGGCGACTTTGCACCCTGGAATATCCTCTACAACGACAGCAAGTTGTCTGGCCTCATCGACTTCGAAGCAACGCACCTGAATTATCGCGTCTCTGACTTCGCACTTGCCTGGCGTGGACATCAGGACGAGGTCATTCAGGGTTACGAGGAAGAGCATCCGTTGTCCTCGTTCGACAGACAGATGATCATTCCCTGCTATTGGTCATGGCTCTTCCTCGGCGTCAAGGACGAGATCGGCAGAATCAAGAACGGAGCACCCATTCACGGCTTCGACTGGCAGATCAGGCATTTTCTGATGCGGTCCAAGTTCCTGAACATCATGCCGTATCCGGGACCGAAGCCAATAGTCATCACCGGAGAATGAGTTTAGAATCCGGTGCAAAGAAAACGGATTCCATAACGAGAGGTTCGAGGCGCACTGATGACCAGGACACTGACAGAACACGCGGCGGATCAGATGCAAACCGCCACCGCCATCCTCGCCGACCTTGATCTGATGCGGCGATGGAGCAGATTCGGGCGGCCCGTGCTGGTCGGGGCCTTCGCGTATGACCTCATGATCGACCCCGACATCGACATGGAGATTTATTGTCCCGAACTCCGCATTGAACATGGCTTTCAGGTGCTCAGTGAATGTGCGGCCAATCCCTGCGTTCGCCAGGCGCGTTTTGCCAATGAACTCTCGGGACGGGACCGAGCCTTGTATTGGCAGCTTCGTTACCGGACAACCGACGGGGCAGAGTGGAAAATCGACATGTGGTCAGCATCGGAGGATTACGCTTTACCGCGAGCGGAGAACCTGATCGAACCCATGCGAGCGGCGTTGAGTCCTGAGACTCGAACGGCCATTTTGGAGCTTAAGTCGTTACGAATCGCGGACCCGCATCTACGGTGTCCTTCCGTGGACCTCTATCGAGCGGTCTTGGACGACCACGTTCGCACAGCGGCGGACCTTCGTCGATGGCTGACCACTCACGAAACGGGCCAGCTATCAGATTGGCGACCTTCCCCCCCACTGGGCTTGCTGAAGGAGGATCGGTGAAAAAACTCGTTTTAATAAGACCCAGCGAAAAATACATCGACGAAATTCTCGCTTATCGGCAGGAAATGATGGATGCTGCCCGTCGTCATTTCGCGGGTGATAGTGGGTTACGGAAATTTGAAGATATCGCTGCCTGGATAGAGCAATGCCGTTTGCTGCAACACAAGGAAACCGTCCCGAATCCCGATTGGGTTGAGGCCGACCAATACATGCTGATGCACGAAGGCGATGGCCGCATTTTAGGCATGATCAATTTCCGGCATTATCTCAATGAATATCTTGCCGAATATGCGGGCCATATCGGCTATGCGATTCGTCCATCCGAGCGGCGGAAAGGCTATGGAAAATCCATGCTTTTGCTTTGTCTTGAACGGTGCCGCGAGTTTGGACTGGACAAAGTGTTGATTGCCTGCGAGGAATGGAATGAAGCAAGTCGTCGCACCATTTTAACCTGCGGCGGCGTTTTTGACCGAACCACAATGGAAGGCGACAAAAAGCTGGAACGCTACTGGATAACACTTTGAGGTGAGGGGTTGTCCGCCCAAATGATAAACGAGAGGATAGATTATCGCATGGATACGTTTGAACAAATTGAAAATTATTACGAGAACTACGATGAGGAAGGGCGGATGTTCCGCGACAGGATGCTCCAGCTCGAATATCTGACCACGATCCGGTATTTCGACCGCTTGTTCGTTCCGGGCAGTCGTATTCTTGATGCGTGTGCCGGAACGGGCAGGTATGCGTTTTATCTTGCGGACAAGGGGCATGTCGTCACGGCTTGCGACCTTGTCGAGCATCATGTGAGTATCATGAAGTCCAAGCCGATGGCGGACAAATTAGCCGGTGCCTATGCCTGCAACACGCTTGACCTGTCGCAGTTCAGCGACAGCAGCTTCGACGTCGTGCTTTGCATGGGAGCCTTGTACCATTTGCGATCAAACGACGCGCAGGAAAAAGCCGTCGCCGAATGTGTGCGAGTTTGTAAAGCTGGAGGGATAGTCGCGCTCGCCTATGTAACGAAGATCGGAGCCTTTCTTTGCAGCATCAACGCAGACGCCAGTAATATGGCTACCATCATGAAATTCATGGATGGCACAGACGACGGCGTTTTCAATTTCTCCGCGATTGGCGAAATTGAGGCAATCGCGCTAAAGAGCGGACTTCATAAAATGCATAACATCGGCACAGATGGAATAGTTCGCGTTGTCGGGAGCAAATTGGCTAAAGCAAACGAAGCCGATTTCCAAAAATACATGAATTACCATGATCTGACGTGCGAAGACGAGAGCATCATCGGTACAAGCCTTCACGGACTTTGGATCGGAAAGAAGTGTTAGCTGATAAGGCCGAGGTAGTCCATGCACCAACATCCAACCTATATAACGCCTGAGATGGCGGCAGAAACGGTGATGAAGAATCTCTCCCACGAGTCGCGGCTGATCGTCACGGGGCAGATCGGCTGCGGGAAGACCACTCTGGCCAAAGAGATCCGTCGCCGTTTGGGGCTGACCTGCCTGCACATCGATGATTTTCACCGTGAGGCTGATCCACACCTTGCGGCAACCCAGGCGGCCGACCGCATCACGGGCGGCTGGGTCGCCGAGGCCAACGTGTGGCAGATTCCGCAAGGCATCTGGGATGCCGCGGATTTGGTCATCTTTCTCGACTATCGCAACTTCGTCCACTACCTGCGAATTCTTCGACGCTGTTTGGGAGCATGTGCACACAAACCGACATGGACCAATATCCGACGCCAGATGGGCGACGAGTGGAGCCACATGAAGATCATTTACCATTATGCCAACAAGAACCGTGCTGGCTGGCAGGAGCGTGGCTTGAACGCCAACCGTGAAATCCCGGTGATTCGTTGCGGTTCCCCGCGTGCAGCGAGTAAGCTCGTGGCGTGCCTGGGCACGCCCCGACCACCCGCCCTAGCATGCATAAAGGAACTGCAATGATCTACCGGCCACGCAAAGAACTGCATCGGGAATTATCTGCGGCATTTTCCGCGCAACCGGAAATCTGTAGCATCCACGTCTTCGGACGCGAAGTCGACGGCCAACCAGACGAATATTCCGACATCGACATGATCCTATGCTCTGATGACCTCGCTCGCAGTCATCGGAATTATCGCGATGTGCTTGGGAAAATCGCACCCATTGCGGTCGAAGCCGGACCTGCCTGTACGAGCCGCCGGTGTGAACCTGATCGAGGGTCGCCTGAAAGACGTCCTGGCGTTTCTGGACGCATTGTCGTCTGGTCGCCAAGATGAGGTGGCCGACCGATGGCGGAAAGAGCGACGCAAGCAAAAATGGTGACAAATTGGAGGTCGTGAAATTTGACCTCAGAGATTGCCCCCGTTATATTCGTCCAGACGTATGCTATCGAAAATTAAAACTTCTCCTGTTGACCTGATGTTCCGAGCTTTTTCGGATCGTACCCGCTTGCGGCTTTTGAATATGCTGCGGTCGGGCGAAACGTGCGTCTGTGATCTGGTGGGTGTTCTCGATGTGCCTCAGCCGAAAGTTTCGCGGCATCTTGCTTATTTGCGGCGGACGGGGCTCGTGGTAGCACGAAAAGAAGGGCTGTGGATGCACTACCGTCTTGCACTCGCTGCCACGGAGTTCCACAAGAGCCTTCTCAATTGTCTTTCGTGCTGCTTTGGTGCGGTGCCGGAGTTGGCGGAGGATGCGGCGGCGCTGGCGAAACGCAAGGCGGCGAAGTGTCTGGCGGCTTGCTGCGGCTGATTTTTTTGACGCAATCCATGCGGGTAAGCGTATTTAATAAGAATAAGCTGCATTGCGCAGCGGAAAGGACACCATGCAACCCACTAAGAAATCGGATGTGACAGATGCCGTGAGATCGCAATACACTGCCGTCGCGGAGAGCAGCCTGACCAATTCGCACCAAGGCGTGCGAGCGGTGGCGGAGGCATTCGGGTATTCGCCTGAAGAACTCGCCTCGATCCCCGCCGAGGCGAACATGGGCCTCTCCTGCGGTAATCCCATCGCCACGGCCAATCTGAAACCCGGCGAAGCCATCGTTGATCTGGGCAGCGGTGGTGGGTTGGACGTGTTCCTCGCCGCGAAGAAAGTCGGTCCCACCGGCAAAGCCATCGGCATCGACATGACCCAAGCCATGATCGACCGAGCCAACGCCGCAGCGAAGCGCGATGGCTATGCCAACGTCGAATTCAAGCTTGGCACCATTGATCGCATCCCCTTGCCCGACGCTTTCGCCGATGTGGTTATTTCCAACTGCGTCATCAACCTCGCATCCGACAAAGCCGCGGTGTTCCGCGAAGTCGCTCGCATTCTCAAGCCCGGCGGACGTTTGGCTATCAGCGACATCGCCCTCAAGAAGCCGCTGCCTACGGAACTCGCTCAAGACGTAATGGCCTATGTGGGTTGCATCGCGGGAGCCATCCTGATTGAGACTTACCGGCAGCAGTTGAAAGCGGCGGGCTTCGAGCATGTGGAAGTCATCGATAGCGGCGCAGACCTCAACGCCTACGCCAAAGTCGAGAATCAGTCCAGCTGTTGCTCGCCACCGATGGCTGCCCCTGCGGAAAAGTCTTCATGTTGCGGTAGCGCACCACCAAAGGCCGCCAAATCCACATGCTGCGGCGTGGAGACTCCCCCCCCCGAACAATCCGTTCATGCTCGGATGATTGAACTGCTCAAGCGATACAATGTGAACGACTACGTAGCGAGCGTGAAGGTGTTTGCCATCAAGCCGAAATAGGAGCAATAGCCAGGTGATGGAATCGAGTTCAAACATAGCCATACAGAAGTTATTTTAACGACGACTCATCGTTTCATCACTTTGTCCCGTTCATCAAAGACGAACGGTCGGAGGTTTCGTGGTATCGTATGCTGCCAGAAAGAAAGGAGGAAACGAAATGAAAGCGAAGGAAGTGGTTCGTTGTGGATGGGCGGTGGGCGAGGAATATGAACGATATCATGATGAGGAGTGGGGTGTGCCGGTGCATGAGGATCGGATGCTCTTTGAGTTTCTGGTGTTGGAGGGCGCACAGGCCGGGTTGAGCTGGTTGACGATTCTGCGGAAACGAGAAGCGTATCGAAAGGCGTTTGCAGCATTCGATCCGGAAGTGGTGGCACGGTACGGAGCGAGGGAAAAGAAGCGGCTGCTGGCGGATGCGGGGATCGTGCGGAATCGGTTGAAAATTGATGCGACGATTATCAATGCGAAGGCGTTCTTGAAAGTGCAGGAGGAGTTCGGAACGTTTGATGCATACATCTGGCGGTTCGTCAACGGTCAGCCGCTCCAGAATGAACGAAGGACGATTCAGGAGATTCCGCCGCGAACGGTAATCTCCGACGAGATGAGCAAAGACCTCAAACAACGCGGTTTCAAATTTGTCGGCTCGACCATCATGTACGCCCACATGCAGGCGACGGGAATGGTGAACGATCACGTCGTGGGATGCTGGCGGTATGAAGCGGTGCAGCGGATGTAGCTTGGCGCGAATGGTGCTAGGGCGGATGATAAGCAAATCAAGCATTCGCAAAGGAATCCTCGGTATGAGCCAAAAGCGGCAAATCATCAAGCGTACAAGTGTGCAGGCATCGCCGACGGTACGAGAAGAATACGGCAAACTGGTTTCGGAGATTGGCGGTCTGCTGGAACAGGCCCGACGTGGGGCGGCGAGGGCGGTGAACGCGATTCTGACCGCGACCTATTGGGAGATCGGACGGCGGATCGTGGAGCACGAGCAAGAGGGCAAGGCCAGAGCGGAGTATGGGGAGGAACTGCTGGCACACCTGTCCAAAGATCTGACGATCAAATACGGACGGGGATTCTCCAGACGTAACCTTGAACAGATGCGAACCTTTTATCAAGGGTGGGAGATATTCTAGACACCGTCTGGAATATTGGAGGCTCGGGTAAAATGTGAATCCATCACGGAGAAACTCCCGACAGAATTTTCGCAATCTCAAATAACGCAGACGCCGTCTGCGCTATTCGGAATAGCGAAAACTCCGCCGACGGAATCTGAAATTGCGCAGACACCGTCTGCGCAATTGAACCTCGCGACATTTCCACTCTCATGGTCGCATTACGTGCTACTGATGTCTGTCTACAAACCGCACGCTCGTCTCTTCTACGAGAGCGAAGCAATTCGTGGCGGCTGGTCGGTACGGCAGTTGGATCGGCAAATCAGCACACAATTCTTCGAACGAACAGCCCACTCCAAACAGCAGAAGGTGATGTTGGCTCGCGGCAGACAGGCTCGGCCGGAAGATGCCGTCAGCATGGAAGAGGAAGTCCGTAGCCCGTATCTGCTGGAATTTCTCAATCTCAAGGACGAGTATGGCGAGGGGGAACTCGAAGAGATGCTGGTCCGGCACATGGAAACATTTCTGATGGAATTGGGCGCAGGCTTTACCTTCGTGGCCCGCCAGAAGCGGATACGTGTCGGGAACGAATGGTATCGCATGGACCTGCTGCTGTTTCATCGACGGCTGCGATGCCTGGTGGTGATCGATCTAAAGATCGGCAAATTCACTCACGCCGATGCCGGGCAAATGAATCTGTATTTGAACTATCTTCGTGAACACGCGATGGAGCCCGGCGAGAATGAGCCGGTGGGACTGATTTTGTGCAGCGCGAAGGATGATGCCGTGGTGCATTACGCAATGGGCGGTATCAAGGCAAACGTCTTTGCGTCGCGGTATCTCACAGAACTGCCTGACCCGGAAACATTGCGGCAGGAAATCGTCGCAACAAAGCACGCTCTCGAATCGCAGGCCGTGATGAAAGGAAAACGACAGGGCTAAGTTACAGGAGAAATACTCATGGCAAGATCAATCGAGACACGTTGTGCGTCATGTGGCACGTTTTGCCAAGGATGGACCGGCCCAGACGGTCGCATTTATTGTGCGGACTGTTATTACAAAATCTTTGGAAAACGTCCACGGGAGTGACATTTTCCATCGAGTTCGAAAGTGCCACATTCGGCCCCCTGATCGCGTTTTTCTGGGTGGTTTTTCTGTTAACCAACCGCGTGGTGTTAAAATTAGAGCGCGAGAGTTTTAGGAGATTTTTTCAGGCACCGAGCCAAACCTGGGTAGGTTGCGCTCTCGCCCCGAGTAGAATATCTCCGAACCGAGAGCGCCGGCCATTAAAAGAAATTCGCCGTAACTCTTTGTAGATCGGGAGTTAAGGCGATTGTGGGGCGGGGGTCGAATTAGTTGGGGGTGTTAACCAAAACGGGGTCTCTCTTCCGAGAAACCCCGATCAGCTCCGCGGGTAGGACTCGAACCTACAACATTCCGGTTAACAGCCGGATGCTCTACCATTGAGCTACCGCGGAATTTTTCATCTCTCATAAGCTCTTGTTATTGCTGCACTTGCAACCGTATTCTTTTATCTCAACATAAGCGTAAGGATGTTTTGTCACAGGTTATAGCACAACTTTCAAACTTAGTGTACAATTCTTTTTATTCAATTTTCAACGGATAGGATATTAGCAAAAAGACTTCTCAATGACAAGTGCGACATTTTCGCCTTGTGTTGTTGCAGTAGAAGAGTCAGGGGTTAGTGTTGCAGTAGAGGTGTCACCTCCGCAGGAGTGTTCCGACGCCAGGGATGATGGGGTGGCGGTCGCCAGGGGGGATTGAAGAGCAGCGGTTTGCTGGCGGGCTGTTTCGCCGGTCTTCGGTTGATCTCGGTAAACTTCAGGCGTTCGCCACGATGGCACAACAGCAATTTGCCGTCTGGGTGTTGCCAGACTTCGATCGGTTTGCCGGCGAGTTTGAGGGACTCGTGTTGCCGGGCGATCTGCAAAATGCGACCGTAAAACCGCACGCACCAATCCTGGCCTGCCACACGAGATTCCTTGTGACACACCACTACAGTCCGGTTAAGCTCCGAGTAACCAGCGTTGATTTATCTGTATTTTAGAGCATTTTTCATGTGGTCGTGGCGTGATGACATGCGCAGGAAGCGAGAGCCAAAGCCCCGCATTGCCATGCGGGGCTCCAAAACGCTACGGGCGAGTGAAAAATGGGGTGCAGGACACTTTCTGCGTGCCGTCAGTTGAGGTATGCGGGTCGATTAGCCCAGTACTTGTCCCAACGCTCGTCCTGACTGATCCACGCGGCACGCAACATCAAAATCGGTTCAACAGTCTCCTCGTGCCAGAATTGCTCCGTGCCCTTCACTCGTTTGTTGAATTGTTTCACCGCAGCTTCGGTCACGCCTGAGCCGATTGGCCAGCCTTTCGCTCGATACTCCGGGTAACGCATGTGGTTCTGATGGCGGGTGAAGTAGCCGACGTTTTGGGCCAGGATTCGCCGCGGATGTTCCGGGGCGTCCGATGCCTGCACTTGGCCGAGCCGGGCCGATTCGCTTTGCAGGGCGGCGATCACCCGCTGTGTCTTGCCGCGCTGACTTTTTTGATACGCTTTCACCTCACGATCACGCCTGTACACCAGCACATCGCCCAGATGTTGAGCCCACCTTTGAGCCTGACGACCCGCCACAGGAAAGCCCCAGTCGATGCTCAATGCCTTGGCCGCGGGATCAAACTTCTGAACCGCCGTCTCCCTCGCCACTCGCTCGGCTGCCCTGGGTGTGAGCTTCACCTCCGACGGCAATCCCAACGCCCGGCTCTGCGGGGGAAAAAGATCGGCCACAGAACCGACATCGCGCCAACTGATGCGTCAGAACAACCACACCATGCGGACTGGTCACCTCGCGCTGCTGTGGCTTGCCCGACAGATACACGCGTTGGGAACCACAAAGCGGGCAACTGCCGCCCGATTCCACCAACGCCGTCTCCTCTACGAAAGGAGAAGCCCATGCGTACGGAGTATTTTATCGCAATGGACACGCATTGCCGAACGACAGACACCTGTATCAAGACCGGCAAAGGCAAACTGGTTAAACGTCTGTGCACGCTAACGACGATCCCGCATCTGCGGTCGATTATCGAATCGGTACCACGGCCTCGGCGTGTGACCTTCGAGGAATCGAGCATGGCCGGGTGGTTATATCGTAACCTTGCGGAGTTTGCTGACGAGATTGTGGTGTGCGATCCCCGTCGCAATGCGCACATCGCTAAGACGTTGGGAGCGGACAAGGGTTCCTGAGGATGTGGTATATCGTCCGAAGTGGCGGATCGGGCTGGGGCAGATCGAGCGTGCGAGGCGTAACGGCATCTTCCTGCAGTGGATGACTTTTGACGAAGGTTATGGCAGCAAACCGCCGTTCCTCAGATCACTCGATGCAATGGGGCAACAATATGTCGGCGAAGTGGGATCAGCGCCATTTGATTTTGAGTTGCGTGAGTTATTTGTTTTTGGCGGAGTTTCATCAGATGCACAGGGGGGAAAAATCCGGACCTGACGATTTGCCAGGTTACAACGGCAGTCTCCTGCCTGGTGGGTTTGTGGACGCGTGGTGGCCGATGTTCGAGAGCCTTTGCCCAGTCGATCTCGCAATCGCTGCTTCGTACCCAATACCGCAATGCCGCCGCCCGACGCAGCCATCGCAAACGAACCATCCAGCGATTACACGCCTTGGAACTGAAATTGAAAAACGCGATCCAATGCAAATGGAGTCATTCGTAGCGTTGTAGTACTAGTGCTCTATTCCTCCTGGATTGATGGATATAATTTTTGCAGTTTGATCCGCGCGTCAGCGGTGGTGAATTGCCAATCGACCTTGGTGGCGATTGCGTTGCGAGTCGTTTCCCATGCACAG
>WQYP01000061.1 GCA_009781185.1 Phycisphaerales bacterium | reverse complement strand
TAAATCTGGCACTCACCTACTCTCGCGCAGTTGGGCACTACCATCGGCCGTTAGAGCTTCACGGTGCTGTTCGGAATGGGAAGCAGTGTTACCTCTAACGTAAATGCACCAGAAAACCGGAAGACGCTGTTTCCAGCGGCTGCCAGAAGTTCAAGTTTTGAACGGTTTTTCGAGTTCGAGGGCAAACCACCGCATTACCATGCGGTGCTCCGCACGCTAAAGCGTGAACTCCGAAACCGTGTATTCACTTGTCAAACCAAACCCTGCGGCTACCGCCGCTGGCTCCTTGGCCTGTGAAGATTGCGTGATGATGGCAAGAATTCCAAAATTTCCCGGACAACAATTTTTAAGAGCGTTGTTACTCTGTTTGGTAGCACAACTTGTTCACTTGGATCGAGAGTCTCGTTTCGCAAATCAAAACTTTAAACCTTTTAACTTTTAAACTTTTAACTTTGCAGAAACGGTTCATGATCAAAGTGGTCAAGCCAGTTGCCTGTTAGTACCGGTCAGCTGAACACATTACTGCGCTTACACTTCCGGCCTATCAACCACGTAGTCTACGTGGAGGCTAGTGGGGATGACTTATCTTGAGGGTGGTTTCACGCTTAGATGCTTTCAGCGTTTATCCTTTCCGGACATAGCTACTCTACGGTGCACCGAGCGGTGCAATAGATAGACCAGGGGTCCGTCCAATCTAATCCTCTCGTACTAGGATTGAGTCCTCTTCAATCATCCTGCGCCCACGGCAGATAGGGACCGACCTGGCTCACGCCGGTCTGAACCCAACTCGCGTACCGCTTTAATTGGCGAACAGCCAAACCCTTGGGACCGCCTTCAGCCCCAGGATGCGATGGGTCGACATCGAGGTGCCAAACCGCGCCGCCGCTATGGACGCTCGGGCGCGATCAGCCTGTTATCCCCAGAGTACCTTATATCTGTTGAGCGATGACCCGTCCATTAGGAATCACCGGATCACTTGGTCCTGCTTTCGCATCTGCTTGTCATATCCGACTCGCAGTTAAGCTGGCTTATGGCCATGCCCTTACAGTGCGGTTTCCAATCGCACTAAGCCAACCTTAGAACTCCTCCGTTACAGTTTAGGAGGAGACCGCCCCAGTCAAACTGCCCACCTAACAGTGTCTCACGACCGGATTCACGGTTCGTGGTTAGATCTCAAATGTAATCAGGGTGGTATTTCACCGTTGACTCCCTCTTGGCCAAAACCAAGAGATCACCGCCTCCCACCTATCCTACGCAGACAACACCTGGGATCACTATCAGGCTACAGTGAAGGTTCATGGGGTCTTTCCGTCTTGCCGCGGGACTGTGGTATCTTCACCACAACTCCAATTTCACCGAGTCTCCCTTTGAGACACTGGACCAGTGATTACGCCATTCATGCGCGTCAGAACTTACCTGACAAGGAATTTCGCTACCTTAGGACCGTCATAGTTACGGCCGCCTTTTATCGGGGCTTCGGTCGCCAGCTTCCTCTTGCGATTGACCGGCTTCTTTAACCTTCCGACAGCGGGCAGGCGTCAGTCTGTATACGTAAGCTTGCGCTTTAGCACAGACCTGTGTTTTTGATAAACAGTTCCCAGTCCCTTTTCTCTGCGGCCCTCTTGCGAGGGCACCCCTTATCGCTAACTTACGGGGGAAAATTGCCTAGTTCCTTAAAGGGAGTTGTCTCGAGCGCCTGAGGCTATTCGCCTCGTCTACCTGTGTCAGTTTGTGGTACGGGCACTTACATTGTCCACCGCGGTTTTTCTCGGCTGTTACGTCGCTGGCTTCGGCATCAAAGCGGCCTCGCCCTTGCGGGACCTCCACGTCTAGTCGGAGGACCAACTCTATAACAGCGTCGCGCGATATCAACCTAGTAAGCGGTGCAGGAATATTAACCTGCTGTCCATCGACTACGCCTTTCGGCCTCACCTAAGGACCCGACTAACCCTGGGCGGATTTACCTTCCCCAGGAAACCTCAGACTTACGGCGTGCTAGATTTTCACTAGCATTATCGTTACTCATGCCGACATACGCACTAGTTAACGCTCCAGCCGTCCTTTCGGTCGACCTTCGCTGCGGTTAACTACGCTCCTCTACCGCTTCTTTCGAAACCCGCGTCTTCGGTGTACTACTTATTCCCGATCATTTACGGCGCTCTACTTCTCGGCCAGTAAGCTTTTACGCACTTTTTAAATGGTGGCTGCTTCTAAGCCAACATCCTGGCTGTCTCAGAAATAAAACTTCCTCTTTAACTAAGTAATACTTTGGGACCTTAGACGGCGATCAGGGTTGTTTCCCTTTTGTCCCAGGAGGTTATCCCCCCGAGACTTTCTCCCGTGGAACACTGTTTGGTATTCGGAGTTTGATTGAAGCAGGCAGCCTTGCGGGCCCCTGTCTTCATTCAGTAGCTCTACCCCCAAACAGTTTAGCACGAGGCTACCCCAAAAGGTATTTCGAGGAGTACCAGATATCTCCACGTTTGATTAGACTTTTACTCCTCCCCACAGGTCACGACAGACCTTTTCAACGGTCACGTCTAGCGGACCTCCCAGAACTGTTAAGTTCTGTTCATCCTGCCCATGGGTAGATCACGTGGTTTCGGGTCTATCAACTGCGACTTAAGCGGCCTATTCAGCCTCGGTTTCCCTTCGCCTGCGGTCCTGAAGACCTTAGGCTTGCCACAATCGATAACTCGTCGGCCCATTATGCAAAAGGTACCCGGTCAGCCCACCCTTTCGGGATCCGGCCTTCCAGTGCTTGTAGGTATACGGGTTCAGGTTCTTTGAACTCTGCTAATAGCAGTTCTTTTCAACGTTCAATCGCCCTACTGGTTCGCTATCGGTCATACAGGAGTATTTAGGCTTGGGCGATGGTCCGCCCGGATTCATGCCGGATTTCACGAGTCCGGCATTACTCTGGTACCACTAGAGGCTTCACAGTTTTCGTCTACGGGGCTATCACCCGCTATGGCCGGACTTTCCAGACCGTTCAACTAACCGTTCGACTCTCATATTGTGGCCCGCAACCCCGGGGTTACCCCCGGTTTGGCCTCTTCCGCGTTCGCTCGCCGCTACTGACGGAATCGATTTCTCTTTCTTTTCCTGCAGGTACGTGAGATGTTTCAGTTCCCTGCGTTTGCTCGCACGGCCCTATGCATTCAGGCCGCCGTTATATGCGTTTCCGCATTCAGATACCTCCGGATCAAAGCTCGTTTGCCAGCTCCCCGGAGCATTTCGGAGGCTACACCGTCTTTCTTCGCCTCTGTATGCCAAGTCATCCACCGTATACCCTTAGTAGCTTGACCACATTGACCGTGAACCGTTCCACTCGCTGCCTAGCCCCGGATTACCATCACGGGGCTCTTGTGAGTAAGCTGCGAGAATCGTTCATCTTTCGCCTGGTACAGCGTCGGATGAAAATCCATGACCTGGGTCTACTACCTGAGAGTAACTATGGTCGCTTCACAATGGGATAGTGAAGCAACTTGTGTTGCTCTGCGATCTGAGGGATCGCCGAGCAACCTGGTCGCCCGACCTGTAAGGATACAGACCAAGCGACACTTGCGCTCTTAACTATTGTTTGGTGAAATGTGGAATTCTAGATCGCTGATGACTTTTCCGAGAGCATTCCTGGTGGGCTGCAATCGGATGGGTCGAACAGCTTCTACCACATCACGCAATCTTCACTTGTCAAAGAGCCGGCGTTTTCGGCCGTTGGAATGTCGACTTTCGCCGGCATTCCAATTCCAGCAACAGAGACTAAAAGTTTCTCTGAGTCGTTGGCACTCGCTTAGTGACGCTTTTTTGGGGGGCGTCAGTAAAAGAGTGCGAAAGACTCTTTGCCTCTGTCGAGGTCTTTTTCCATCTCTCACCCGGCTTTTTCTCGCCGGTGAGCTTCCTTGTCAGGGGGAGCAATTCGGCGGGACTTACGGGCAGACCATTTGTAGGTTGCTGGGCAACCAGAACTCCTATCTAGCGATCGCTTCTGCGATCTCGCTTACAATCGCCGTTTCCAACAGGCGAGCTGGGTACTATATTCGAACTTTCGGTCTCTGTCAACGCCTTTCTCGCACTTTATTTTAACTCATTGCTCTTTTTTCAGCTCATCCGCGAGATCGGTTTTAACTCTTTGCCATCAAAGCGATTACGAACGTCGACGTTTTTTGCAAGCCGCCCGTATCCCAACCGCGAGCCATCCCTTTTCAAAAAAAATGATATTTTCCTGGCTCATCCGTAGCGAGCGTATTATCCTGATCACTCCAAGCATCAAATGCGTCCTTCATGCGTTGTTCTCTTGATGCCCCGCTCCAACCGCGAGGAACCAACATGAATATCCGCTCTCATTCATCATTTATCCCGGCTAAAGCCGGGGCTATATGCGTCAGGTCCCGCGCTTTCACGCTCCTTGAACTGCTCGTGGTTGTCTCCATTATCAGCGTTCTCGTTGCCCTCCTGCTCCCGGCTTTGGGCAAAGCCAAGCAGCAGGCCAAGTCCACCGCCTGCAGTACTAATATCTACAACCTCTGCATCGGTATACGACTCTATTTCACCGAAAACAACGACTCCGTCCCCATCAATGGGCTGCTGTTCCCCAAGTCCGGGGTTCCGCAGATCTACCAGGCCGCCGACGCGGATCCGCAATTTGCCAAAGCTGAAGACAAAGAGCAACAACACTGGCGACTCGAATACGGCGCCCTCTGGAAAGAAATGGGCGGAACCGATGTGCCCAACGTGAACATTTACGATATGCCGCCGCCGCCGATTCCGAAGCCGGACATGAACATGGCTAAGAAATTCCTCTGCCCCTCCGACATCACAGACAATCTGAAGCGGACCAACGGCAACAGCGGAGCGGGCAAAGCGCCTCTCTACTACAGCAGTCCTCAACCCGACGGCTCCGTCCAAGTCCTGGTCAGCGATGGCGGCGCCGTTCAACCCGGTTATTGGTCCTATTCCGTCAATGCCGTGCTCAACAGCCTTGGACGTCTTCGCGACAACCCCGTTTTCCAGAAGAGCGGCAAAACCGTCCTCCCATGGCAAGATCCCGTTAAGCTCGTCTCCATCCACTCACCGGAAAATTTTGTTGTCTTTCTTGAAGAAGATCAGGGGTCGCTTTTCAATGACGAAGTTTTTGAGCCGCCGCAGCTTCGCGATGCGTCCACCAATTCAGAGCGTCTCTCCAACCGTCACAATGGCGGCGGCAATATCGGATTCGCTGACGGACACGCAGAATGGTGGCACGAGATCGCCTTCGACAACGGCTCGCAACAAAGCACCGTCTCCCGCATGTTCTTCCCCGACGGCGGCGAATTCCTCGGTAATCCGTAACGCACCCTCAAGTCAATCGCATTTGGCGTTCCGAGCCGCGACCGTAAGGGAGCGACGGGATTCGTAACATCCGTGAAAGTCGTGGAAAAACGTTCGCCAGCCGGCTCGCGGCTAAACTTTTCGGGTGCCAACCCTACCACGAATTTTACGAATTGAACGAATTTTACGAATTTTACGCGTAAAAAGGCATCTCCCAGAAAAAACAAGCACGCCTCATTTTCCCGACCTAACATTCATTACCGGGAACGACTCTCTTTATGAGGTGCTTTATGACTACGACCTCATCTCATATCCCCTTTCCTTCACCCGAACCACCACCGCCTCCCAGGAAACGCCGCCGTTGGCCGAGAATCCTTTTGGCACTCTTTATTCTCTTTCTCTTTTTCGTCTTTTTTATCCCCACTCTCCTCTCCACCTCCGTCGGCAAAAACTTTGTCCTCAGCCAGGTCAACGATCATCTCAACGGCGGGAAAATTTCCGCTGACGCCATTTCACTTGGCTGGTTCTCCGGTGCTTCCGTCCACGGTCTGAAATACATCGACGCCAGCGGTAAAACTGTCGCCACCGCTGACGCGATCGACACTGGGCTCACCGGTTGGCAGGCTCTCACCAGAACCATTCCGCTCAAGAAGTGCACCATCAGCAACGTCCGTATCCCGGACGAATTCGATATTGCACATGCGGAGATTCCTTACCATATGGATGCGGGCATCCTGACCATCGACCCGGCTGATCTGCCCTTCACAGGCGGCGGTCGTATTCGCGTCCGAGGCAAACTCGACCTCAATGCCGCACATCCCACTTTCATCATCGACTCACCCGATCCTTCCGACACGCCCTTTATCAAGGATCTGCCTCTCAATCAGAAAATCGCTTCCGGCAAGCTCCGATTCTTCCCGCTTTTCTGGGGCTCCATTGACCAGGAAGGTAATGTTGCCAGCGTCAGCGGCAACGTCAACATTCACCTCAATTCCGTCAACATGCCGCTCAACGCTGAAGCCTTCAATACCACAGCCACCCTCTACGGCTCCCTGAACGTCAAGGACTTGACCACCGAAGCTGGGCTCTTCAGCGAAATCGGTAAAATCCTCGGCCCCATCCACCTCAATAAAACTCCTTTCGCCATCAAAGGCGGTAACATCCCCGACGTGACTTTCGCGCTCGAAAACGGAAAAGTCACCTACCAGGATCTTCGTCTGGGCGCTCCGGTGGCGAATCTGACCTTCTCCGGCTCCGTCGGCCTCGATAACTCGCTCGCCATGAATATGCAGGTTGGACTTGCCGGCGTCGGCGTTCCGGTCCCCATCGCCATCAAAGGCACCACCGCTCATCCCCAGCTCACCCTCAGCGGCAAACTCCCCGCCATCAATCCCGAAAACATCGGTAAGAGCCTCCAGGGAGCCCCGAAATCCCTTGAAAATCTTTTCGAGAAGAAGAAGTAAGATGGAAATTCGAAGTTCGAAACTCGAAATTCGAATCAAGTTCGAAATTCAAAAGACGATGGGAAATAGCCACAGACAGCCACAGATAGACACGGACAGGTTTTGAATTTCGAACTTCCACTCAGGCCGGATTTTGGCGTGAATGCTGTGGCAGCCCCTCCCCCGTCGCTGACGAGCTCGCTACCAGCGGTTCGGCAGAGGTGCTGTAGGAGTCTGACTGAGTGTTGGCGTTTGCTTGGGCTATTGTGTTTTTGGCGCGATTCATGGCGCGAGCGAGGCCGCCCTTTCGACCGGCGACCCGTGCTTCGTCAGGGGTGAATTCGTGGGCTGTGCCACGTTCATGGCCTTTTTTGGCGGCCGCGGAGGCTTCGATCGAGGTGAATTCGTGGGCTGTGCCTTTCTCATGAGCCGCTCGGCCGCCCTTGCTGGCGATTTCTTTTTGCTTCTCCCTGTCCATCGAAGCGAATCCCCGAAGACTCCGCCCGGAAGAATGCTGCAGTTGATTGTCCATGCATCCGCTCCTTTTTTCTTCTCAGTCGCGATTCAAAACCCATTCACATTTACCCCCCGGCAGAGCCGGGGGCTAACGGCCATATCCCACCGCGGTCGGCGGTGCTGAGACAGGAACAAAGGTTGTGCCGCCAATGGCCAAGGATGCGCAGCGCCCTTCAGAACGCAAGAACAGAGCTTTCGTCCTGTCGCATTGTCAATGGCTTGTGGACAAAAGTTCCATTCACGCAAAATTGTCGTGTAACGCTTGTCAATTCGCCGCGGGGTCGGGATATGTTTTGCAGGCCCTCTCCCTATCGCATCCAAGATGAGCGAGCGTTGATCTTCGATGGGTGTGGCCATTTTTTTTATGGCCAATCAGACGATTACCCCGGAAAATCAGAGCCGCGACCGTCAGGGAGCGACAGGCGTTATTTCCGCATTGTCGCACGGGTCGTTCCCTGACGGTCGCGGCTCTGATCGCCCTGATTTGCCATAAAAAATGGCCACACCCGATGCAACTCGGAATTCTGTTCATGTGGTTTCTCCCCTCTTTTTGGTATAATTCCGTTTCGTGAATGTTCGTTTCTCGTCCCTCCGGCGACAGCGCATGCGCCAGTGCAGAGCGGCAGTTTTTCTTTTTTCGCAACTTCTGGTACTGTGTCTTTTTGTGCCTGGGTGCGCCTGTGACTACGAATCAGAAGGTTGCAGGTTCGAGTCCTGCCCAGCGTAATTGTGGTGATTTTCGATTTTTAATTTTCGATTTTCGATTTTTAAGTTTGGTACCCAAATCGAAAATCAAAAATCGAAAATCGAATTATTCACTATTCACTCTGCGGACCCATGAGCCAATTCACAGTAGACCAAGCTCTCCAGATCGCGATCCAGTATCAACAGTCCGGCCAGTTAGCCGAGGCAGAGGATATTTACCGGCAGATTCTCGCCGCCTACCCGGACCAGGCCGACGCCCTGCATCTGTTGGGCATCACCGCACATCAGGGAAATCGCAACGACGTCGCCGAGCAGATGATCGCCAAAGCCCTGGTCATCTCCCCCGACAACACAACCTACCGCCTGAGCATGGGCTCCGTGCTCCAGGCCCAGCAACGCACCGACGACGCGATCAAGTGGTACCAGAAGACTCTGGAGATGGATCCCTTTTCCGCCGAGGCGTGTAACAATCTCGGCGTCGCCTTCACCACCGCCGGACGCTTCCAGGAAGCCGTCGACTCTTTCGAACGGGCAATGCAACTGAGCCCCGGCCACGTCTCCGCCAACGGCAACATGGGCATCGCCCTCTGCCACCTCGGCCGCTACGACGAAGCACTCCGTGCCCTCCGCACCGCCATCTCCTATCACCCCAAAGCCCCCGCCTTCCACGCCAGCCTCGGCGCCGCCCTCTTCCAGCTCGGCCAGACCGACGCCGCCATCGCCGCCTGCCAGGAGGCGATCTCCCTCGACCCCAATCATGGCCGCGCTCACCAAACCCTCGCCCTGATCTACACGAAGCTCAACCGCCCCGCCGAAGCTGTCAACGAATCCCGCCTCGCCGCCACATCCATGCCCGACGTCCTCGACGCCCAGATCACCTACGGCGCCTCGCTCACCGCCACCGGCAGGCTCGACGACGCCGTCGCCTTCCACCACCACGCCCTCGCCAAATTCCCCCGCTCCGCCTCCCTGCACAACAACCTCGCCAACACCCTCAAGGACCAGGGCCTCCTCGATGCGGCTCTCGACGAATTCCGCCAAGCCATGATTCTCGACCCTGCCGCCATCCAGCACCACAGCAACTATCTCTACAGTCTCCACTTCCATCCAACGTTGAAGGCGAAGGACATTTTCGAAGAGCATCGTCGTTTCAACCAGACTTTCGCCGAGCCCCTGAAACGCGAAATCCTCCCCTGGGCAAACGATCGCACCACCCCCTCCAACAACCGCCGTCTTCGCATCGGTTACGTCTCCAACCAATTCCGCGGTCACGCCATCGGCATGAACATCCTCCCGCTGCTGGCCAATCATAACAAAGAACAATTCGAAATATTCTGCTACTCCGATGTCAACGAGCCGGACTTTTACACCTTCCGTTTCCAGCAGTGTGCCGATCACTGGATCAATACGCTGAGCAAATCGCCACAGGACCTTGCCGAGCGTATCCGCCGCGATAAAATAGACATACTCGTAGACCTGAACATGCATCTCGCCGGCGAACGCCTGATGGTCTTCGCCCGCAAGCCCGCCCCCGTGCAGGTCTCCTTCGCCGCCTATCCCGGCACCACCGGCCTGACCGCCATCGACTATCGACTCACCGACGAAAACCTCGAACCGACAACTGAACTCCCCGCTCCCTCCTCCGAAACCGCCATCCGACTCCCGCTCTCATTCTGGTGCTACCTGCCCCAGGTCAAGGACCTGCCCGTCAACACGCTACCCGCGAAAGATATGGGCTTCATCACCTTCGGCAACCTCAACAACTTCTGCAAAATCAACGAACCGACGCTCGACCTCTGGGCGACGATCATGCGAAGCGCCACCCGTTCCCGTCTCGTCATGATGACCGCCGAAGGCTCCCACCGCCGCCGCACACAAACCTTCTTCCAAAACCGTGACATCGCCCCCGACCGCATCGACTTCGTCCCCCGATTACCACCAGAAAAATACATGCGTATCTATCATCGCATCGACCTGGGTCTCGACTCCTTCCCCTACAACGGCCACAACACCAGCCTCGACGCCTTCTACATGGGCGTCCCCGTCACCACCATCATCGGCAACTCCCCCGTCTCCCGCGCCACTTGGTCGCAACTCGTAAACCTGGGCCTGCAGGAACTCGCCGGCAACTCCCCCGCCGAATTCGTCCGCCTCGCTATCGACCTCGCCAACAACTGGCCCCGCCTCGCCGACCTCCGCCATTCCCTCCGCACCCGTATGCAATCCTCCCCTCTGATGAACGAAAAACTCTACGCCGAAACCGTCGAACAAGCCTACCGCACCATCTGGCAACGCTGGTGCCAATCATCAGAGTCGCGAGCGTAAGCTCGCTTCACACGCTTCGGGTGTGCGGGGCGACCTTACGGTCGCAGCTCTGATTTCAACGCCGGCACAAAGCAGCAACGGCTCCTTGCGAGAGCCGCCGCCAATTGGCATTAAGAGCCTTGCGTTTTCACGCAAGGCTATTCTTCGAAGCCTGTCCATAGATACAGGAATTGCGATTGGCCGTGCGGCAGCAGATCGCCGATGTCCACGTTCAGGTTGATCATATTCATCTGTGCCGACGGCGTGGGCGAGTTTGCGTAGACGCTGCCGCGGTATTCGTCACGACGCGTGTACATGATGATCCTCGCTCGTTCGATTTTCGCCAATTCCTTGGCCTTTCTGATCGCCGAGTCGAGGTCCCCAACCTCATCAATCAATCCCAGCTTTGCCGCGTCGCGGCCGGTTAACACGCGGCCGTCTGTCACCATCGGCCAGTCTGACTCCACAATCCGATTCGGTGACTTCTTCACAACCTCCCTAAAACCGGCGTAAAACTGATTCACCATCGCCTGCAGCAACTCCCGATCATTCGCGGTCAACGGCGAATCAGCGCCCGCAGGCTTCTTGAACGGCGAACCCATGTCCTTATTCGGACCAGACTTTACCGCTTCGTTGGTGATCCCCAGTTTTCGGAGTGTGCCGTTGAGATTGATTGTTTCGATGATCACGCCAATGGAGCCGGTGATGGTTGTCGGATAGGCGACGCGGTAATCGGAGGCACACGAGAGGTAATATCCGCCGCTGGCGCACACGTCCATCATGCACGTCACCACCGGCTTATTCGTTTTCCTCTTAAATTCCAGCAGATCCTTGTACATCATGTCGGAAGCCGTCACGGTTCCGCCCGGCGAATTGATCCGCAACACCACCGCCTTCACCGACGGATCCCGCGCAATCGCATCCAGCGTCTCACGGAAATCCGACACCGGATTATTCCCCGTCGACAGCAGCCCGCTAGCCTTCGTGTTAGCGATCAGCCCCGATACCTGAATCATCGCAATTCTGTCCCTGGTGAATCGCCCGGCATCCCCCCACTCGATCACCTCCGGCGTGAGCCTCTCCTCCACCGGCACCAAATCGATGCGCATCACACGCCGCCCACACCCGGCGAGCCCCTCCCACATTCCCACCATCATTAGCAACAAACAAATCCCACGAACAGTACCAAACGAGCGCATCATGCCTCCTGCTTGCAAACACATGGGATATTATAGTCGTCTATTACTGAAAAACAGATTATGTTGATTCCAATTCAAAGCCACTTTGAATTGAAATCCGCATGATGGCCTTATTGCGCCATTTCGGGAAAGAGGCGTAAACAATTGACTTCCATGGCTCGCGAATAGATTTCCTGTCCTGGCGCATTCAGATGGATGTCGTCGCGATAAGCTCCAGGAGTGCTCTTTGCCTCCTCGTCGTAACTGTACAGGTCTACGACTGAAGCCCCGGCCTCGTTCGCTGCTGCTTCAATATCTCGATGCCCCTTTGGTCGCCATCCTGTCTCGCTTTCCGCCTTGTGTAACTCGTTTTGAGTCCAATGCAGCATGACAACCGGTTTGGCGCCAATTTCCTTTGCCGCGTTGATCATGCTCTTCACTGCCACCATGTGCTGTTGGGTCATCTTCGGATCCGCTGTGCCTTCTCGATAGCCTTCATTGCTCGCGGCAGAACCCAATGTATGAAAATACCGAGGCAAATACCGCATCACAGCTTCCCAAGTTGCGCACCACGGCTTGTGATCCGGGAAATTCGGGTCGATACCTGCCGTCGGCCGCAGGCTCGATGAAGAAGCATCGTGGCTGGAAAACACCAGGACGACCACATCCGCATCGAAAAGCCCATATTTTTTCACGAACGGCCATTGGTTCAGAGGCCCCCATCCACCGGCGGAAATATGCCCGATCACCACTGGACGACGCAGTTTCGAGGTCAGCGATTTCTGTAAAATGCTGGTACACACTTTACTTTGGTCGGTCAAGGCTCCGCCGTTGATGACGCTATCACCGATGACCATCACCCGAATTTCATTGGGGAGGCTCTTATGGGCCGGAAAATCGTCTGACCTCATGGAATACGCGTTATAGTGAATTAAGTTTCCAAATCGATGACAGGTCTGATTGGGTTTGAAAAGGTAAACCATCTCTGGATCAGCCATACAGAGCGGCGGGTCGCCCAAACCCAGATAATACCTCGCAAATAACTCCGTTCCGACTGCCAGCACAACGAACAATATCAACGCAATGCAAAGCCATTTGCGCCACACCCCTTTCCGTGTGCGGGTTGTAGTCGCAACTGACTCAAGCATTGTGACCGGCTCAGACATAAGAACCCCACCTACAAACTACAAAATTCAACTACACGAACAGATTTTCACTATTGGATATTATACGTAGAACTTCGAAATATACAACAATATGATTAGAAGATTTGGGTGTGGCCATCTTTTGTGGCATAGGCTTGGCGTTGATCGCGTGAAAAAGCCCTGAAAACGCTTGCGACGTCGCGGACTTCGCCTCACGACACGCTCCCTCGAACTCGCTTGGTATGGCAATTTGCCACAAAACATGACCACACCATTGAGCGTGGCGGTACGGAGGGAGGAAGGAAGGAAGGAAGGAAGGAAGGAGGTACTCACTTTTTCTCCACTGCCAATCGCAGTTCCTCCACGTTGACCGTACCCAGCCATTGCTTCATGTTGTCCCATATTTCGTGAAATCCATAGCCGCCTTCTGTCTGTTCCTTGATAGCGTCCTCCTTGCTCCAGCCATCCACAACCATGCGATACAGGCTACACATTGTACCCGTGCGATCCGCTCCGTGCTGGCAGTGCACCAACACCGGCTGATTCGCCGGGTCCGTCACGAGCTTGAGAAACCGCACCGCATCTTCTTTTTCAATGTGCCAGGATTTCACGGAGATACTCTCGTATTTCAAGGACGTGCCAGCCAGCAGTTCGCGATCAGAATGAAAGGCCCGCAAATCGATCACCATTTTAATGCCCATAGCCTCCAGCCGCTTCATCCCCTCCCGCGTCGGCTGAGCGGAACGATACAATCCCGTCGCAACACGGTGCAAATTGGGCACACCTTCCACCTCCAGCGGCTGAGCCCATGTCGCCGGCCGAGTTGCTGCTTGCGTGGCCGCCCGCGTGGTAACTTTTGCCTGCTGTGCACCAGCCATCCACGCCCAACACGCCCAGCACATCAAGCAGACCAAAGCTGCCACGGCTATCCGTCGCATCGCTTGCCTCCGAAAAACGAAACCATCTGAGCCGCGACCGTAAGGGAGCGACCGTGCGATAATGCGGGAGCAACACGGGTCGCTCCCTTACGGTCGCGGCTCGGATTTTCGACCCTCACTGCCGTTCGACGATCTGCAGCACATTACCTTCCGGATCCAGCACGGAGACAAGTCGTCCGCCGCCGAACGCTTCCGCGATACTCAGGATCGCGATGCCGTTCGCCTTGATGTGCGCGACCGCCGCATCAAAATCCGGGGCGGAAAAGGCTATGTGATCGAAGCCGGGTTCGCCGCTCTTGCGGGCGTGCCGCGGGAAATCCGCCTTCGGATAGACTTCCAGCATCATGCCCTTGGAGAGCCCTTCGCCGGCTGCGTGCGGTAATCCAAGAAAATAAGCCTTCTGTCCCGACGGCCGCGGCGGCGACTCCAGCAGAATCGCCAACCCCAGCGCCTTCTTATAGAATTCCACCATCACCGCAGTATTCTCCGCCGCGATCGCAATGTGATCCAAACGCATAACAACAGGCATAAGCTTCCTCCAGAAAAGATTACTGTTTATCATAAAGCATCTCGATTCGTATACAATGCGACCGCTCAATTTCGGAGGTTCACATGTCCACCATCGACACCGCCCTGCAAAATCTCAATATCACACTTCCGCCCGCCCCCAAGCCGGTCGCCTCTTACGTCCCCTACGTCAAAACCGGCAATCTCGTCTTCGTCTCCGGCCAGATCGCGATGCGGGACGGCAAGATCCAGATCGCCGGCCCAATCCCCTCCGCTCAATCCATCGAGCAGGGCCAGCAAGCCGCGAGAATCTGCCTCATCAACGCCCTCGCCGTGCTCAAAGACGCCTGCGGCGGCGAAGGGGGGGGGCTCGACCGCGTCGCTCGCATCGTCCGCATCGGCGTGTTCGTCCAATCCAACGACGGTTTCGACCAGCAGGCCAAAGTCGCCAACGGTGCCTCCGACCTGCTCATCGCCATCTTCGGCGACGCCGGCCGACACGCCCGCGCTGCCGTCGGCACAAACGCTCTGCCCCTAAACACCACCGTCGAAATCGAACTCCTCGCCGAATTGAAAACGTAACCACGAAGCACACGAAGACGCACGAAAATAAGCCACAGACAGACACAGACTAACACAGACAGATGTAGCACCCCCGCTTTGCGGGGTGGCGGTGTGAGATGACCCGGATTTTCGAGATTGGAAAAAGTTGGTGGCGGCGGGTGACGGAGAGATTTCGCGGGGGGCCGAAAGAGTTGGGAACTCTGGGCGAAGCATTTGCAGCGAAGTATCTGAAAAAACAGGGCATGAAAATCGTAGCGAGGAACCGTCATTTCCGCCGCGGAGAAATTGATTTGATCGCCATCGACGGAGAATGGCTGGTGTTCGTCGAGGTTCGGACCCGAGCATCGGAAGCTTTCATGCGGCCGGAGGATTCGTTACGGCATCACAAGCGACAAGTGGTCGCACGAACAGTGCGACAACTCACACGGCGATACGGCACCGCAGGACTCACGCCACGAATCGACATCGTAGCAATCGTGTGGCCGAATGGAGCGAAGAAGCCCAGCGAAGTACGGCATCATCGCGGAGCAATAGCGGTGGCGAGATGGTAGACATCAGAGCTGCGAGCGTAAGCTCGCTTCGTCAAGAATCCACGTCACATCGAAGCACGCTTACGCTCGCAGCTCTGATGTTACTTACCACTGCGCCTCATCAAACGGCGTTAACGGCGTCTTCGTCTTCGGCTTCGGAAGGTGATCGAAAAGATCCTTGGCGAGGCGAACGAGTTCGTCGGAGTCGATGCGGATATTAAGGCGCGAGCCGACGACGACGCCGATTTTCTGGCCGGTGCTGATGAGCAGTTCGGCATCATCAACAAAAATATCTTTGCCGCGGGAAGCGTAAGCCTGAACGAGCGGAACTTTGCGGAAAATCTGCGGAGACTGAATTTCACTCACCGCGGACATATCGACATATTCCTGCAATTGCCGATTGTTCCCATCGCCATCCAGATCGGAAAAAGCCCAGCGGGAGGGAAGCACGGGAACAACACCGGCAAGAGATTTATTTTTGTCGAGCGCCTCCTCCATCGCATCCAGTAGCGTAAATGGAACAGCAGGACAACACGGATCGTGAACAATGACGACATCGACCGCCGCATCGAGTTTCTCAACCCCCCTACCGACGCAACTGAACCAATCAACCCCCCCACCGGCAACGCTCACGCCCTGAAACCCCAGATGCGCGGAATATTTCTCCTGCATGAGCGGCAGATCGTCCGGCGTCGCCACAACGATACGCTGCAAAACCTCATCCCGCCGAGCATAAAGCTCAACGCTACGAAGAAAAGTCTCACGATTCTCGATCTTGGCAAAGATGCGAGCAGCACCTTTGGCAACAAACGCCGGAGCGACAAGCGGAAATATAACAGCAACTTTCATCTGGGTAAGTTTCAAGTTTCGAGTTTCAAGTGTCAAGTTTCTTGAAACTCGAAACGAGTGTGCCCTGCCCCCCCTCCACTGAGCGAAAATAAATTCCGATTCAGTTTTGCTCTGAGGCCCTCTTTTGCTGCTGTTCCATCTCGGCAATCTTCTGGCACAGCTTCTCATAATCCTCCGCACACTTGATACTCACGTTGTGAAACATTCCGTTGTCCAATTCCTGTAAGGTGTAGGCGACGCTCAGCGGAAAACAATGACTGCAAATAAAACACGTCCAGCCGATGGCTTGCTCATCACTGTTGCGGAGAGGTGAATAGAAGAGTTTCATGAGATGACTCCCCATAAAAAAGGAGGACGCCGGACCGCGAACACGCTACCAGAACCCTTAGCAGAGGGGGAAAAAGACGTGTCTTGGCCGACGCCCCCCATAAGGGAGGCGCGGTTTCAAAACACTGCCTTTTTCCGGCCTTTCAGCCGGAAAATCTGCTAAGATTTCTGGTAGCAGCGTTTTGACGCACCGTGCGTCAAGTCAAATTGTCGTCCGCAGCCAAAAAAAACACGCGAACGACATAAGCATAAACGATTTATTTTCCACCTCCAACCCACCATTCCCCCATACGCGTCGTTTGGCGTTTTCGCTTGTGCGCCATATGATTCCTCAACTGTCGCTTAATCGAGGAAAAACGCATGGCTCTCTACGACTCGCATGGGAAAATAGTCCTACCCCAACTCACCTCCGGGATCCCGCCTTACGATGCGATCGCCCCGCGGAACGCTTACGAAATGCAGCGCTACCGTGAGATGACCGTCGATCAGATGCTGCTGGAGAACCGCGTGATTTTCCTGGTCGGCGAGATCAACCACGTCTCGAGCTACAACGTCATCATGCGGCTATTGTACCTGCAGAACCTCCGCAAAGACCAGGACATCATGCTCTACGTGAATTCGCCCGGCGGTTCGGTCGACGACACGCTGGCGATGTACGACACGATGAAGTTCCTGACCTGCGACATCCAGACGTTCTGCATCGGCCAGGCGATGTCCGGCGGAGCCGTCATCCTCGCCGCCGGAACCAAAGGCAAACGCTACGCACTGCCACATGCCAAGATCATGATCCACCAGCCCTTCGGCGGAATCTGGGGCCAAACCGAAGACATCGCCATCCAGGCACAAGAAATCATCAAAACCAAAAACACGCTGACGGACCTGCTGGCGAAACTGACCGGCCAACCGACGGAAAAGATCGCCGAAGACCAGGAACGCGACAAGTATTTCGACGCTCACGAAGCCAAGGCATACGGCCTCGTCGACGACGTGCTGGAAGAAACCGACCGCAGCAAGAAAGAAGCGATTGCGAGCCAGCAGAAGCCTCAATGACGAAACGCGAATGACGAATCAAATTCGAAATTCGAATGACTGAATGACAAAACAACTTCTGGGAAGCACCGCATGGTAATGCGGTGGTTTGGCACAACTCACCTCACAAGCCACCGCATTACCATGCGGTGCTCCCTTTTTTGTTTGCGAACGTTTGCATTTATACTCTTGTGCAATCAACTGCAACAAGAAGGAGAAGACGATGCGCGTTCGTCCTATTCTCGGCATCTTGATTCGTGCATGCCTTGCATCCGTGGTGATGATCATCATTCCGGCATGTGCGAAACCGGCTCAACCGACTCAACTGACAATGCAGGAGGAAGGCACTCCGCCAGCGACGCAGGCGGCGACGGATCCGAAGTGGAATGATCTGCTGTCGCGGCTGGGGGCGGACGATTTCAAGACGCGAGATACGGCGCAGAAGGAGTTGGCGAAGCAGCCGATCAGCGAACGACCATTGCTGAAAAAATTGGCCGACCAGGCGACGGACGCGGAGATCAAGGCGCGGCTTCAAGCTCGGCTGGCCGAGATGGATGAGGAGTTGGCGCTTAATCCGCCGCCGGTATCGCTGGATTTGAAGGATGCGACGCTGCGCGAAGCGTTCGAGGAACTCTCGAAGCAGACGGGCTTGACGATCAAAGGCTGGCCCGACTATGGCGAGAACTCGCGGCTGGTGAATCAGCCCATGAATCAGAGCATCACGCTTCACGTGGATCGGCAGCCGCTGTGGGTGGCGGTGCGGAAAATCGCGAAGCAAGTGCCGCTGTTGCCGCTATTTGCCGATGAAGAGGCGGATTTACGGCTGAATGTGGACGTCGGGAATTCCCTCCGCATGAGCGTTCTTTCCGGCCCCGTGCTCATCGTGCTCAACAACATAGACCGCCACGACGTCGCGCCGGGCGAAATGGCGGCAGACGCCAAAACACAAAACAACTTCAACGCCAACTTCCACCTCGCAATCGATCCCCGCGTGCGTGTGTACTACGCCCCTCGTCGTGGCGGAAAAATACAACTCACCGAAGTGACCGACGACAAAGGCCATTCGCTGCTTGTGACGACGAAAGACAGGTCTGATGAAGAAAACGTACGGTGGCTGAAGGGCGGCTACGCCTACGAGTCACTGCCGCTGCATGCCCCGGAGCCCCCCGCGACACGCATCGCGGTGATGAAAGGCACTCTGGTCTACAGCGCCGAAACGCTCTCGTATCATGCCGACCTGAATCTTCCCGGAGCAGGCGAAGCTCCCACGGTCGCCACTCTTGACGGCATGATCGTGGCGCTCAAAACATTCAGCGTCAAGAACGGCCAAGCCGTCGCCGACCTCCAGTTCCAAAGCGGCGAGATGGACAAAACTCGAGGCATCCAAGACCTCCATGCAACGCTTGCTCCCCGCATGCAACTTCTCGACGCCAGCGGCGCGGTGATTTCAGACAACAAACACAGCGGAAGCACCAACGGCATCTGGCTCAACTATCAGTACAACTTCTCGCTCAATGACAGCAGGGGCAAAGCGAAGTTCACGCCCGCCAAGTTCCGCGTCACCGTGACCGCCAAAACCCGCGAAGTCACGATGCCGTTTGAATTTCATGACGTCCCGCTGCCGTGATCCTTCAGAGCCGCAAGCGTAAGCTCGCTTCGTCACATCCACAATCGCACGAAACGTACGAAGCGAGCTGACGCTCGCGGCTCTGATGGGACACGCCCGATGTTCCCTTATTTTTTCTTGGCGGGCGTCGCGACGGGTTTAGGTTTAGAGTCCTTGGCGGGCTCGGGTTTCTTGGGGTCTTTTTTGGGATCTTCGACAGGAGCGGGGGCCTCGATCGGGGGGGGGGCAAGGATGGGGGAATAGGCTTTGGCGACTTGGGGCCAGCTCTTGGGAGACCAACCGTCGAGCTCTTTGCGGGAACCGTGGAAAAAGTCGGCGGCTTCGGCGGCTTTTAAGTGCTTTTCTATAACCTGTTGAGCTGTCTTGAGTTCCGTGCCTTCGGGGAGGACTTCTTTGGAGATCAGCCACAAGAGCAATTTGGTGTCGATGGGGGCGGCGGGGACAGTGAAAGCGTCCAGACAGACAGCCGCCTCGACGTAAGGTGTTATGCCAGCAAGACTTTGGAAATATGGACGTATCTCGGTCTTTTTCATTTCCTTGAGGCGGTCGAGGCGCATTTGATGTTCGCGGTCGAAAATGCTTTGCAAGGTGCGGTGCAGGGCGGAGCAACGGGATTCGGCGAAGGGATAACGGACGCCTAAAAGGGCGGCGAGCTCGATGGCGGGTGTCACGCGTAACTCGTTGTAATCAACCATGTTATCGAGGAATTTGCGTTCGGCGTTGGAGGCGCGGGCCTCGTCGCAATCGTATTCGAGGAAGGCGAGGATCAGGCGGGCGATGGGGTCGGAGGGTGTAGAGGCGGTGCGTCTGGAAGGGGCGGCCTTCACGAGACGAGAGATCGTTTTGCGGAGAAGATCGACCTTGATATTGGCCTTGATCATCTAGATTTTCCTTCCTTTTGTCTGTTTTTGTCTGATTCTGTCTCGTTTTGTCTGGTTTTGTCTAGTTTTTTCGGTTCGCTTCGCCAATTTTTTTCAAGATTTCCGCTTCGCGTTTCAAAGATTCGTCAAGGTGGAAACTGAGGCGAGGGACGAATCGCATGGTGAGTCCTTTGGCGACTTCGGATTGGATGTGTCGGCCGGCGGAGTTGATGCCTTCGAGGATGGTGGCGGGGGGGCGTTTGTTGTTGAGGAAGCTGAGGTGGACTCTGGCTTCACGGAGGTCTGGGGTGACGTCGACGCGTGTGACGCTGATGAGGCCGTCGATGCGGGGGTCGGCGATCTCTTTGAGCAGGGTCATGGCGACGAGCTTTTGGATCTGGGAGGCGATTTTTTGCTGGCGAATTTTAGGCATGTTGCAGTCCTGTGTTTGCACCCCGCAGAGCGGGTTCGCTACGGGGCACGCTGAAGCGTGAACTCCGGGGGCTTAGTCGCGGCCGGAGATTATTTCGATTCGGAAGTCTTGAAGTTCGGTGTAGCGGTTCTTGTTGGTCGAGTCTACGAGTTTGCTCAAGGTGCTTTCCATTTTTTTAGCGTCGGTGCCGGCGAGGACTACGGCGAGGATCGTGTGCTGCGGGTGATCGAGGTAGTCGACTTCGACGACGGAGACGTTGTGGTGGTGATGCCAACGGTCTTTGAGGGAACGCAGGTATTTGCGTTTGCCTGAGAGATTGAGGGCATCGCCGATTCGTAGTTCCAGTTGTAGGATTCCGATAAGCATATTTTTATTTTATTTGGGCGGTTCGCGACGCCGCAAGCGACTTCGGTGCCTGTTTACGAGATCAACGTTAAGCGGCATGCAAGCATGCCGGCTAAATAGTTAAAGGGTTCTGGCGACGTCGATGATTTTGTAGGCTTCGAGGCGGTCGCCGATTTTGATGTCGTCGTATCCTGCGAGTTTGATGCCGCATTCGAGTCCGCCGCGGACTTCTTTGACGTCTTCCTTGAAACGCTTGAGGCTTTCGAGGGTGAGGTTGTCGGTGATGACGGAGCCGTCGCGGATGAGTCGGAATTTGTTGGAGCGTTGGAGGATGCCGTCGGAGACCATGCAACCGCCGATGTTGCCGACGCGGGAGACTTTGATGACTTGGCGGATTTCGGCGTGGCCGAGGACCTGATCTTGCTTGGTGGGTGCGAGCATGCCGGTGAGGGCTTTGCGGATGTCGTCGGTGATTTCGTAGATGATGCGGTAAGTGCGGATTTCGACGGATTCGTGTTCTGCGAGTTTTCGTGCGGTTTCGTCGGCGGCGACGGAGAATCCGATGATGATGGCGTTGGAGGCTTCGGCGAGGAGTACGTCGCTTTCGGTGATGCCGCCGACGGCGGCGTGGAGGAGGCGGACTTTGACTTCTTTCGAGAGCTCTTCGGTGAGGAGTTGTTTGAGGACGTCGACGGAGCCTTGGACGTCGCCTTTGAGGATGACGCGGAGTTCCTTGATGGCTTCTTTTTGGATGGTGTCGTAGAGGTTTTCGAGGGTGACTTTGCTACGCTGGGCAATTTCGCCTTGGCGGTCGATCATTTTGCGTTCGTCGGAGATGTCGCGAGCTTCGTTGGCGTCGTCGAGAGCATAGAACTTGTCGCCGGATCCTGGGACGGTGTCGAGGCCGATGACTTCGACGGGGGAGGAGGGGCCGGCTTGTTGGATGGATTGGCCTTTGTCGTCAGTGAGGGAACGTACGCGGCCCCAGGCGGGACCGCAGACGAGGGTGTCGCCGACGTGGAGGGTGCCGTTTTGGACGAGGACGCGGGCGACGCATCCGCGGTTGGGGTCCATGAAGGATTCGATGACGGCGCCGCGTGCGGGGAGGGTTGTGGAAGCTTTGAGTTCGCGAAGGGTGGCGGTGTAGTCGAGGTATTCGATGAGTTCTTTGATGCCTTGGCCGGTGGTGGCGGAGGTGCGTACGACTTCAGTGTCGCCGCCCCATTCGGCGGGGTTGAGGCCTTGTTCTGCGAGTTGGCCGAGGACTTTGTTGGGGTTTGCTTCGGGTTTGTCGATTTTGTTCATGGCGACGACGATGGGGACGCCTGCGGCTTTGGCGTGTGAGATGGATTCGATGGTTTGGGGCATGACGCCGTCGTCGGCGGCGACGACCAGGACGACGACGTCGGTCATGTTGGCGCCGCGGGCTCGCATGGCGGTGAAGGCTTGATGGCCGGGGGTGTCGAGGAAGGTGACGCGTTTGAGGGTGCCGTCGGAGCCGGTGAGTTCGACGGTGTAGGCGCCGACGTGTTGGGTGATGCCACCGGCTTCGCCAGCGGCGACGTTTGCGGAACGGATTTTGTCGAGGAGGCTGGTTTTGCCGTGGTCGACGTGTCCGAGGATGGTGACGACGGGGGCACGGCCGTTTTTTTCGGTTTTTTCTTCGGTTTCTTTGTATTCGCGTTCGAGCCGAGCGGTTTCGCTTTCACGTGCTTTGACGGTGAGTTCCATGCCGAACTCCAGGGCCATGACTTGTGCGGAATCGGGCTCGATGACCTGGTTGACGGTGGCCATGATGCCCTGTGCCATGAGCTTTTTGAGGATGTCGCCGGATTTGGCGCCGAGGGCTTCGGAGAGCTGGCGGATGGTGATGGGGGGGGAAATTTCGACGTGTGTTTGTTTGGGGGTTGTGCCGGGTGAAGGGGCGTGACGGGATTGCTTGGACATTTCGCGTTTTCGTTCACGCAGGGCGCCTGCGGAACTGGCGAGACGTTCTTCGCGTTCGATGAGGTCGGCTTCGCGCCATTCTTTGATGGCGGCGTTTCCTGCGTCGCCGCGTCGGCCTGTGCCGACGCCGCGACGAGCGGCGGGACGACCTTTCTTTCTGGCGGCGGCTTCTTCGTCGTCGAGGATGGGGGTTTCGCGGCTGGAGCCGCCCCCGCCACGAGAACGGGAGGGGGTGGAGGGCATGGGCATCGGTGGAGCTGCGGAGTAACCGGGGCCACGGCCGGCCCCTCCTCCGCTGCCGCCTGTGCCGGAACTGGCGGGGGGACGCGGGCGCATGGGGCGTGGGGTGGGGAGTTGGTCGGGTTGCTCGACGCGGATGACGTTGGGGCCTTTGAGCTGTGCGGGGGCGGGCTTGACTTGTGGGCCGACGGCGGTGACTTGGGGGCGTGTTGGGACGTTGGGGACGCCGACGGGCTTGACGGTGGGACGGACGGGTTTTTGCAGGACAGGAGGAGTAGCTGGCTTGGTTGGGGCGGCGGGGGGAGATGCTTCAGTTTTTGGGGGAACGGGGGGTGCGGCAGGCGCGGCGGCGGC
>WQYP01000060.1 GCA_009781185.1 Phycisphaerales bacterium | reverse complement strand
TCAAGAAATAGAAATGTCACCCTCTTAGCGCAAATAGCAATGTCACCCAGACATGAAAGGTGGAGCGTCGTGGCGGTCCGACGCAGGCGTAGGGAGTGGCGGAGGCGAAGCCGTAGCCCCGACCGGAGTCGGAGTCGGGCCGCCACGACGCAGCGAAGCCGGCCGGCCCACCGGGTCGTTTCGCCACTTGTGATTGGCCGCGGGCTTCCAAGGCACGCGGTTCACATGGACCCTCCGGGTTCGTTCCGGCGCCTGGCGAAAAGGCAATTCACGGAAGCTCAGCGGGTGGTCCCGGTAGCTCATCAGCAGTTGTCCGCCGGCAAGCATCTTCACCAGAACCTTCTCGCCGGCAAACGTCGGCCCAAAGTCCGCGTAACGCTCCTGATGGCGTTTGACGATCCGCTGGCGAAGTTCCTCGGGCAACCGATGATTGCTCACACGTCCACGAAGCGGATGCACCAGGCCGGCATCCCGCAATGCCTTGAAACGCTTTCGAATCCGCTTGGCCTGACGCGGCGAGACTCGCATCAGTTCCGCCGCAGTTGACATCGTGATCTCGCCACGTTCGCCACGCCGCATCACGTCGAGCCGAACACGTTCATTGGCCGACATAAGTAATTCATCCATTCTGACCGGTATACTCCGGCACGCAATGGGTGACATTTCTATTTCAGCTTAGGAGGGACAATTCTACTTGCATACAACAATCATTTCTTGGCGTGCCTTGGAGGGTGGATGAATGAGGCGGGTGCGGGTAATCTTTGGGGTAGCGAAACGGCAGGCAAGCCTGCCGGCTAAATAGTGGATGGTGCTTTTTATAGGAGTGGTTATGGCGGCTGTGATGCAATCGAATATTCCGGGAATCGCGGTGCGGCGTGGGAAAGTGCGAGATGTTTATGATCTGGGGAGTGGACAGTTATTGATCGTGGCGTCGGATCGCATCTCGGCGTTTGACGTGATTATGCCGACGCCGATCCCGGATAAGGGAGCGATCCTGACGGGGTTGTCGAATTTCTGGTTTGGGTTTTTCAAGAAGGAATGCCCGGGGGTCAAGGATCATTTGATTGAGACAGATGTGGCGAAGTATCCGGAGCATCTGCGGAAATATGCGGATCAGCTTAAAGGGCGGAGCGTGTTGGTGAGGAAGACGACGGTGCTGCCGATCGAGTGCGTGGTGCGGGGGTACATCACGGGGTCGGGCTGGAAGGATTATCTCAAGAGTGGCGTGGTGAGCGGCGTGAAGTTGCCGGCGGGGTTGAAACAGTGCCAGCAGTTGGCGGAGCCGATCTTCACGCCGTCGACGAAGGAGGAGAAGGGGCACGATTTGCCGATCTCGTTCGACGAGGCGGCGGCGAAGGTCGGAGCGGAAGTCATGACCAAGGCGCGGGATTTGACGATTTCGCTCTACAAGCGAGCGGCGGAGTTTGCTCGGTCCCGCGGCATCATCATTGCCGACACAAAGTTCGAATTCGGAACGCATCCGAACGTGGACGGCGGACGAACGCCGATCCTGATCGACGAAGCACTCACGCCGGATTCGTCGCGTTTCTGGCCGGCGGATCAGTACGAAGTCGGCCGGGATCAGGCGAGTTTCGACAAGCAGTATTTACGGAATTATCTCGAAACGTTGAAGTGGAACAAGACGCCGCCGGGCCCGGAACTGCCCAATGAGGTGGTGAATAATACGCGGGCAAAGTATGTCGAGGCGTATGAAAAGCTGACAGGAAAAGTGTTTTCGTAACATTCGTAAAATTTGTTCAATAAAAAGAGCGAAGGCCGGCCCAAACAAGCACCGACCTCCGCTTTCTAGGGACAAGCGTTATCGCAATTCCCGTCTTATGCCGTGATGTTTCCCGACTGCAGGTTCGCTTGCAGTTGGCTGATGGTCATGGTCACCAGGCCATCGTAGAGATTGCCGTCGTTGCCCGCGCCGTCGAATCCCCACGGGTTGCGTAGCGTCACCCATCCGGTCCCGCTGCCGTCCCGCCACGCTGATGTTACCGAGTACGTGTGCGTTCCGATCAGCGGCGCGCCGGCGACGATGTTTGCGTTGGTCCCGATCACCACGGCCTTGCCGGCACTCAGGCCGTTGGCAATGGTGTTGAATAACGTATTGATATCCGTCGCACCGAAAACGGAATAGCCGATGCCCAGGTCGCTAAAGACGTTGCCGTAGTAGCCGTAGTTCAGCGAGCTGTAATTCCAGGCGCTCGTTTGAAATTCCGCGTAGGCTTTTTCAATGATGGCGGCCCAGATGTTGCCGGAATCGCCGGGGTGTGCGTACATCAGGCCGTTGGCGTAATAGCCTGCCGCCGGCAGATCGCCATCGACGCGTACATAGGTCGTTGTGCCGCCGCGTTTGAACTGCACCGCATACGTTCCGTCGCCGAGGTCCACCGCCATCTGCTGAAGCAACTGGGGATTGCTGAACGCCAGCGCCTGTAGCGGCCCCAGCAGGTAGCAGTCCGACAGTTGGCCCTGATTGACGTCCGCCATCGTCGGGCCCATGCCCCACAAACTGTTGTTCGTCAGCCGCGTCACGGAGCCCGTCCCGATCGGATCCGGGAGATCCTGTCCCAGGAGGCTCGTGCTCACTCCGCCCCAGAAGCTCGTGACACGATGCACATCGCCGGCGGCAATCTCCGCGCTCGAAGCGTTCACCGTGTCGCTGCCATTGACCCAGAACGCGCTGTTGAACCCATTGCCCTGCACCGTGTTGATGCCTCCGCCGACCGTCACAACCGTGGCCAAGCCCTGCGTCCTGTTCGTAATGGTGCAATTGCCAGATCCGCCGTACACCGCGGTGTTCAGCGTCACTGACGAATCGACGGTAATGGTATCGTTTCCGCCGCCGGACTTGATCGCGATGGCGCCGTAGGGGCCGGTGTAGGAACTGGTTGTTCCGTTTGCTGTTACGGTGATCGTATTGCCGGATTGCGAGACGTAAATCGAGTCATTAGCCGACGTCCCGACGATGTTCAGTTGCGTGAAGGAGGTCATCCATTGTGTGCTGACGGTAATCGCTCCGCCGTTGTAGTTCGGAGGCGACGGGTTTGATTCCGGTGGCGTGTTGTTGGCATTTCCTGCCGGGGAAATGGTGATGTTTCCCGTGTTGTATTGCGAGCCGTTTGCCGTTGCCAGGCGGATGACGTTTGTTCCCGCCGCCAGGTAGACGGTGTTGCTGACCGGCTGAAAGATCGCCCAGCTGTTGGTGGCGTTGTAGTTGCAGGTCGCCGCCGCCGCGCCGTTGACCGACATCGTGTAGGAACCGTTCCAGGGCGACGCGGTGTCCACGGCGATGTTGTAATTCCCCGCCGACTGCACGTTCAGCGTGTATTCCACGTAACCGCCCCAGCTCATAAACCCGACGTCCGGCTTTCCGGTCAGATACTCGATTTGACAATTGTTCATTGCAGATTGCTGATCGGCCGCGATCGTCGCGCCGCCGCTGCCCACGGTGATGCCTGTTCCGTTGTTGTTATTGTTTGCGTTTCCTATCGGCGAAATCGTGATGTTCCCCGTGTTGTATTGCGAGCCGTTTGCCGTTGCCAGGCGGATGACGTTTGTTCCCGCCGCCAGGTAGACCGTGTTGCTCACCGGCTGGAAGTTCCCCCAACTGTCGGTGGCGTTGTAGTTGCAGGTCGCCGCCGCCGCGCCGTTCACTGACATTGTGTAGGAACCGTTCCAGGGCGACGCGGTGTCCACGGCGATGTTGTAATTCCCCGCCGACTGCACGTTCAACGTGTATTCCACATATCCGCCCCAGCCCATAAACCCGACGTCCGGCTTCCCGGTCACGTATTCAATTTGACAATTGTTCATTGCAGATTGCTGATCTGCTGCAATTGTCGCGCCGCCGCTGCCTACTGTGAGGCCCGTTCCGTTATTGCTGCTGTCGTTCGAGACGCCGTTCGGAGTCAGCGAAAAAGTCTTCAGGTTAAACGCCGCGCCATTCTTCGGCACAATCGCAACCGTATTGTTCCCAGTCCCCAGAACCATCGATTGCGACGCCGTTGCATATCTCTGCCAGTCGCCCGTCGTGGAGTAGTTGTACGTGCTCGCATAGACGCCATTGACCAGCACGTCGAAGCTGCCCGCCGTAATCGCCGCCACGTCGAAATTCAGCGTGTACGTCCCCGCCGCGCTGACGTTCAGTTTGTATTCCATCCGCGCCCCCGTCGGCTGCATGTAGCCGATGTCCGGAACGCCGTTGATGTATTCCACCTGAACGCCCTGCAGCAGCGAATAGTTCGTGATCGCCACCGCCGTCGTGGCCGAAGTGCTCACCGACGTATCGCCGTACGCCAGCCCCGCGAACGGATCGGCCGACGGATTCGTCAGGACGTTGACGTTGTTATAAGTCGATGCCTGCCGCGCCTGCGGAACACTCATGTCTCCCCAGCGTGTCATCGGAGCTCCAGCCAGCGTCGAGAGATTCAGCCGGGATTCCAGATGCTCGATGGAAAGCGAACTTTTCCTGTCTGCGAAGGGGGGGGATTTCATGATCATTGCTGGGGGTTCTCCACGTGAAGGCGTTCCGTGCCGCAGCCCGAAAGGCGGCTGCTCTACATCCTGCGACGGTATTTGTTGATTGCAGAATTCCGCTACGGGATTGCCAGCCCCAGCACTCTAATGAAGCGATCGAAATGCTCCGCCGTCATCTTGACCTTCCTCATGGAAACTTCAGAACCGTCCTTGGGTTCCCATTCGGAAACGTAAACGGTAGCTCAACCGATCCATGTTTTTTGCCACAACAGCATTATTTCGTCATTCAACATTTGGTACCGCGACCGTCAACGGGTAAATGACGAAATTCGAATGACGAATCAAATCCGAATGTCCGAATGATCGAAGGAGTGAAACGGGGGGGCGACACGTTGTTTCGGTCATTTGAACATTTGAGCATTTGGATTTAATTCGTCATTCGTCATTCGAATTTCGAATTTCAAAACCTGTCCGTGTCTGTCTGTGGCTATTTTTCGTCGTTATCGGATGTTTTTCACTTCCGGGCTGATGAGTTGGTCGTACATGCGCTGTCGCTTGACATCGTTCGTTGCCGCACGTTCTCGCCGCAAAATGTACAGCCCCACGTCATCCCCCTCCACAGCCCGAATCACCAGCGCCAGGAGCCCCGCGCGATACGACGGACTCTCCAAACTCTCCGACTCGCTGCCCAGATCCATTTCCCGCAGCCCCTTCACCGCCGCCCGGCTCCCCGCACTCCCGAGCTTCTTCAACCCCGCAAAACAAGGATGCACGCTATCCTGAAACTCCGTCCCTGCCCCGCGCGGATTCAAAAAAGCAATCTGCTTGACCATCTCCTCCGCCGCCGCATCGGCTCGCATCTCCGCCAATTCATTGATTGCATCCACCTTCTTCTCAATCTCCGTCGACGTCTTCGCATCGCCCTTGAGCAGCTTCATTCGCGTCTCGATCATCACTTCCTGCTGCCGCATGTGATACGAAAACGGCGGCTCCAAAACCGTCGACGTTCTTTCCGACTTCATCGCACTCACCCCATTCGCAATCGCACTCGCCCCATACTGGCCGACTAAATCTATGTCGGGTACACGCTGTCCCTCTACGCGATCCGCCGTCGGCACCGGCGTAGGTGTCGGTGGGTTGGCGATCGCTGTCGTTCGCGTTACTTTCTTCGCAGGCTCACGCAACGCAACCCACGGCACCACATCCAAAAACTCCCCCTTCGGCACCTCAAACATCGTCCCCCCCGTCGGCTGATACACATACTGCACCACCGCCCCCACCTTGCTCACCTCCAACACTCTCACCAATGCAAACTTCCCCTCCGTCGTCTCCACCAGAAACGTCCGCCCCTCCTGCACTCCCCTGATGATCCCCGCCGGCCTGCCTCCCCCTCCCCGAATCTCCGCCGGCCGATCCATTTTCACGCCCGACAAATCCGACAAATACACCATTCCCAAATCCACCACTCGCCCGCTGACCGCCCACAACGTCCCATTGTCTTCCGACAGAAACGCCAAGTCCGCCACCTGCCCTCGCTGCATCGCCGCCACATCGTCCGGCTTTTTCGCCTGCCACACGCTCGTCGCCTTCACCAGACTCCCATCCGCCAACTTCAAGAACTCTCCATTGGCCGCCTCAAACGTCCCCGCCACCGGCAGCACCACCTCCCCATGCGGCAACGCACACTCCTTCAACTCCTCCTTCACCGCTACCGCCCCGCTCGCTCCTCCTGCTCCCATCATCATCGCCACCACCACGACTGCGCCGATCCACCCATTCATCCGCTTCGCCATAAACCACCTCGCGTCCATTCGAATTCTCCTCAGCCTACCCGCCCTTCCCCTCACACGCCAACATACAAATCGGAGAGTTGAATCAGCGTGATGCCGGGGATGGGCTTAACGAGTTGGTCGTTGGTGAGAAAAAAGTCGCAGGAGGCATCAAGTGCGGTGGCGAGATGGATGGCATCCGGGAGGCGAACTTTGTGGGCCGCACGGATATGTGCGGCCCGGATGATCATTGAGCGAGAAATAGGATAAACGGTCAAACCCGGACGCGTCGTGATAGCTGCCTGATAACGAATCTGAAAGTCGCTGTTGCCATCAGCGCATGGCTTCACGAGACACTCGGCCAAGGCGATTTCACTGGTAAAGGCAGCAGCCTTGGCGGCGTCGAAGAGAGCGAAGAGACGATCCACAACAGCGGCATATTCGGGATTCTGCTCAAGAGCATAGATGAAAATATTGGTGTCAAGATAAATTTTTTGGCCGAGAAGGTCGTTCAATTTTCCCATGCATCACGCTCCGCGCGGAGAAATGTATCGATTTCGGCAGTCGACTTGAACGAACCCCGAGCGGCGCCGATGAGGCTGCGCATGGTGGGAAACATCACAGGAACAGTTTCTTCCACAAGGATGATGACTTCAGCGCGTACCCCGGCAGGGAGTTGGTCGGAGGTGATCTGAATGACACCGCCGGGTTGGATAGTTGTGGCTTGCTTGATGGCTACCATCATAAAAACTCCTCGACCTCAGGCATCACCCCGGCTGCGGCATCGCAACCCCCGGCCCTTCCGCTTCCGGCTTCCGCATCTCCCCTTCACGACGCGCCTCCGCACGACGCTGCTGTTCGCTCGCCAAAATATCCGCCACCGTCGGTTTGCTGATCGTTTCACCCGCGATGATCCGACGCACATCCTCCGCGTCCAGCGTCTCGTACTTCAATAACGCTTCCTTCAGCGACTCCAACGCGTCCTTCTTTTCTGTCAGAATCTTTTTCGTTTCTTCATATGCCGTGGTGATGAACCGATGCACTTCCTGATCGATCAGTTCGGCGGTTTTGTCCGAATAGTCTTTCTGATCCATCAGGAACTGTTGGTGAGTCTCATCCGTCGAGAACCGCACCGGGCCGAGCGTTTCCGACATCCCCCAGTCCCGCACCATCGACCTTGCGATGTTCGTCGCCTGCTGAATGTCCATCGATGCGCCCGTCGAGGCGTCTCCGCAGTAAAGTTCTTCCGCGATGCGTCCGCCGTAGCAGACACGCAGATAGGCTTGCCAGTATTTTTTCGAATAGACCAGACGATCCTTCTCCGGCAGCGAAAATGCCGCCCCACCCATTCCGCGGCGAGAAATAATGCTTACCTTGTGCAACGGATCGTAATCCGTCTCCAACGCCTGCACCAAAGCATGTCCCGCCTCGTGCCACGCCAGAATCGCTTTTTCCTTGTCATCCACCACTCGGCTCTTGCGTGCCCGGCCGAATCGCAACTTATCGCGAGATTCCTCCAGGTCGATCATTTCGATGGCGTCTTTGTTTGCCATCGTCGCCATGAGCGCTGCTTCGTTGATGATGGCCGCCAGGTCCGCTCCGGAGAACGTCGGCGTCTGGCGCGCCACTCGCATCAAATCCACGCTCGCACCGAGTTTCACCTTCCGTGCGTGGACCTTCAAAATTTCGTAGCGTCCCTTGATATCCGGCAGCGGCACATACACCTGCCGATCGAAACGCCCCGGACGTGTCAATGCCGGGTCCAGCACGTCCGACCGATTCGTCGCCGCAATGACAATCACCTGATCGTTCGTATCAAACCCGTCCATCTCCACCAGGATCGCATTGAGCGTCTGTTCGCGTTCGTCGTGTCCGCCCGACGCCATGCCATTGCCTCTCCGCCGCCCGACCGCATCGATTTCATCCAAAAAGATAATGCACGGCGAGCTCTCCTTCGCGGTCTTGAACAAATCGCGAACCCTGCTCGCACCAACGCCTACAAACATTTCCACAAAATCCGATCCACTGATCGAAAAGAACGGCACATCCGCCTCCCCCGCGATCGCCTTGGCCAACAACGTCTTACCTACCCCCGGATCCCCCACCAGCAAAACGCCGCGAGGGATCCGCCCGCCCAGCCGCTGGAATCGCTTGGGATTCTTCAAAAACTCCACGATTTCGTGGAGCTCTTCTTTTGCTTCTTCGATGCCCGCCACATCGTCGAACGTCACGTTGGTATGTTCTTTCGACAGGAGCCGATGTCGGCTGCGTCCGAAATTTCCCAGCATGCCGATCCCGCCACCGGCCGAGCGAATCTGGCGCAAGAAAAAGAACCAGACCACTACAAAGAGCAAGATGTACGGCACAAGCCCCAGCAAAATCCCCCAAAGCGCCAAATTCCCCTGTTTATTATCCAGATCCGTCTCTGTTTTCTGACACATCTCCAGCAGTTTGTTGGCGCCAAATCCATCCATCGCGGTGGCATAAATCCGCGTGATGATCTTGGAAGGCTGCCCATTCGGATTGAGCTGCACCCCTGGCTCATTGTCCTTGTACGTTCCGATCAACGTGAACATATTTCCATCTTCTCTCACCACGACCGACTGAAGTCTCTTCTGCTCCAGTTCCTTCATAAATTCCGAGGTCGTCTTCTCCTGTGGCACCCCCTGCGTACTGCGAAGCCACACAAACGCCAGCACCGCCAGCGACATGATCAAAACCCATCCCAGCATCGACCGCGGCAGCCGCATATTGCCATCACCACCCGGCCCACTATTAGGTCCCCCCGGTCCTCCGCCTGGTCCTTCCCCACCCCCCTTGATCCGCTGGCGCCCCGCCTCAGGCTTCTCTTTCAGCTCATTTTGCTCGTCACGCTCGTCGGCCATGAATTCCTCGTTAAGCTCAGGCACAGCACATGTACCCGTGAATATTATCGGAGTTTCGGAACCAAATCATTATACCCCGTCGACTGCATTGGACGAAATCAGAAACATCAGAGCCGCGATCGTCGGGTGTGGCCATCTTTTGTGGCATTAGGCGTCAAGTGGAGCCCCGCATGGCAATATGGGGCTTTGCGTTGATCTTGCCAAAGGGCATCGAAAACGCTTGCAGCGTCGCGGACCTCGCCTTTGGTGTAACAATTTGCCACAAAAGATAGCCACACCCCAATCGTCAGATTGCCGTCACGATACCGTTCTTTTACGATTGCGGCTCTGACGATTTGCGGAGTGATGATGTTACGCGTTTTTGCATGCGTGCTGGTGCTGCTGGCAGCGATGATGGCAGGAGGTTGTGCGATGGCTCAACAACGTGTCGAAGTGAAATCGAAAGCGAATGCACTGCCGCGGAAGGTGGTGGTGGCGACAGTGATGCAACGCTTTCGCGGCGGACTGGAGCAGCGGCTGACTTTGGCGGAAGAGGTCATTGCGCTGGCAGGCAAAGAAGCGGCGGCGAAATACCCCAGGCGGCTGGATCTGGTGGTGCTGCCGGAATATGCGATTTCCACGGAGAAGGGCGATGCAGTAAAGTTGCATGGAGAGGTGCTGATGCGATTGGGGGCGGCAGCGAAGAAAATCGGAAGGGGGGGGGCTTACGTGATTGTGCCGATGGTCTTGCAGGAGTGCGATCACATCTCGAATGCCGCGGTCTTGTTCGATCGCAACGGAAAGGTCATGGGAATTTATCGCAAAGTGCACACGGTGGTGGATTGGCAAGGTGGCATTGAGTGCGGAGCGAAACCGGGCACGGAGTATCCGGTATTCGATTGCGATTTCGGAAAGCTGGGCATTCAGATTTGCTGGGACATGATGTTTGATGAGGGGTGGGACGCTTTAGCGAAGAAGGGGGCGGAATTGGTCGTATCGCCCAGCGCATCGCCGGCAACGGTGCGAGTCGCGTCACATGCCCTGCGAAATCAATACTGGGTCATTACCAGCACCGTGCGGGATAACGTGACGCTGTTTAATCCGCTGGGCGTGGTGATGGCACAAAACACAACAAAGCGTGTCATGGTCTGCGAGATCGATTTGTCCTATGCGTTGCTGGGCTGGTCGGAGACGCTCAACGATGGCGAGGCAATGAAGCAAAAATACGGCGACAAGGTCGGTTATTCCTTCTCCGTGCGAGAAGATGCCGGTCTCTTCTGGTCGAATGATCCGAACAAGACGATCGGCGAGATGTACCGCGAGTGCGGCCAACGGGAAATTCTGGTGGACATCGCCGAGTCGCAACGTGTGAACGATGCAATCCGCGGCGGCAAGGCAAAATAACGATATAAAATACGTTCAGTTCATAAAATGCGTCAAAGCCCAAGGACTGCGGTCCCTGGGCTTGATGTTCAATCGCGGAACTACTTGACAGCCCATGGGTGCTTGGGATCGACAATGTCAAGATGGGCGGCGAGAGCGTTCATGTGCACTTGCATGGGCGATTTGCACCCGGGAATAACGCATTGCACCGCCGGGCTCTTAAGGCACCAGGCAAGCGCCCACTGCGCCATGGGAACGCCGATGGGCACTTCGGTCTTCTGAACTTTTTCCGCTTCGATCAACTTGGCGTCGGCATCTTTGGATTGCCAGCGGTGACGGACATCGTTTGCGGGGAACTTATCACCGGGCTTGTATTTGCCGGAGAGGAAGCCGGAGGCGAGCGGAACGCGTGCAAGAACGCCCAGATGCAGACGTTCGCAGACGGGGAAGGCGTGATCTTCCGGGAGGCGGCTGAGCCGGTTATAAACGAGTTGAATGGATTCGACATGGTAGGCGGATGACTTTTCGATTTGGGCTGTGCCGGTGTTGGCAGAGGCGATGGAATTGCCGATATGGCGGATCTTGCCGGCCTGTTTCGCTTTCTCCAGAACACCACGAATGTCAGCAGACTCATAATCCTTATCAGGCATGGAGTGATACTGATAGAGATCAATGTAGTCGGTCTGCAGAGCGGCAAGGGAGTCGTCAAGTTGTTTCTGAATGTCAGGGCCGCTGCGAGGTTCGGAGCGATCAAAGGGAGCATTAAACTTATGTCCGAATTTGGTAGCGATGAGGAACTGATCGCGTAGGTTGAGCCCTTTGATTGCCTGTCCGATGAAGCGTTCGGAGATGTGATCGCCGTAGCATTCAGCGGTATCGATGAGGTTGATGCCGGTGTCGTGAGCGGTTCGGATGATGGCGGTGACTTCATCCTGTGAGAATTCTTTGCCCCACTCACCGCCGTATTGCCAGGTGCCAAGCCCGATGACGGAGACTTTGAGATTGGTTTTGCCGAGGATGCGGTATTTCATGAGTTGCTCCGTAGTCAGTGAAAATCAGAGCCGCAATCGTAAAATTGCGGTTTGTAGGAACGCGTCATCATAGTCGCAATCTTACGGTTTTTGGGACGTCTCTGATGGTTTTATTTTTCGGGGGTGTGGCCATCTTTTGTGGCATAAGTGTCGAGGGGAGAACCGCATGGTAAGGCGGTCAATGCGGCAAGCGCAAGGCGTTGGACGGTTTGATGCAATACTTGCTGAGTCGCCGTGAGAAGTTGGATTATGCGAGGTTCCGTGCGATGGGTTTGAAGATCGGCTCTGCGAGAGCGCTGGGGTGAAACTCCCCGGCGCGACTCACCCGACCACCGCGCTACCGCGGGGTGTTCTCTTGTCATCTTGTCCTGTCCGTGATAGCGTTTTGGGCTTGTGAATGTTTTTTTATTGGGTGATGTATGACGATGGATGGTAAGGTGTTGATGGGTAAGGGTCGGCATGAGATTTCGCGGGAAAGGCCGCGGGTTTTAGGGTCGCGGGAACAGTTGCGGAAGCTCAAGGCGGAACGGCCGGAGGCTTACAAGCGGATGCTCGACGTCGCTCGACGAGCCAAAAACGAAGGCTACGACCAACTGGCGAAAATCATCGGCCTGTCGATCGGCTATGTGCTGGGCGATGTGAAAAAGGAGGATGTACGCTGCCTGGTGGACATCGTGCTCGTGGAGTACGTAGACAAGCCGATCCGGACCGGCCACCAGACTTTCGCACACGATATGGCTCGGTGCGCGATCGTGTACGATTTGTGTTACGACCTCTGGACGCCAGGCGAGAAAGAACGTTTCCGCAAGTACACACACACAACCATCGATATGAACGTGGAGTCCGAAGCATCCCCGTTCCACAACGGATGGTGGGGCTATAAGCATTGGGGGTACGGTCTGGCGGCCTATGCACTGATGTACGATGATCCCGGCGCACGGAAAATTCTGGATGATATGGAACGCGAGTATTTGGAGGACGGCGTGCCGTGCTTGAAAATGGCCGGCGAAGGCGGCGGTTGGGGAGAAGGATACTACATCCACTACTGGTCGTTCGAGTGGATATTCCTCTGCGAAGTCGCTCGTTGGGTCGAAGGCGTCGATTACTACGCGGCGGCGGACTTCTGGAAGCAACGTTCCGTCGCTGCGATGTTCGAAAATTATCCGAAAATGGAACCGCCGAAGGATTTCCCGGCAAACAACAAGTATCCCATGGTAAAAGCATCAGAACCCTCGCGGCGATTGATACCGATGAGCGATGGCCATGGAAAATATCCCAAGCACGAACGCGACAAAACGCTGGCGACGCGACGGGCACTGGTGAATCATTACCGTGACGATCCGACGCACCAGGTGGTGCACACATACAATCTGCAAACGCCCAAACCGGCGATCGAAGCGAACGCCTTCATGGATTTCTTCTGGCACGATCCCACGGTAAAAGCTGGGAATCTGGACAACTTCAAACTCTCGCACGTGAGCGCCGGCCCGGGCTTCGTGTACGCCAGAAGTTCATGGAAAGACGACGCAACCTACTTCTTCTTCAAGTGCGGCCCCCGTTTCACCGCCCACCAGCACATGGACAACGGCACTTTCCACATCTTCAAAAACGAAGAGCTGATCGGCGACGGCGGACATTACGACGGATTCTCAAGCGAACATGCCGTCAATTACTACATGCGTACAATCGCGCACAGTTCGATTCTTATTTTTGACCCCGCCGAAAAGTACCCAGAAAAAACGCCCGAGACGCCTCGCGGAATGCGCTTCGGCCCTCCGGGCGACAACGACGGTGGCCAGACCTATTTCTGGCAAATGCCCGGCCGGAATCTCGGCAACGGCGGCGTGGGAAACGTACCGGCTTTTGAAAAGAACCGCGATATCCTGGATATCGGAACGATCACAGCCTATCGCGACCGCGGAACATATCTCTATACCGCAGGCGACTACACAAAATCATATTCGTCGCACAAAGCCAAATGTGTCACACGCCAAATCGTCTACCTGCGGCCGGGCACGTTCGTGATCTTCGACCGCGTGGAATCGACGAATCCGGCGTTCAAGAAAACGCTGTTGTTCCAGGCGATTAAAACACCGGAAAAACGCGGTGAATTCTGGGTCGAAACGCACGGCAACGGCCGGCTGTTCATTCAAACGCTTTCGCCGACCGACGCGGCCGTCGAGCTTTACGACGGTGAGAAGCTCTACACGTATGGTTCTGGCAAGATCAAGCATCCGCCGGAGTTCGAGATGGACGCCGCCGCCGAGTGCCGGATGGAAATCTCTCCCAAAACACCGGCCGCCTTCGATTACTTCCTCCACGTGCTGACAACCGCGGACGCCAAAACGCAAACCGTGCCAACCGCGACAGCCTCACGCTCGAACAACGAAGTGACCGTCAAAGTAGGCGAAGCGACCATCCGTTTTGCCTTGGACCGAATGGCCGGAGCCATTACTCTCAAGGGCGTGGAAGAGAAATTGGTGGACGGCATTGAGGTGTGACGTAACGCGAGCCTCTTGACCGTAATCCAGGTACAAAGCATTTGACCGTCAGCCCCCGGCTCTGCCGGGGGTTCGCATACCAGTAACGCTCATTTCGCCATCACATCACCGGCATAAACCCCCGGCAGAGCCGGGAGCTGACAATAGCCCCATATAGCCCCATGCGATTGCCCTGCTGCCCCTCCTTGTTATAGTGAGCGGCAATGCTTCAAGCTTTTCCAGCCTGACGAGGAGTCCGTAGTCATCATGTTCGAAATCAAGCTGAACTCATTCTCTTTTTTCCCGAAGCTTATCGCCTTTGTTGCCGTGAGTGTTTTGTCGTTAGTGGTGTTAACCAATTGCGGCCTGCAAACCGCCGCGGCGTACTACAACCGCGGCAATGCCTACGTGGATAAAGGTGATTTTGACAAGGCGATTGCCGATTATTCGGAGGCCATCCAGCTCGATCCGAAATTGACCGCAGCGTACTATAACCGCGGCAATGCCTACGTGAACAAAGGCGAGTTTGACCAAGCGATAACCGATTATACGGAGGCCCTCTGCCTCGATCCGAAAGACGCTGCGGTGTACTACAACCGCGGTCAAGCCTACAGGGAGAAAGGTGATTTGGACCAGGCGATTGCCGATTATACGCAGGTCATCCGGCTCGATCCGAAATATGCCATGGCGTACTACAACCGCGGCTGTAACTACGAGAAGAAAGGCGACTTTGACAAGGCGATTCCTGATTTTACGGAGGCTGTCCGACTCCATCCGAACTACGCCATGGCGTACAGAAGCCGCGGGTGGAACTATGGACAGAAAGGCGACTTTGACCAGGCGATAGCCGATTGTACGCAAGCCATCCGGCTCGATCCGAAATACGCCGAGGCGTATCACTACCGTGGCATGGTCTATGGGGCGAAAGGCGACTTTGATCAGGCGATTGCCGATTTTACCCAGGCCATCCAAATCGATCCGAGAGATGCTCTGACGTACCACAGCCGTAGCTATGTCTACGGAAAGAAAGACGAGTGGGACAGGGCGATGGCCGATTATACGGAGGCGATCCGACTCGATCCGAAATTTGCCATGGCGTATAACCGCCGCGGTTTGGCCTACAGGAAGAAAGGCGCTCTTGACAGGGCGATTACCGATTATACCGAGGCGATCCAACTCAATCCGAAATTTATCGCAGCGTACCACAATCGCGGCGAGGCCTATAAAGCCAAAGGCGACACAGTGAACGCGGAAGCGGACTTCGACCAGGCAAAGAAACTCGGATATAAGCCCTGACGAATTTGAGGAATGATATATGTCATCAACACTCGCTGAAGGAACAACGCATCCGGAAAAAACGGCTCCTCGCATGAACGTCATCTGGCTCTTCGGAGACCAGCATCGTGGACAGGCGATGAGCTGCGCCGGGGACCCCAATGTGAGTACGCCGAACATGGATAATCTCACCGTCGATGGCGTGCATTTCACGGGCGCGGTGTGCGGGTCTCCGTTGTGCTGCCCGTTTCGCGGATCGTTAATTGCAAGTAGATATCCGCATCATTGCGTGCCGGGTCATGAACATCCGCTACCGCAGGATCAACCGACGATCGCGACGGCGATGCGAGGCCACGGCTACCAGACCGCATACTTCGGCAAATGGCACCTCGACGGCTGGCGAGAACGCAACGGACGAGCAGCGTTTCACATCGTTCCGCCGGAACGCCGCGCCGGATTTGAATACTGGGTTGCCTACGAGCACAACGACAGCCCCTGGGACTGCTGGGTCCACGGCGAGAATAACGGCAAACCGTACCATCGCCGACTGGACGGCTGGGAGACCGACTGCCTCGCCGACGAGTTGATCAGCTACTTAAAAGCCCGCGGCCGGGAGAAACGGGAGAATCAAGATAAAGATAAACCATTTTTCGCCGCCTGGTCCGTCCAACCGCCGCACAATCCCTACGGCGCCCCCGAAGAGTGGATGCGTCGCCAAATCCCCGCCCGGCTCACACTGCGTCCCAACGTTCCGGACGTGAAATGGATCACCGAACGAGCCCGTCGCGGCCTGGCCGGCTACTACGCCAAAATCGAGAACCTCGACTGGAACATCGGCCGCATCGTCGCCATGCTCAAAACCGAAGGCTTATACGAAAACACCGTGATCCTCTTCTTCTCCGACCACGGCGACATGCACGGCTCACACGCCCAGTTCCACAAATTCAGCCCCTACGAAGAATCGCTCCGCATCCCCTTCATCATCGCCGGCGGCGGCGTGCCCGTGTACAGCCATCGCACCAGCTCCCACGCCTGGTCCGGCGGCTTCTCCAACGCGCTCGTCAATCACGTCGACATCGCCCCAACAACCATGGGCCTCTGCAACCTCCCCAAGCCCGCCTGGATGGAAGGCACCGATTACTCCTCGCATTACTTCCGCGACAGACCGTCAGCAAGCGAGCCGGACTCCGCCTTTATCCAATGCGTCATCCCAACCAAAGGCCTCAACAGCGTAGACCGCCCATGGCGTGGCATCGTAACACGAGACGGTTGGAAATATGTCGCACTGGAAGGCCAACCCTGGCTCTTATTCAACTTGAACGATGATCCTTACGAGTTGGCGAACGTAGCCCTGATGCCGGAGTTTTTCCAGATCCGAAAGAAGTTGCAGGATCGTCTGGCCGCATGGATCGACACGACAGGCGATCAATTCACGTTGCCGGAATTAAGTTGAACGCGTAAGGTCAGAAAAAAACGAAATCATCAGAGCCGCAATCGTAAGATTGCGGTTACGATAGTAATCTTACGAACCGCAATCTTACGATTGCGGCTCTGGTTTGCGGCAGTTGGCCGCGATGTAATGTTCAGGAAAGGAATGCCATGCGATTGAACGTTTGGTCGGTGATGGTGGTGATGGTGCTGGTGGGGGGGCTGTTTGGAGGTTGCAAAGACAACGGCAGTGGAAGTAAGCCGACGCCGTCAGGTGGTTCGAAATCGTTGCCTGCAGCTCCGGCTGCGTCTGCGACGCCTGCAGGGCCGGTTGCGGGGACGGGCGGCGGTAAGCCGCAGATTGGGTTTATTATGCAGGGAGGAGACGCGAGGGTAACGATGGCGGAACGGCGGAGTGTGAACAAGGCGCTGCATGCGGGAGCGGAGAAAGCGGTGGCGGAAGGGCGGAAAGGGGTGGATGGCACGCCGGTGATTGGGCTGATGGGACGCGAGCCGGAGAATGGGGGAGAGCAAGTGGCGGTGGCGAAGGAGTTACTTGAGAAGGGCGTGGCGGCGATCGTGATCGCGCCGGAGGATAAAGAGATGTTGAGTGGTGTGGTGGCGGCGGCGGGATGCGTGCCGGTGGTGGCGATCGCTACGGATTGGGCGGCGAGTGGCGAGGTGGATGGCGCGAAGGCGGTAATCGCATCCGACCCGCAAAAGGCAGCAGATTTGTCCGCACAGCGGCAACTCGCGAAACCTGGGCGTACTGAACCGGGACTTGCCTTTGCCGCACAATACAAGGGACTCTATGCGACTGTTTCCGCGGAAGATGTGGCAAAGATCAAGGAGGGAAAGACCGACGTGTTGTACATAGTGGATCCGAGGGAGGTGGGTGCGTTGGCCGTCAAGACGGCGGTGGCTTGCATCAAGGAACAGAAGGTAGAGAAGCGGATCGATGTGCCGTGGCATGAGGTGACGCGAGAGAACATGGACTCGCCCGAGATAGCACCGCTGCTGCATCCGTAGGGATTTTTAGCGAGTTAAGGAGCACCGCATGGCAATGCGGTAGTTGGGCATCGCTTTTGCCACAGAGCACCGAAAACGCTTGCGGCGTCGCGAACCTTAACAACTTGACGATTTAACGATTTAATGATTTTATTTTCGGAGCAATCCATCCCATGAAATCTCTATATCTCACTTCCGCCCTCCCCGGCACCGGCGGCCTGATCAAACAGTATCTCGACGATTTCAAAGTCGAGGAGATTCCGCTCTACAAAGCGGACGGCATCGGCACGCACTGCTACCTGAACATCGAAAAACGCGGATTCTCAACGATGGCCGCCGTGGACATCCTCGCCAAGGCCCTGGGCCGTCGGAACATGGACATCGGCTACGCAGGCCTCAAAGACAAACAGGCCGTAACGACGCAGTGGTTTTCCGTCGAGCACCTGGATACATCGCGGGCCAGATCGATGGAGTTGCCGACCGGCATGCGGGTGGTGGACGTCACACGCCACCGCAACAAAATCAAACGTGGACATTTGTCCGGCAATCGCTTCATCATCAAAATCCGAAACCCGGAATGGACCCGCGTCGGAGCAAGCTTGGACGAGCCGGCGGCAAAAGCGAAAGCGATCATCGAATCGCTGGAAAAAACCGGAGCCCCCAATTTCTTCGGCCCGCAGCGTTTCGGCATGCGAAAAGACAACCACCTGCTGGGACTGGCACTTTTACGCGGTGGAGCAGAAGGCGGTGCAAAGGAGTTTATCGATCGTTTCCTGGGTAAGCCGGACGAAACGCTGGATCACGGCGGCGTGATGGCCGCGAGACAGTCGTACGAAAAAGGCGATTTCACGCTCGCCCTCAGCCAATGGCCCGGCCACCTGCGAGACGAACGGGCAGCACTCGCAGCACTCGTGAAATCAAAAGGAAACCACAAGCGAGCCCTGTTCGCCGTGAACATGGAACTAAAAAAACTGCTGGTATCCGCGCTGCAATCGCACCTGTTCAACAAAGTGCTCGAACGTCGCTTGATGCGGCTCGGAACCATCCTTCCCGGCGATTTCTGCTACAAACACGACAACGGCGCCGCATTCCTGGTCCCCGGCGACCCCGACGCCGCCGCCAAAGAACAGCACCGCGCCGACGCACACGAAATCTCCCCCACCGGCCCACTCTTCGGCTTCCGCATGTCAGAAACCGAATCCGTCGTTCGCATCCTGGAGGAAGAAGTGCTCCACGAATTCAGCCTATCCCGCGAAAACTTCGGCGGCCCCATGGGCGCACCAGGCTCCCGACGCCCACTAAGATTCTTCGCCGAAGAAATGGGCCTGGAAGGCGGCGAAAACGAGCACGGACCATATCTGCAACTCTCCTTCACCCTCCCCTCCGGCAGCTACGCAACCGTACTGCTCGGCGAAGTAATGAAGGAAAACGTAACGATTGACTGAGAAAGATTTGGTCCCGTAGGGACGACTGCCAAGGCCCAGCTGCTTTACCTGCCGGCATACAGTCCAGACCTGAATCCCATTGAGATGATTTTTTCAAAGGCCAAACAACTTCTGCGAGTCAGCCTACAACCCAAGCGGTGTTTTCTGGCTGGTCAGGCGTGGTATCTCGTCGCTCACGACAATAAAGATTCCGAAACGAAACTCTTCCGGCTGGCGAAATTTCAGGAATTACAACTCCTCGAAAAACTTGTAACAGTCAACATGAATTGTTCGCTACGTGAATTGCTGGGGAATGCGTGGACGGTACATCGGGGGGATCGAGATTGGCATGTGGAGATTTGGTTCGCACCGGAAGCTGCGGATTTGGTGGCAGAAACACGTTGGCACCATACTCAGGAAATAGAGCGACAGAAGGATGGCTCGGTTATTTTCCGAGCAGTGATTTCAGGGTTGGATGAGATCAAGTGGTGGGTGCCGGGGTGGGGACCACGGGCGAAGGTTCTCAAGCCAAAAGAGTTGGCAGAGGAGGTGTGCTCCTTGGCCAACGGGATCATTGATAGATATCGGAAACTATAGAAAGGAATACGGCGATGAGTTTTGTGAAATTTGGGTTTCGTTGGATAGCACCGCTGGTTTTGGTTTCCGTGGTGTGTGCCCAAACAACGCCTAACGCACAAACAGAGATCAAGAATAAGGAGGCTATCGCAGCAAAGGCGAAATGCGATAAGGCCCTGAAGGATGCTGAGGACGCCTATATCAAGGCTCAACAGGCAGCCTACGCAGAATACGTTAAAGCTCTCGACAAGGCTCGGATGGACGCCTACAAGGCGGACAACGTGGCCGAAGTAGAAGCCCTCTCAAAAGAGAAGTACCGGGTTCAGGAAGAGCAAAAGAACCTCTTATCAGAAGATGAAAAATTTGTGAAACTAAAATCTATAACGGGCACAGTCAAGGCTACTCAGGCATGGACGAAGGTACTTGACGTTAAGAAGTGAGGCGATGAAGGCCGGTCCCGGCACGTAGTACGTGCGGTTGCCAGTTCCCTTCTTGACCAGCTGATACGATTTTTCGCAAACGGCAAAAATTTGCCGAAATACAAGTTACATTATGTCGGTACTTGCATAAAAGTACCGACATTTAGTAACATGGTGAGCATGGTCAAGAACATGATAGATCAACTGATGGCGACGGCACAGTGGAAAGGACTGCTGCGGGCTCGCGATCTGGCGGAGAAGAATATTCCTCGTGAGTACCTGCGACGGGCGAGTGATCAGGGACTGCTTGAGCGGATCGGTCGCGGCCTGTACCGGGTTTCGGGCACAATGGCCACCGACAATCAATCGCTGGCCGAGGTTTGCCGCAAAGTACCGACAGGAGCCGTCTGTCTGCTTTCAGCACTCCGCTTCCACGATCTGACGACACAAAACCCGTTCGAAGTCTGGCTGGCGGTCGCTCCGAAGGCCCGTTCGCCGCGAATGGATACCGTGACACTCCGCGTGGTCCGCTTCTCCGGTGACTCTCTGACACAAGGCGTCGAACGCCATCGGGTGGCCGGCGTGGAAATCTGCGTCTATAGCGCGGCTAAGACGGTGGCCGACTGTTTCAAATTCCGCAACAAGATCGGTATCGACGTGGCGGTGGAGGCTCTGCGGGATTGCCTGCGACAGCGTAAGGCGAAGGTGGATGATCTGGTACGTTATGCCCGCATCTGCCGGGTCGAACGGGTCATGAGTCCCTACATGGAGGCGATGCTGTGAGTGGTCGAGGCCATGATGCAATCTCCCGCTCGGTTCATGATCGGCTGCTGAAACTGGCCGCCAGTCGAAAGGAAGATTTCAACGCGATTCTGACAGGCTATCGGCGTTGCCGCATCTATACATTGCTCGAAGGCAGCGACGAATTTGAAGGTGTGTACGCCAAAGGCATGGAACCGGTTAAATTTGTGGGCATCAAAATCCCGCGCCACGGCGAGCCCTTCTCCAAAAGAACGCTCGATGCCAAGATCCCCTGTGTTCACAAAGCACCAGACAATCCCTCCGATGATCAGTATGCCGAGATATTGAACAAAAAGCCGGGGGTTCCATGGATTGATATTCCGCTGATCATCGGCGATCAAGTTTACGGCAGAATATCCATCGATAACCAAGATCATCCTCTGCCGCATCGCCTTCGGTTGAAACGCGAGTTCGAGGAACAAACGAAACGAGAAAAAGAAAAGCCCGCAACCATGATGGGCGAGCTCATGGTCCTACAATCGATCGCTCTGCAACTCTCCTGGGCCACCCGTCATACGAAGATACGGCAGGAGATATCTTACCTTCTCGCAGGCTACGTGCATGACACTAAAGGCCGTTTGGGCATGTTGGAGGCCAAAGCCGATATTTTGTATGACCAAGAGGCCAAGGAACAACATAAACAAGCGTACGCGGACATCTCCGCTATCATCAATTCGATGCGTGCACACAGCACAATGGCGGCCCGCTTGAGCGAGATGTTTCGGAGTTCCCAACGGCCATTGCCTTTGAAGCCCGAACACTGGGACGTGGCCACGTTGGTCCAGGAGGTGTTTCGCTGGTGTTCTGTTCGCGCTAATGCTTTGGGATGTTCCCTCAAGCAGCAGGGGGAAGCCAAGGGCTATTTAGACAAGACGATTGTTCAGCAGATTATGTTAGTATTCCTCAGCAACGCCCTCCAGTCGCATACGGATCGCTCAGATCGAACCCGGCGCCTTGGATCGGTGACGGTAACGGTTGCGAAAAAGGACAACATGACCATCATCAAAGTTACCGACGACGGCAGAGGCGTGTCTCCTGAGATAGCGAGCCGCTTGTTCCACGAACAAATTTCCAATTCCCATGGCGATGGCATGGGTGTGGGGCTGCTGATGGCTTCTTGGCTGGCCAGCCTGCATGGAGGCAAAGTGTGGTTGGCCGAAAATATTCCAACGGAAAAGGTTACATTTGTGGTGACATTGCAGGATAAGGTAAACGAGAATAAGTGAGTGTGAATATGAGCAAGCAGCTAATTCTGATCGTTGAAGACAGAGCAGAGCAACACTGCTTCGTGCAACGAGCCACCAAGGGCCTTGACGTGGAATGTGTATTTGCATGTACCGCAACCGAAGCCTTGGATGCCTTGGAGAAGGCGAAGTTGTCCAACCGTTCGTACAACCTCGTGCTTTTCGACCTCGATCTACCTGGCCCAAACCCGGTTCCCGGCAATACCTGTCGGAACAATATTGACCGAGGGAAAGTCCTCTACGATCAGTTGCGTTCCCTGATCAGCTGCCCTATTGTGATTCTCTCTGCCTATGCGGAGCTTGAGCCAGGAATCCAAGCGATCGCTGCCATGGACCCAGCTCCGGATAAGGTTGTTGATAAATATCCGTCCATCGCAGAACTTCGAGAGGTCTTGCTCTCGTACCTACAGTGTAGTGTGCAAGAAAGGGTAGCAGTTTGAGCGAGCACGTCGACTTCGTTATCGGAGGAGCGATTGCCGTGCCGTTGGCCAGCCATGCTCTGACAGCATTGTACGTAGGGTATGCATGGCCGATTCTACTCTCTAATGCTACTACCTTCGTAGAGAAGTTTAAGCACGGAGCCACCGAGCAGGGAATGGAGGGGGAGAGATCCACTGGGAAAGCTCGCGGTCCTTTTAGTCGGTTCAACCGAGCACTATCTGACTGATTTGCTCGCTTAGAAAATCATGCATATCACCCGTCAATAGATGGTCGGAGCGATTGGAATTACTGATAGCGGTGTGAAGTACCACCTACGGCAAATGCAGCAAAGAACTGATCCGGCACGTTGGCCACAACAGGAGCGGGCACTGGGAAGTGGTGTGATGCCATTGGGAGAGATGCTGACCATGGGATGCGGGTGCAGGACATTTTTTGCGCGTCCGTCTGGTGGTATAGTGAGGCTGTTCTGTGAATGAGTAGTTCAAGGAGGAACGACTATGCCAGCTATCACCAGCCGCAAGGAATCGCGGCAGCGTTT
>WQYP01000059.1 GCA_009781185.1 Phycisphaerales bacterium | reverse complement strand
CCCTCCAGCCGCCCGCCCCGCACTAACCGCATCTCGTAAAATTCGTAAAATTCGTTCAAGTCGTAAAATTCGTGGAAAAACGCTCGCCTGTCGGCTCGCGGCTAGAGCATATTTCACTCGCCCGTAGCGTTTTGGAGCCCCGCATGGCAATGCGGGGCTTTGGCTCTCGCTTCCTGCGCATGTCATCACGCCACGACCACGTGAAAAATGCTCTAAACTTGTCGGACGCCACGAACCCCTCCACGAATTTTACGACTTTCACGAATTGTACGAATTTTACGAGTCAGATGGTCGCCTAAAGTGTCATACACCCAAATGCAAGCCAAAGTAGCGTCCCCGCTTTGCGGGGTGGCGGTCATGCCATGCCCTGAACGAAAAAGCCCCTCGGACCGATAAGGCCCGGGGGCTTTTCATTGTTAGCAGATCAGCCATCGCCAGGTGGTTACCACGCGATCTTTTTACGCAGTGCGAGCGCCGCCACTGAGAGCGGGATGAGTGCGAGGCTCATCGGTTCCGGGATCGGCGGTTCTTCGCCGGACCCGCTGGTGTAAATGTTTTCGACAAAGTTGAGGGAGGCCGTTCCCGTGTCACTCGCAGCAACATCAATGGATTTAATTACATGAATAGCTGTGGTATCCGGATTAAACGTCACGGTATCGGTCAGGGAGTTATTGGGGTTGCCCGGCCCACCGTCGAAGGCCTGGAGACTGTAGGTCTTGCTATTGACAAGGTCAAAGATGGTTTCGCCCACGCTGGCCGAGGCGTCTCCCACGACGGCATTGCCGCCCATGTTCAGCGTGCTGCTCACCAGCGTCCCCGATACCGGTGCAACATCATAACTGATGATCGACGAGTCGCTGTTGGGGCTCAGCGTGTTCCAGTCCGCGGTGAATTGAATGCCCGTGGCGGTGAAGTTAACGGTGATCGAACTTGCCGGCAGCGTGCCGGTCTCGTTGAAGTTGCTGAAGACCAGATCGCCGACGGTGATCGAGCCGCCGCCGATGAGCGAGTCCAGCGTGACGGCCTGAGCTTGTTGGTGCGCCGCCGCGAAAACCGCCAGCGCGCAAAGTCCACCGAAAATTGTTTTAGCAGGCATATGTTCTCCTCATGATTAGGTGTTAACGAAGACGGGACATCCCACGTTCAGAGAAGGATTAACAAGATTCGTGCCTAAGGCAGAGTTTCCTTTCCGTTAGTCAGGATCGCCCATTCAGAGCGCATGACACGAAATGCAAACCCAAGTAGCGACCCCGCGTTGCGGGGTGGCCGCAAATGCATGCTGGATCATCACAAAATGAACGCACGAGCAGCGTGAATCCGTCCGGAAAAAATGACTCAGCCATGTGGGACAGGATGTTGGCCTGCCGGACCAAACGGCACGGAAGATCGCGCCATCGTCGCACGGATCGTCAGCCTCTGGCTCTGCCGGGGGTTTGCCCCGCGATCATCGATACTGGCTCCACCGGACAATCTCCCGGCAGGGCTGGGAACTGACGGGCAAGGTTCTACTAGCTTCGGGCTTCTTCACCCATCATGTGGTAACGCGGAGCCACGCCCCCCGCGGAATGTCAGGCGAGCAGGAACGCTTGACACGACTCCATCCGTGTTTATCGTAGGAATTTGTGAGTGATGAGCATGCATCGCCGCTGTCGAGGATACCCATGAAATTGCCAGCACTGTTCGTCTCTGTTGTTCTGCTTGGGTTGGCGTCTGAGTCATTGGCCCAGGAGCAGCCCGCAACCCGTCCGAGCGGCACTGAAGCGTTGAAATCCCTTTTGAATGATCCGCGAGGTTTGGAACTTTCGACCGGAAAACAATCTGTTGCGAAACAGTTCTATTTCCAGGGGATTTGTGTGTGCAAGGGGGAGAAGAAAGATGCCACGAATATGACCTATGCGTGGATAGGCAGAAAAAATGAGCACGCGGTGTTGTGGGTGCATGGTATGGATGGCGGGACGGCGGCTTTCCGAACCGATCGCCTCCTGATTACGCCCGACCCGGATCGTCATGGGGGTTTGGTTATTCAGCCTGAAAATAGTTGGGATTTCACATTCAAAATCTCGCAGGCTGGGCCAAAGTTTTCAGCGATCGATAACAGCAATGATACGCCACCAACGATTGAAATGGACCCGGCAAGTATATTAAAAAATTTACCCAAAGATGCGAAGATATCATTAGATGCGGAAAATAGGATTCTCATACGCACGGCTCATTCGCAAACAGTGATCGAACTATCTCCTCCCGAATCGGCATATCCTATTACTTCCTGGTTGGTAACAAGCGATAATGGGTCACAAATCAAGTTGTGGGATTTCCACATCAACCGCGATCCTCCGACTCGCTTTTTTGACATAGACAAAGCTGCCGTCGAAAAGCTGGGGGTGCCGATCAGGATTGTCCCAAGAAGCGACATCATGAAACTGTACCAGAGCGTGCCTGACCAACTTCCAAACCTGCAGGAATCTCAGAAAGCGATCGACAAATTGTTCGAGCCGGATGAGGCAGCCAAGGCTCGTCTTCAAATGGACGATCTGCTCATGGCGCTTCGACGCATGAGCCATCAATCTCCGGGACAAAGTGAAGATGCCATCGCAAGAGAAACGATGGCTATGAAAAACATCCGACTCAATATTTGGTCATACACTTTGGACAGCCCTTCGGATGAATCTTATTCATCCACCACGGATCGCAAGAAAATCTATCAGCGATTGTCGCAAATGGATGAGGCGAAGTGTGCGAGTGAACTGACCGATTTGTTGCTGCAGATTGTCAGCGATTCCAAACGTGCGACAGCGGTGCGGCTGATAGCACTGGACGCTCTGGGAGAGATGGGAGCTGCCGATCCCGATAAGTTGCTGCCTCAACTTGAGGCGGCAATGAAAGATCAGCCTGCGGAGCTGCAAATTTGTTTGGCGACAGTGCGAGTTCGGTTGGGCCAGGCACAAAATAACGACGTGTCCTATTTGATCGAACAATGGAAGAACCGTTCGAATTCGCTGGCGTTACGGGCGCGTTGCATGGAAGCGCTCTGCCAGCTCGACAAGCTTCCGGAAGATAACAGTGCGATTGATTTCGTCTGCATGAGCATTCAGGAATCGCTTGCATTCTGGGCCATCAGTGGGATCGACAGAAATATGGAGGCGTTGGCGTCCTGTGAAGCTGGCCGTCAACTTTTGCTGGCGGATTTTTCAAGTGCAAAGCCCCGGGCAGATCAATCTCTCGTGTTTCAATATCTGTTTGGGAAATTGATTCAGTTGGGGAAATCGCATCCTTCCGATAAAACTTACGAATTGTTCGTGGCTGCCTGTCGGAAACCGGCGTTGGATTCGGCCAGTGATACGCCGTTGCGGCGCAACATCATATGGTCATTGCTTCCCTACGGCCCGCCCCCCGCGGACGCCTTGGCTGCCGAGTTCATCAGGCAGTATCTCAAAGCGGATGTGGATGCTGGCAATGTTGACCATGCATTGAACGTGATGCTCGCGCGTCACACAACGCTGGACTATATACCCGCACTTGAAGCTTGTTTTGAAAAAGCAGACGTCAGAATGCGGCAGCGTATTGTGATGTCTGCGTTGCATGGAGTTCCTGATAAAACGGACGCAAAAGCTTTCAAACCGCTTGTTTTGAAAGCCTTGGCCGATTCGGCGGCGAACGTTCGTTCTTCCGGGCTTTATGCCGTGGCCGATCTGTCCCGAAGAGGATGTTGGAAGGGCGAAGACTTCTTGCCACAGGTGGCGGAATTGGCAAAATCCAGCAAAGAGGCGATAGAGCTGAAATTGAGTCTTTGGTCGTTACAACTCGCGAGTCATGGCAAGTTTACGATTGGCGCTGCGCCAGTGGATTCCACCGGATGGCCCGACAACACTCCGGAGGCCACCAAATGGTGGAGCGAGCACGGCGAGGAACTCCGCGAGTCGGCCCTGAAGTTCCTGGCGAAATAACGTGAGTTCGACGTAAGGAGCACCAGAAAAAATGCAAAACAGAGCCGCAATCGTCAGATTGCGACTCTGTTACGTCGAACTCACGTTGATTTATTTCTTTTCAGTTTCCGCGGCCGGTGCGGCTTCGGTCGCTGGTGCGGCCAGCGTTTCGCCAACAACGATCGGGGCACCTTCCTTCAATCGCGTCGCCTTGCCGGTACGTTCACGGAGATAATACAGTTTCGCCCGGCGGACCCGGCTCCGACGCTTCACTTCCAGCTTCTCAATCTTCGGCGAGTGCAGCGGAAAAATTCGCTCCACGCCTTCGTTATTCACAATACGCCGGACCGTGAAAGTAGCATTGATCCCTTCGCCCTTGGTCATGATCACGGTACCGGAGAAGACCTGGATACGTTCTTTATCGCCTTCGACGATTCTCTGGTGGACATCGACGATATCGCCGACCTCGAACTTCGGCGGATTCGCCTTCAGGTGCTTCGCCTCGACATGAGCAATCAGTGCATTCTTCATGGTTACGTCTCCTAAGGGCCACTGACGGGAACGGGAGATGAGACAGACGCTGCCTCAATTCAATCGACCGTCCTGTACTCCGCCGCGGCGGATCGTTAAGTCGTTCAATCGTCAAGTCGTTAAGTCGTTAAATCGTGGAGTCGTTCACGTTACGACTTGACGATTTAACGACTTGACGACTTGACGACAAAAGGTCCGGCCGCCTTTCAGCGGTCCGCCTTTGCGCCTGCTCTCGCCGCCACGCTTCGACGGCTCCGTGATCGCCGGAGAGCAAAACCTCCGGCACACTCAGCCCCCGGAACTCCCGAGGCCGCGTGTAATGCGGATATTCCAATCCGCCCGCTATCGTCGGGTCGCACACGCCAAACGACTCGCCCCGCGGCGAATCATCGTGCCCCAGCACACCCGGAATTAATCTCACCACCGCATCAAGGATCACCATCGCCGGCACCTCGCCGCCCGAAAGGATAAAGTCCCCGATGCTGATTTCCCGTGGCTTTAAAAGCTCATGAATCCGTTCATCAAAGCCTTCATAATGTCCTGCCACCAGCAGCAGCCGCGGAAGCTTACTGAGTTCCTCCGCCATCTTCTGCGTCAGCTTCTCGCCGGTGGGAGCGAGCAAAACGCGAGTCGCCGGCCGACTATCCATCGCCTCAATCGCAACGACAGCGTCGATGACAGGCTGACACATCAGGACCATTCCCGGCCCACCGCCAAACGGGCGGTCATCGACTTTCTTATGCGGATCGTTCGTGTAATCCCGCAACTGATGCAGGTGATACCCGACGATTTGTTTATCTTGCGCTCGCTTGAGAATGCTGCTGGAAACGGCTCCGGCAAACATCTCAGGAAAAAGCGTGAGAATATCGATACGCATCAGGTGTATCCGGAATTGAGTGGCAATTCTGGTATCTCTGGAGCCCCGCATGGTAATGCGGGGCTTTGGCACGGAATTGCCACTCAATTCCGGATGCACCCATACGCATCAGGCAGTTGTGACGACAGGTGCAGGCACCAGCGCCGCCGAATCCACCGCACGTGGCAGCAATTGCCTGACAGTATCCGACGGCTGCGCACCTTTCTTCAGCCAATACTCAACCCGCGCCTTATTCACCACGATCTGCTTCGTGGCATCCGCGTTCACCGGATCATAAAATCCCAGTTCCTCGATCACCTTGCCATCGCGGGGCGAGCGATGATCGACGGCATTGATACGCCAGAAGGCATGATTTTTACGGCCGAAGCGCTTGAGACGAAGTTTAACCACGTGCATGACCTCAACTTAGCGAATGCCTGCGTACCGCCGAAGCGTCTGAACCGGGGGGATCAGGCTGGTGAATTCAGCACTTTATCCGATCTACGCCCCCCATGCAAGCCCCGCACATTTCCTGTATAATTCCCCCCCCGTTCCCAGAAAAGCAGGCACACCCCCATCCCTGGCCAATCCGTAACTGGAGTTCCTCATGCCCCCCGAACCCAATCTCCCTGCTCCCCAAACCTCGCAGAACAAAGTCGAAGTCCTCAAGCAAGCCAAGGACGCTCTTGCCGTTTGGAGCGACATTTTCCGTTACGCCCAAGCCGACGTCCCGCCTCTCGACGACGCCAACGCCGCCTCCTTCCTCGCTACCGGCGGCCTCCCAGAGCACCTCACCTCCGCCGCACGCCACGCCGCCATCCCCGATGACGACTACGTCCGCATGCGATGGTTCGGCATCTACCAGCAACTCCACAACAACGGCTACCACATGTTCCGCATCCGCATCCCCAACGGCCTCCTCACTCCACCTCAACTCCGCGAAATCGCCGCCCTCGCCCAGCAATACGCCCGCGGCTTCGTCGACATCACCACACGCCAATGCCTCCAATTCCACTGGCTCACCCTCGAAGCCATCACCGGCATCCTCCCACGCCTCGAAAAAGTCAACCTCGTCTCCACATTCGCCTGCGGCGACACCCCACGCAACGTCATCGGCTGCCCCCTCACCGGCCTCCTCCCCGACGAAATCACCGACGCCTCAAACGCCATCCAAACCGTCAACCGCCTCTTCCTCGACAACCCCTCCGAATTCTCCAACCTCCCAAGAAAATTCAAAGCCGCCATCGCAGGCTGCCCCCTCCACTGCCACCAACCCCACATCAACGACCTGGGCATCTTCGGCGTCCTCCGCCAAAACCCCACCACCGGCCAAAACCAACGCGGCTACGGCCTCATGGTCGGCGGCGGGCTCGCCGCACAGCCCCACATAGCACAATCCCTACGCATCTTCTTCACCGAAGACCAACTCCCCGCCATCGCCCGCGGCGTCGCATTGATCTTCCGCGACTCCGGCTACCGCGAAAAACGCAACCACGCTCGACTCAAATTCCTCGTCGCCGACTGGGGCTGGCAAAAATTCCGCGACGCACTCGAGCAAAAAATCGGCTTCACACTCGATCACGACGACTCCATCACCGGCACCACCCACGCCCTCCCCACCGACCACCTCGGCTCAGGCCCCCAAAAACAACCCGGCCTCTCCTACCTCGGCCTCCCCGTCGAATGCGGACGCCTCACCGCCGATCAACTCCTCACCATCGCCACCCTCGCCGAAAAATACGCCGGCCAAAACGCCCAGATCCGTCTCTCCAACAAGCAAAACCTCCTCTTCGTCAATATCCCAACGGCGAACCTCGAACCACTCGCCAAGGCCCTCACTGCCGCCGGTCTCAACCCGCACGCCTCGCTCTGGCGACAATCACTCGTCACCTGCACCGGTGCCCAGTTTTGCAACCTCGCGCTCACCGAAACCAAAACCCGTGCCGCCCAAATCCTCCGTTTCCTCGAAGAGCACTGCCCCATCGATTCCCCCATCTTTCTCGCCATCACCGGCTGCCCCAACGCCTGCGCCCACTACCAGATCGCCGACATCGGCCTCACCGGCGTCCTCTGCAACTTCCACGGCACCCCCCGCACCCAAGCCTTCAATATCTTCCTCGGCGGCTCCCTCAATACCCCCCCAAAATTCGCCACCCTCGCCCTCCGCAAAGTCCCCGCCGACTTCGTCCACAAAGCCATCCAGCAACTCATCACCGCCTATCACTCCCACCGTCTCACCCCCACCGAAACCTTCCGCCAATTCCTCGCCCGCCACCCTCTCGCTCAACTTACCCAATGGCTCACCCTCCCCGAAATGGCCCAAGTGCAGTAACGCGACTATCCCCGCAAAAGTTTAGCCGTTGATCGAAGATCAACGCTCGTTCCTACTTCTTATCAAGTCCGATGTTGCAGGTATGACGCTCATTGGCCTGGGTTTCGTGGGTTTTATAAGCCGTCAGGCGATCGGAGAGTTCCCGGAAATCAACCTGGTGCGCGTCGAATTCCGGACCGTCAACGCAGGCGAATTTCATCTTCCCCTCCACTTGCACCCGGCATCCCCCGCACATGCCGGTCCCGTCCACCATGATCGGATTCAAACTCGCAATCGTTTTAATCCCCAGCGGCCGTGTCAGTTCCGCGACAGCTCGCATCATCGGAACCGGCCCCGCCGTCAGAACAACCTTCACAGGATTCGTCCCCGCCGAATCATCAATCAGTTTTTGCAGCCGCTGCGTCACGAACCCCTTGAATCCGTAGGAGCCGTCGTCGGTGCACGGATAGACCGCATCGCAGACCTGAGTGAGTTCCTTTTCCAGAATGACCAGTTCTTTCGTGCGCCCGCCCATGATCGCGGAAACGTAATTCCCTTTCGCTTTCAGGGCCGGCGCCTGCGGGTAGATCACAGCCGTTCCAACGCCCCCACCAACGAGCACCGCATGCCCCCAAACTTCGATATGCGTCGCCGTCCCCAACGGCCCAACGATATCCTGAAGTTGATCGGACACCTCCAGCGCACAGAGCTGTCGCGTCCCGCAGCCGATGGCCTGAATGATCAGCGTCACCGTCCCGGCCGTCTTATCGGACGACGCGATCGTCAGCGGAATTCGCTCCGAATTCGCCGTAGCCCGAACGATAACAAACTGCCCCGGCCCGCAGTGACGCGTGACATGCGGTGCCTGAATCAAAAGTTGGCGAACCTGCGGCGACAGCCACGTGGCCTGAAGAATTGGATAAGGCATAATGCGACCTCTGGTTCAAATAATTCAGCCACACATTGTACCAAAAAAGCATGGGGACTGCAGTCCCTGGGCTTCGATTTGGAAAAAGGCGACACCATAGGAACATCCCCTAAAACGGGTATGCTTCGAAGTTCAAAAGCTTGTGTGTGCAAACGATTGCAGATAAAATGACGGTTTCTTCAGGTTGGGTCGCAGGCGGCATATTCCGTGAGCGGAAAAGCTCGAATTGCGGCGTTTTTAACGGTTCGAAAAAGGGTTGGCGGCGGACATGACTGAGCTGGTTCTTACCCTGATAGTAGCCCCGATGGTCTGTGCCTTGGGGCTGTTTTGTTTGCGAGGAAAGGGAGGGGGAACAGATTGGATTCGCAGAGTGCTAGTCGTCGCGGGGGTACTGGTCGTCTGCGTAGCGAGCGTGATGCTGGCAATGGGGAGGGGGGGGGGGCAATCCGAGACGCGACCGTCAGGGAGCGTTTTCCTCCAGAATGGCGTGGGATTACACGTCCTGCCGAATCATCACGATGCAATCCACTGGGGGATTATGGCCATCGAACTGCTGATGGCCGCCTACGTGCTCTACGTCGGTATACGATCAAAAAAATGGTTCATCGTGATACTGATGGTCGCACAGGCGGGGTTGATGGGATGGTTCGAATTGACGATGACGCACGGGGGGGGGGGGGAGATTTTGAAAGTCCCGCAGGACCTGTTTGTCGACAAGTTCGCCATCATCATGGCCCTCATTAACGGACTCGTCGGCGGAGGCATCTGCCTCTACGCCTTGGGCTACATGAAAGATTACCACGCGGGCTCAGGACATAAGGACGTCGCCGATCGCCGATCGATGTTCTTCACCCTGCTCTTCATCTTCATGGGCGCCATGTTCGGCCTGATCTTCTCGAACAATCTCATGTGGCTCTTCCTCTTCTGGGAAATCACAACCCTCTGCTCCTACCTGCTCATCGGCTACACGCGGACCCCGGAAGCCAAACGCAACGCCCTGCGGGCCCTCTGGATGAACCTGCTGGGCGGCTTAGCCTTCGCCATCGCGATCGTGCTACTCCAACGCCAGACAGGGGCGACCGAACTCCAGGAAATGCTAAAACTCGCGTCGAACAAAACGATCCTGCTACTCCCGGCAGCCCTGCTCTGCTTCGCGGGGATCAGCAAAGCAGCGCAATTACCCTTCTCCAATTGGTTACTGGGCGCCATGGTCGCCCCCACGCCCGTGTCGGCATTGCTGCACTCCAGCACAATGGTAAAGGCAGGGGTCTACCTGGTACTGCGGATGTCGCCGATCGTAACCGGCACGGGGGTCGGACTGATCGTAGCCGTGGTCGGCGGCGTCACATTCCTCATCGGATCGCTCGCCGCTATCACAGCCAGCGACGCCAAACGCGTCCTGGCCTGGTCCACCGTCGCAAACCTCGGCCTCATCGTCTTGTGCGGCGGCGTGGGAACCTACGCCGCCGTCTGGGCAGGCGTCCTGCTCATCATCTTCCACGCCGTCGCCAAGTGTCTGCTCTTCCTCTGCGTCGGCGTCGTGGAGCACAAGCTCCACAGCCGCGACGTCGACGCCATGTCCGCCCTGATCGTCAAAATGCCTCTGGTCGGCGGAATGATGCTCATCGGCATGGCCGGCATGTTCCTCGCCCCCTTCGGCATGCTCATCAGCAAATGGGCCGTGCTCAAAGCCGTCGTCGATGCTTCGCCCTCCCTCTCGTTGCTGGTGGTCTTCGGAAGCTCCGCAACGCTTTTCTTCTGGGTCAAATGGATGGGAAAACTGGTGCAGACGGTGGGGATACCCGACCGCATCCGCCACGAACTCCACGCAGGCGAAGCTGTCGCCATGTGCGGCCTGACCGTCCTGACTTTCCTCGCCTGCGTCCTCTTCCCACTGATTTCCCTGATCTTTATTGAACCTTACGTGGACGGCCTTCCTTACAGCAATGTCCCCAGGGAACTGCTCGGCAGCGGCAATGTGACGATCATGATCCTGATGATGGGAATGGTGATGCTCTTCCCGCTGAGCATGCTCTTCCGCAGCCGCGGCGGAGGCGTGAAAATTGTCGATCCGTACCTCTGCGGCGCGAACGTGGAGGGCAGCATCAAGTTCGTCGGCTCCGGCGGCACCGTCGAAACAATGGCCATGAACAATTATTACATGCGGAACCTCCTCAGCGAACGATTGATGATGGGCTGGGGCTCAGCATTTTGTACGGTGATTTTGGCGGCGATGTTGGCCGTGATGGCGGTGCAGGCATGTCGATAAACAGTTGGATCAGTTTAATCCTCTACGTATTAGCCGCCCCATTCATCGGCGGAGCACTCACAGGTTTCGACCGCTGGCTCTCCGCACGCATGCAAGCCCGACGCGGACCTTCCATCCTGCAATCCTTCTACGACGTACGAAAACTCTGGCAAAAGCAAAACCTCGTCGTCCGCAGCTCGCAAAATTTCTACGTCGTCTTTTTCCTGATTTTCGTCATCTTCACCGGCGGCCTCTTCTTCGCCGGCGTCGACCTGCTCATGGTCGTCTTCGCCCTGACACTCGCCGCGATCTTCTTCGTCCTCGCCGCCTACAAAACCAGTTCGCCCTACAGCTTCGTCGGAGCGGAACGCGAACTGATGCAGATGATGGCCTACGAGCCGATGGTCCTCCTCACCGCCATCGGCATGTACATGGTCACAAAAAGTTTCCAGGTGGACGCCATCGCTCGCCATTCAGGCCTCCTGGTTCTGGTATTGCCCGGCGTTTTCCTGGGATTCCTTTTCACGCTGGTGATCAAGTTCCGCAAATCCCCGTTCGACCTCTCCGCATCCCACCACGCACACCAGGAACTGGTTCGCGGCATGACGACGGAATTCTCCGGCCGAACCCTGGCCCTGATCGAAATCGCCCATTGGTACGAAACCGTGTTCCTGCTGGGCTGGGTCTACTTGTTTTTCGCATCACTGCCGTGGCTGGGCGTGCTGGCCGCCCTGGCCGTCTTCCTCCTGATGATACTGGTCGACAACGCCTTCGCTCGCTTGAAGTGGCACGCTCTCAAGAGCGCCTGGGTCGTCGCCGCCGTTCTGGGCTTCGGAAATATCCTGATTTTGTCGGCCTTCAAAGCTTGAGGCACATCCGCTTATGCTTGGTATCAAAAAATCTCCTTGGATCATTCATTACGACGCGTCGAGCTGCAATGGCTGCGACATCGAAGTCCTCGCCTGCCTCACGCCCGGCTTCGACGTCGAACGCCTCGGCGTCATCAACACCGGCGACCCCAAGCACGCCGACATCTTCCTCGTCACTGGCGCCGTCAATCCACAAAGCAACACCGTTATCCGAAACATCTACCGCCAGATGCCCGAACCGAAAGTGGTCGTCGCCGTCGGTACCTGCGCCTGCAGCGGCGGCATCTTCCGCGAATGCTACAACATCTCCGGCGGCGTCGACTCGACAATCCCCGTCGACGTCTACATCGCCGGCTGCGCAGCCCGCCCCGAAGCCATCATCGACGGCGTCGTCCAGGCCCTCGGCGTGCTCGACCAGAAATGGAAAGACATGCAGGAATTCGCCGCCGACATCGACAAAGTCGTCTACGGAAAGGCGACAAAGAGCAATCTGCCATCGATCCTGGCTCTCGAAAAAATCGCCTATTACCGCGAATCGGAATTGTATGGGGGGGGGGGCGACGCTGGCCTGCCGGTGGAAACACAGACGCTCGTCTCGCTCGAAGCCGACTTCGACCGCATGACATGTGTCAAAGCGTCAATCAACGGCAAAATCGTCGGCTCCGCCCGCGGCTACGTGGAGGCCGAAACAGCCCACATCCTGAACATCTCCGTCCATCCGTACTGCCAAGGCGAAGGCATCGGCCAGCGGCTGATCGAAGACCTGCAAAAAGCCCTTTTAGCAAGCACCGCCAAACGCTTCGAAATCCGCCTCGGCCACAAGAGCACGCAGGGCGCCTGGCTGGAAAAACAGACCTATCGCAGCATCAAAACAGAAGTCGTCACACCCACGCTCTCGTGGGTGTTTTACCAAAAGGAATGTGTGCCGCCCGTCCATTGATCACGACGGATTCGGTCGAAAATGGCGATGACAGGTGTAACAATGAAACATTGGTTCTTAATTATTTGCACACGTACCTACGACCTGCGAGAAGACCAGTTTGAACTGGACGAGAGGAGACAGTTGAAGGAAGAATTGCTGGGAGACCTTCTCGCCGAGTTTCGAGCTTTCGCGGGTGTTTAACCAAAAGGATTGCCAATGACGCAAGAACAAACAATAGAAAACATCGCGTTAACCGAGCTGCTGGACAAAGTCCGCAGCTTCCGCGCAAGCAAACATCGCTTAGCGCAGATATGTGCCACCGATCTCGGCGATAAATACGAACTGCTTTACAGCTTCGATCTTCAGGGAAAACTCACGAGTCTACGGACATACCTGCCGATCCCAGCAAACCATTCGTTAGCCCCCGGCTCTGCCGGGGGGCCCACGACCGACGCAACGCATCCGCATTTGCAAAGCATCAGCAGCATTTACGGCGCCTCGATCCTCTACGAAAACGAACTCCACGATCTCTTCGGCATTCAAATGGACGGCCTGGCCGTCGACTTCCACGGCAACCTCTACAAAACCGCCATCAAATACCCCATGGGCAGCAAAAAAGCCCCAACCCCAACTTGCGAGACGAAATAACAATGGCAACCACAATCATCCCCTTCGGCCCTCAGCACCCCGTCCTGCCCGAACCCGTGCATCTCGACCTGGTCGTCGAAGACGAAAAAGTCGTCGAAGCCCGTCCTTCGATCGGCTTCATTCATCGCGGACTCGAACGACTCGCCGAAAAAAAAGAGTACCAGGAGTTCGTCTACGTCGCCGAGCGAATCTGCGGCATCTGCAGCTTCATCCACGGACAAACCTACTGCCAGGCGATCGAAGAAATCATGAAAATCCCCGTCCCGCCGCGAGCACAATATCTCCGAACCATCTGGGGCGAACTCTCTCGCCTCCACAGCCATCTCCTCTGGCTCGGACTCATGGCCGACGGCATGGGCTTCGAAAGCCTCTTCATGCACGCCTGGCGCATCCGCGAAAAAGTCCTCAACATCATCGAAGCAACCACCGGTGGACGTGTCATCTTCGGCTCCTGCAAAATCGGCGGCGTCCGACGCGACATCGACCCCGACACCATGAAAACGCTCCTCGCCCAAATCGACGACATCAATAAAGACATGCACGAAATCGTCAACGTCTTCCTGAGCGACCGCTCCGTCAAAGCCCGTCTCGTCGGCGTCGGCACACTCACAAAAGACGAAGCCTACGACCTCGGCTGCGTCGGCCCGATGCTCCGCGCCAGCGGCGTGTCACAGGACATGCGAAGCCTCGGTTACGCCGCCTTCAACGAAATCAAGGTCGAACCCATCGTCCGAACCGCCGGCGATTCCTACGCACGCTGCGAAGTACGCTGCGGTGAGCTATTCCAATCCGTCAATATCATCCGCCAGGCCGCCGCCAAAATCCCACCAGGTGAAATCGCCGTCAAAGTCACCGGCAAACCCACAGGCGAATCAATCACCCGAACCGAACAGCCCCGCGGCGAAGTAGTCTATTACGTCAAAGCCAACGGCGCCATGAACCTGCAACGATTCCGCGTACGAACCCCCACATTCGCCAATCTGCCCGCACTGCTCAAAGTGCTCCAGGGCTGCGACCTGGCCGACGTCCCCATGTTGGTACTCACGATTGACCCCTGCATCAGTTGTACGGAGCGATGAAATGGCGATATTTGCAATGGAACGACTGGCCTTGAAATGGGCCTTCAAAAAGCCCGTCACGAGCCGTTATCCCTTTGAGCCCCGCGTCCCCCTCCCCCATTCCCGCGGCAAACTGGAAATGCCCACCCCCACCTGTATTCACTGCAAAATCTGCGAAAAAAAATGCCCAACCGACGCCATTACCGTCGATCGCGCAAAAAAAACATGGGTCATCGATCGCCTTCGCTGCATCAGTTGCGGAGCCTGCGTGGAAAACTGCCCGAAGGACTCGCTGACGCTCTCAGAAATGCACAACGGCCCCGTAGTAACGCGCGACCGCGAATTCGCCGCCGCCGTAGTGATAGCGGACAAGCCTTCCCCGCCAAAAGTTTAGCCGTTGATCGAAGATCAACGCTCGCTCGCCTCCGATGCGAATGGATTCCACAAATTAATCTTGACAACAACTCGCTAACATGCGCTAATACCAGCAATCATCCGGCACACACCTTTTATGGAGGGTTTCTCATGTCTCACTCCAAACGAGCGGTTCTTCTCGGTATTGTCATGGCCTTCGCAACGCCGCTCTGGGCCGCCGACCCGGTCAAGGTCCCGCTGCTCACCACCCCGATCCCCGACGATACCTCTTACACAACCTCCTTGAGCATCCTGGGCAATCCGCCTCCGACCTATTTTCGCCTGACCCAGGAGACTCCCACGCAGAAATTCACGATCGGCGGACTCGATTGCCTCGTCAAAATCGAATCGCCAACCACAGCCCCCGCCAATGGCTCCCCAGTGCTCTGCAAACTGCTCTTCAAAACACCCACCCAGGAATTCACCTTCAACTCAGACAGAAGCCTCAAACTCATGGAACTCACACTCGACAACGGACGAAAGTACCTCCTCAAAGGCAGAGGCTACTCCTACTCCGTCACCGACCCCGAAACCCACAAGGAAAACATTTACGCCTCGGGCACGATCGTTCCCGCCGGCGTCCAAACCGGCAAAATCGGCAACACCCCCATCGCCCTCTACGACTCCAACCTCGACGGCTTTTACACCACCGACAAAGACGGCCTCGTCATCGGCTCGCCCACGCAAGTCACCAACGGCTCCACCACGAACAAGTACCACCTCGTTCAGCCCTTCTCCAAATACATCCGCACCCCCGACGGCATCTTCGAACTCCAGAACATCGCCAAAGACGGCTCCGAACTGACCGCACTCCCCTACAACGGCCCCACCGCTACCCTCGAACTCCTCGCCCCCCCCAAATGCTCCGGCCAAATCATCATGACCTCCCCCGACGCAAACCTCAACGTCACCCTCACCGGCAAAACCGGAGACTCCGCCACCGTCATCCCCGGCAGTTATACGCTTCTGGCCGGAAAAATCGACATACCCCCGCAAGAATCGCTCCCGAAAGGCTCCTGGATCTATGTCACCGGCCCCGGCATGTCCGCACTCAAACTCACCCCCGGCGCCAAACAAACCCTGACCCTCAGCGGTCCCACAACCCTCGAATTCCAGGCCGCCCTCGTCAACGGCAAAATCAATATCAAACCTGACACGCTCCAGACTAAAGGCCAATCCGGCGAAACCTATCTATATGTCGATTACGACACTAAAAATCCGCCGGAGGTTTCTCTCAACGTCGACGGGAAATCGACGATCCTCGGAAAAATGGAATTTGGCTGAGGCGGCCCTTGCGAGTACTCCGGCGGAGTACCAGCCGACCTCAACCTCAAAACAGCCAAAGAAGTCACCGTCACCCTCAAAGTCCACTTCCTCGGCTTCAACAACCTCACCGCAACTACACCGCTAAAAATGCCGTAACGCTTTTGCCGCCTTATTTAGCCGGCATGCTTGCATGCCGCTCGCAGGTCCAGTTGTAATCGTTTCGTATAGCCACTCAGCCCCGGTAGGGGCCGCAGCCTTTTGCCCCAATACGGTGTAAAAGACCCCTTGGCGTCAGAGGGCCACGGTGCGGCAGCGCCAAGGCCAACGTCACCCCGCGACGGCGGCGGTCCTGGCGATGACTCGCCGTTGTCCTCTGACGGCCTGTCGCCCTCTGCCGGCTTCTTTTGATCCGGCGACGATGCGTACTGGCCGCTTCACCGACTACGCTTTGTCGAGATGCCCAACGCGCATCGCCTTGCAACATGCGCCAACTCATTTATGGCGAAATTCGGTACAGTCAAGGATTTGAAGTCCATCACATGAAAACCGAGTGACGAGCGGATTCCTCCGCCCTACACGAAGTACTTCATCCGCCGATTGCCTTCACTGGCGTCGGTCTTCACCGTACCCGCCTGTGTCAGCGCCCTCAGAAACATGCTGATCTGAACACCTTCAAGCTCTGGGAACTCCTTGATTAGATCGCCCGCCATGAACTTCTTGCCGTTCTGGCTTTCCAACCAGCGCACCATTCGCTCCCGCACTTCATTGAGATCGCGACGTGTTCGCTTCTGCGGCTGCGATGCTGATGCACGTTTACTGCCAGTGATCGTTGCTATCGCATTTTCGACCTGCTCGAGTTGATGTTTCAACTCCTCCATGCGATCCGAGATATTCGCCTTCACCTGTTCTAGCGATTCGAGTTGTTCGAGTTTCTTCTGCTTCGCTTCGGCTTCGATCTTTTGAATCTCTTCCATCACCTTCTTGGCGACAGCGTTATCTGTAAGAGTTGTCCCTTGACGTGCTTTTCGGATCGTTTGCATGATTTCTCCAAAGAAAACTGGAATGGTATGACTAATGGGAAAGTATACTGGCCGTATCTGAATCGTCAATTATTGTTGTGAGGGGGTGCATGACACTCCTGTCTCGAGTGTCATGTACTCCGAATCGTCAAATGCAATTGCTCTGTCTCCCCCTTCTCCCGGATTTCCGGTATAGTGCCTGAATGCAGAGCAGAAGATACGTTTTGAAGTTGTCGTGTCCGGACCGTGTGGGGATTGTGGCCGCGGTAAGCGGGTTCCTCGCGGAGCACAAAGGATGGATTGTCGAGTCGCAGAATCATGCAGATCCGGAGTCGAAGCGGTTTTTCATGCGGCAGGAGATTCTGGCGGAATCGCTGCGATTTGACGCCGAGGAACTGCGGAAGCGTTTTGAATCCATCGCGTCGGAATTCGCGATGGACTTTGCCGTCAGCGATACGGCCGTGCTGAAAAAAGTGCTGATCCTGGTGAGCAAGCAGGCGCATTGCCTGGATGACCTGCTTTACCGGCTACGTAGCGGCGAGATGGAGTTCAACCTGCAGGCAGTGGTTTCGAATCACGAAGATAGCAGGCGTTTCGTGGAGTGGCACGGGGTGCCATACCACCATGTGCCGATCGAAACGGGGAATCGGGAGGGCGGGTTTCGGGAGATGGACAAGTTGTTTGAGCGTTATTTGCCGGACGTGGTGGTCTTTGCGCGGTTCATGCAGATTCTGCCGGCGTGGATGTGCGAGAAATATCCTCGGCAGATGATCAACATTCATCACAGTTTCTTGCCGTCGTTTGTGGGTGCCAGGCCGTATCACCAGGCGTATGAGCGTGGCGTGAAGTATGTTGGCGCGACGTGCCATTACGTGACATCGCGGCTGGACGAAGGCCCGATCATCGAGCAGGACGCGTTTCGGACGAACCACGCGCACACGGTGGAGGAGTTGATTCGCATCGGCCGCGACATTGAAAAAGCGGTGCTGGCTCGCGGACTGCGGTATCACCTGGAAGATCGCGTGCTGATGAACGGGATCAAGACGGTGGTATTCGCCTGAGAGGGTGGCGTCACACTGGTACCGCGACCGTCAGGGAGCGTGAACCATTAGGTGGTGTGGACATTTGGCTCACCACCGGAGTTCACGCTTGAGCGCGCTTTGGGAGCCCCGCATGACCATCTTGCTGCAAGATGGCCATGCGGGGCTTTGGCGTTCGCAACGAGTTAAAAAAAAGCCCCGCATTACCATGCGGGGCTCCTCTACTCGCGGAAAAATGCTCAATTCAAATGTCCACACTACACTAGCGGTTTCTTCCCGGCGGCATGGGGGGCATGGGGGTATTGGCGCCGCTGGTATCTCGGCCTTGCCTGGCGTCCGGTACAGGCCGGGGTTGGTCCTGCTGGGGGCGAGGGGTGTCCGTGTTACGAGTCCTGGCCGCCTCAGCGGCTGCGGCACGATCCGAGGCGGCCTTGGCGGCCGCTTGTTCTGCCGCGGCCCGATCAGACGCGGCTTTATTCGCTGCAGCTCGATCAGAGGCAGCCTGATCTGCACGGGCTCTGTCAGCTGCGGCTTTGTCTGCGGCCGCTTTTTCCGATGCCGCTTTCGCCGCGGCTTCCTTGGCCAGTTGTGCTGCTTTCACCTGCTCCCAAGCGTCCTGCTTTGCTTTTTCCTCTGCGTCGGCCTTGGCCTTTTTAAGAGCCTCGGCATCGGCCGCGGCTTTCGCTTTCGCCGCCTGGTCCGACAAAGCTTTGGCGCGCTCGTCCGCTTGCGTCTTCGATGGATTGACTGGAGGCGAGTTCGTAGACGGCGACACGGGCTGCACCGCTGATATTGGCGGTTGGGGCGTGGAAGTGAGATTCGCGCGAGTCGGAGTCGGGGTTGCCGGCGGCGACACGGGCTTCACCACCGATGCGGGTGGCTGGGGCGCAGGTGTGGGAGTGACGCGGGCCGCCGGAGTCGGAGTTGCGGGCGGCGTCACGGGCTTCACCGCTGATACTGGCGGCTGGAGCGTGGGAGCGGGAGTGGCGCGAGTCGGAGTTGGGGTTGCTGGCGGCGACACGGTCTTCACCACCGGCGCTGGCGTCGCGCGCACAGGCGATTTGGATGCCTCCACCGCTTTCACTGTGGGGGAAGGGGGGGGAGGCGTGTAAATGACCGCACGACCTTCTGTCTTGAGTTTGTCCGCCAGGCGCACATCCGCCGCCCGTTCCACCACCATCTTCTGCACCGGCTTCTTTGTCGCCTTCTCCACCACCCTGACATCGACGCTTCTGTTCACCACCACATTGTTGACCACATTGATATTCGTGACGTTTGTTGTTTTGTTAATGATAGTGACATTTTCCGTCCGCGAGCGAACAAGGCGTCCGACGTTGACGTCCAGCACCAGTCCGGCCGACACGAAGTTGAATGATGCGGCCGGCAACAGTTGTACATCCGCCTGCAGTACCGGCCTGCGTCCGGTGCAATACCGAGGCGGCAAGGGCGCCCAACCCATGTAATCATCTCCAGTCCGCCAGGCTACCCACGCTGGTGCCCAGACCCGTCCCGGCACCCATATCCACCCGAACCGCGTGTCCTCCACCCAGCCGCCGTAGTGATAGCAGATGCGTCCCCAGCGTTCATCGCTGACCCACATCATGCCGTAGTCGGTGTAGGCCCAGCGTCCCACGGTATACGGCCGCCATCCGTACGGCACGCCGCGTGGACGCCAGCAGTAGTTGTATCCTGAGACCATGACCCAGTCGCCCAGCGGCTGGAGTTCCACGGCAAACGCATTGACATCCGCCACTGCGATGGGTTGAACATTTGTCGTATAAACCGGTGCCACGGGGACAGGCATAGCCTGAACCGGTTGCGGCTGAACATAACCCGGCGTTGCCACTGGACCAGCCGGCGTGCTCGGCATCGCAGGGGCGACAGGAGCAGCAGTCGCGGCAGGCTCCATCGGGGCCTCTTCCAACGCCGCCACCTGACCGTTCAAATCCGGAAGTTCCGCCGGCGGAACTTCAGGCGATGCTACCGCTTCCGGAGTCGCCGGCGCAACGGGCGTTGCCGATGCCTGAACCGCCTCAGGAACAGCAGGAGCAGCAGGCGTCGCCGGAGCGACCGCCTCGTTTGGGACCGCAGGCGTCGCAGGCGTCGTCGGAGCCGAGGGCGCAACTGCCGCGGGTTCCACACGATGCGACATTCGCCCGAGGATAACTCCTCCGACCACTGCCGCTCCCAGCAGTACAACGACTCCCGCACCGATCACCCCGCCCAGTAACACTTTCAATCCACCGTTTCCGCTCGACATGTCATGACTCCCAAAACCGTAACGCGGGCGTCTCGCCCGCCGTGCCGCAGGTGTCTTGCCCGCAAATAAGCCATAATCTGCTCTGTCTCAATCCTCTATCAGAGCCGCCATAATCTCTTTATCGGTCATTTCTTCATTAGACCATTCCAACCCCACCACGTTAGTCCCAATGCCAAAGAGCTGCAATCGTCAGATCGCAGCTCCGATCTTTTCTTCAAATCCGGAGAGCTTGCCCCCCGCCGCCGCGGGGATCACGAACGGTGTTTTCTGCGAAGGAGCAGAAGTCCGGAGCCAAGACTCAGAAGAGCGAGCGAGGCGGGTTCGGGAACGGGGCTGCCGCCTGCAAAAGAGACGGAGTCGATAACGAGGGCGATGCAGGTGATTCTCTCGTAGTTGTTGTTGCAGGCGGCAGTGAGGGTATCGAAGTGGTAGGTGATGTCATAACCACTGGGTACTTCGACGATGAGATCCTTCATCCAGTTATTGGTGTTGTCGCCCCAGTTGCCGAGGCCGGTGTCAGCGTAATCGTCGGGGTTGACCACGACGTAAGTGCCGGTATTGCCTTCCAGTTGGATAATGTTGTAAATGCCGGTAGCGATGTTGCCGCTGAGACGGATGATGGCGTCCTTTTCGAACGTGAGAGTGGAACCGGTCCAAGTTCCCCCCATGCTTTGACCGTAGGAGCCGACAGTCATCTTGAAAATGTCGTGGTTTGTGCCATCGAAATCGCCGAGTTCGTTATCCGGGGCGACCAGATCGATACACAAGGCAGAACCGGTGCGGAAAATGACGTCGGGAAGGCGATTGGAAGCTGCAATGGTGAAGGTACCGGTGTCACCGGGATTGTCGCCAGGAGCCAGATTACCATAGATGTTAAAGGGGGAGGCGATATTCTCGCTATACGTGACAGAGCCATTCCCGCCGAGGGTGGCGCCAGGCGAAACATTGCAGCAATAGAAGGCGGATACGCCACCAAACGAGCCACTGACATGAGTTAGCGAGTGATTGTTTCCAGAGAGGATGAGAGTGCCCTCTGTGACCAAAAGAGCGCTCAGAGAACCACCGCTAAGGCCAGTGTTCAGCGAACCATCGATCTTCAGGGTACCACTACCTGTTTTTTCCAGCAGGCCATAGGACCAAGTAACCTTATTGATGGTCAAAACCCCATCATCGACCTTCAGCGTCGCGGTACCGCCGTTGCCCAAACTACCGGAGATCTCGATATCCGAGAGTATCTTGTTGTTCCCGGAGCTTTCGATGGCATTTGTACGTTTTGTGAGAGCAATAGCTTCGCCTTGGATCGTGTATTGACTGCCCGCATTGAAGGTGAGGCTGCTGACGGTGGTGGGATCGGTGACGGTAACAACATCGTCGGCACCACCAAAGACGACATCATCGCCGGTACCGATACCGGCGTCAGTGTTGTTGAAGTCGCCGGAACCGTCGGTCCAATTTTGAAGGTGGCGGCGTGCGAGGCGGCGGCGAGGCCGAGAGTGGCGGCGCCTACGGCAACCACCGCGGCGTGACGACGAACGTGTTGCTTGAGCGAAAACATAATCTCTACTCCCAGAAAACAATGTTCCGTGGCACGAGCGTTCCGCCCGTAACGCATAGGGGGGGGGCGAGACGCTCATGCCACAAAAAAAGCAGAGAGTTCGAGACAACTCCCCGCATGGGCCAGGCGCCCATGCCACGGGGGCTCTCTCTCACTCTCTGCTTATGACTTATGTCACCCTTCAAAAAAATATCTTTGCGTAACCGCGGAAAAGCGGTATGCATATCTTAGGTATGCCACAAATTTCAAAAAAAGCAAGAGATTTTTTCTTTTTTTCGATTTTCGGACTTCTATCTCGCCCGCCGTAAAAGAAGGGAGCTTCCTCCCAGCAGCAATAGAATCGCCATTCCTCCCAACCATCGCGAAAAACCCACTACTCGTCCCCCACTACTCGCCCCCCCATTTTCGCCCATCTCCTTGATTTCCTCTTTCCCCCATTCCTGAATTCCTCCTCCCCCCCCATCCACCGGAAACGTCTTCGCCAACAGGTCCGCGAAGAACACCGGAAAGGAGGAATCCATTGCCCAGTCTTGTGACGGCTCCGATCCCAGCCACACCACCGTCACCCCCCCACCCTTATCCGTCCCTCCTCCAGTTTGGAATTTCCGCATTGCCAGCCACGCTTTCCCATCAACCTCTGCCAGCACCTCCCATTCCTTCGACAGCGTCGCATCCTGCATTTCCAGCACCTTGACCCGATCCATCCTCACAAACACCGGCAGCCTTCCCCCATTCACCCGCTCCACCTTCCCCCCCACTCTCTCCCCATCCAGCACCACCCCCGGTAATCGCGTTTTGCCCGTTGCCACCACCAGCGTCTGGTCCCCTCCCTCCGCCATCCGTTCCACATCGAACTCGGGATCATTCACCAGCAGTACTTTGCGTTCCGCCATCGTGGGGGGAGGATCGTTTGGTCGCGCTGCCGCACTCAGCGCGAAAACTCGCCATAACGCTGGATCGATCTTCAATCCTCGTCCCGTTTGCGTCAGGAGTCCGAAGGTTTCCCCTACCGGTCGCTTGAACTTGGCCACAGCCTTCGCCCCCCCCCTACCACGCAATCGTACCCAGACCGCCTGCCCCTCTTCGCTCGTCGGCGGGGCCAACACCAAACCCTTCGCCACCTCGTCCGTCAGCAATCGTATACCATCCAGGCTACTGACTTCTGATTTCTGGCTTCTGGCTTCTGGCTTCTGGCTTCCCATTTCCATCACCAGTGGCTGCACCTCCGCGGCATTCAAAACCCGTACAAACAACCTCGGTTCCCCCCCCCCCCCCCCACCCCCCCCACCTCCCACCCACCACCCCCCCACCCCCTCCCCCCCCCCCCCCCCCCCCCCCTTTTTCTTTT
>WQYP01000058.1 GCA_009781185.1 Phycisphaerales bacterium | reverse complement strand
GGGGGGGGGGGGGGGGGGGTGTGTTGACGCGTGATGGTGATTTTTTGGATGGGGAGATTAAGCAGGTGAATGCCAGTGCGACAACGGTGAGCTCGGTGGCGTTTGGGCTGGCGGCGATCGAACGAGAGCGCATCGCGGCGGTGGCTTATGCCCACCCATCTGCCCCCTCCTCCCCTTCCTCTGGGAAAGCGTCGGGACTTTTCGAGGTGCGATTGCAGGACGGGACGCTGGTGGTGGCCAGGAAATTGGTGGTGGATAAGGATGTGCTGGTGATGGAGACGCCGGTGCTGGGGACGCTTAAGGCGGCGGTGAAGGAAGTGGTGGGAGTGGAACGGCGAGGGCTGTGACGGAGTTTCAAGTTTTCAATTTTTCGAAACTTGAAACTTGAAACTCGAAACTTTATCAGCCTGTGATTCATAAATATGAGAAATGGTTAACTAAAGGCTCGGACTGGTCGATGAAGGGTGATTGCCGCTTTTTGGGCGGCGGTCGGAGGTCCGAGAATGGTTCGGAACAGAGTTGCGCGAAATAAAGAAGTGTTGACAACGGGGGAAGTTGCGCGGATTTGCAAAGTGGCCAGGCGAACGGTGACGAAATGGTTTGATTCGGGGCAATTGCGTGGGTATCGCATTCCGGGGTCGAAGGATCGGCGTGTGCCGGTGAGCCAGTTGATCCGGTTTATGCGGCAGAACAATATTCCGCTGGCGGGGATGGCACAGTTCACCAAGACACGCGTGTTGATCGTGGATGATGAGGCGGAGATCGTGGAAATGCTGCGAGATCTGCTTGCGACGCAGACGAATTATGATGTACATGTGGCGAGGAATGGTTTTGAGGCGGGCGTGGGCGTGGAGCGGATCAAGCCGCATGCGATTTTACTGGATATCAATCTGGGGGACATTAACGGTCGCGAGGTGTGCAAGGCGGTGCGAAGCAATCCGGAATTGCAGATTTCACGTGTGATCGCGATGAGCGGGCAACTTAGCGATGACGACAGGGCGGCATTGGTGCGGCAGGGGTTTGATGGCTTTTTGAAAAAGCCGTTCACGATGCAGGGGGTGATTCAAGCGATTGAGGATGCGGTGGTGGATTGACGATTTTCAATTTTTGATTTTCGCATCCTGAGGTGGTCTGGGGTCTGTGGCTGATTTCATAAACATTGCGATATTGCCACCGCAATCTTACGATTGCGGCTCTGATGGTTTCGTTTTTCCGGTAATGACGTCGGAGCACCTATGCGACTGCCAGTTCGGATTTTTCTGGTTTTTGTGATTTTGCTTGTTGGCATGTGGATGCATTGTGCTGCCGCGGAGGAGGAGGGGGGGGGGGATTTTGTGGCGGGGCCGGTGGTTGGGGCGGTGACGGAGAAGAGTGCTCGTGTTTGGATGCAGCTTCGTGTTGCGAAGCCGGTGACGATTACTACGTTTGAGGTCGGGGGGGTAGGAGGGGGGGGGGGACAGGTTTCGCAGGTGAGTGTGGATGTGGAGGGGCCATTGCCGTTTGTTTGCGATGTGCCGGTGAATGGGCTGGCGCCTAACAGGAACTACCGCATCGAGGTGAAATTGGATGATGTGCGTGTGAAGTTGCCGGGGGCGGAGAGGATCATCAGCACGTCGCCGTCGGAGGGGAGTGAGGCGAATTTTTGCGTGGGGCTGGGGAGTAATGTGGGGACGATTCATGGGCGTGGGACGGGGCGGTTGTTTGCGGAGATTGAGAAGCAGAAGCCCCTTCCCCGTGCGTTTTTGTTTTTGGGGAATTCGGCGAGTTTGCCGTTGAAGGTGGAGGATTGGCCGCGGACGAATCGGCAGGCGGTGCGGGTGATTGCGGATGCGTATTCGAAGGTTCGTTGTGAGCCGGATTTACAGGGGCTTTTTCGCACGGTGCCGTGCTATGCGGTGTGGAATGATTTGGATTTTGGGGTGCCCGGCAGCGATAAGACATGGATTTATAAAAATGAGGCGTGGTCGGTGTTTCAGCGGTTCTGGCCCAATCCGGACTGGGGGACGCCGGAGAATCCTGGATGCTATTGCAACTTTACGATCGGCGATGCGGAGTTTTTTTTGCTCGATAGCCGGATGTATCGCGATGCTGACAGGAGCCAGAAGCCAGCCCCCTCCCAAGCCAGAAGCCAGGAGCCGGTCGGGGCAAGCATGCTTGGCGAGAAGCAGCTTGAGTGGCTGAAAAAATCACTGGTGCAGAGTACCGCCACGTTTAAGATCATCGCCTGCGGTAGTCAATTGCTGGCGGAACCCTCCGATTTGCAGAGCGATACGTGGGCGAGCTTTCAGCCGGAGCAGAAGGATTTTCGACAATGGCTTTTTAATAGCGGGATCACCGGCGTGGTGTTTCTGAGTGGCGGACGCTTCGGCGAAATCACCAGCGTTCCCCCGCCCCCCTCTTCCCCCTCCGCGCCATCCTCTCCGACCAGCGAGACGAAAGCCTATCCGCTTTTCGAACTGACGACCGGTCCGCTGGTGGGCAAGACGCTTCAGGTGGCGCCGGAGAATCCCAATCGTCAGAAGGCGGCGGTGTTGGGGAATCAGTTTGCGACGCTGGATTTCGGCGGTACACGCGAGCATCGGTTCGTGACGCTGCGTTTGCGAGATGAGTCGGGCGTGGTTCAGGTGGAGCAGACGCTCTTTGCCGGGCAGTTGAAACGGTAGCTCCCTACGAGCGGCAGGCAAGCCTGCCGGCTAAATAATGCCGTGAAAGAAAGGCTGTTTACGCGTTTTTGGCGGCTTGGATGAAATCTCGCATTTTGATGGGGTCTTTAACGCCCGGTTTGCGAGCGACTTCCACGCCGCTGGAGACGTCGACCGCGTAGGGCTGCACGATGCGAATGGCTCGGGCGACGTTGTCGGGCGTTAATCCGCCGGCGAGAATGATCGGCGGCAAACCTTTCCATTCACTGGCCTCCCGCGCATAGGCGACCCAATTCCAATGGAATGCTTTCCCGCTGCCGCCAAGTTTTTTCGTCGCCGTATCGAGCAGAACGGCGCATGGGAAACTGGATTCCGCCTCCAATTCGTTCACCATCAGGCGTACTTCTTTTGCGAATTCCCGGCACGAGACGTGAAGCACCGGCCAAAAGGCGCGGCTCATTCCGTAATAGCCGGGAGAAGGCGGATGAGACCGAGCACTTCGATAAATCTGAAGGCAAACGATATGTTCGTACAGGTCCGACTGTGCCACTTTGAGCAGGTTTTTGTGCGTGAACCCTTCGCCTATCAGTGCCACGACATGGACCAACGGCGGAAGGTCTTGGGCGATTTTGATTGCTTGTTCGATTTCGATCTGCCGCGGGCCGCCGACGAAGTTCAGGCCGATGGCGTCGGCGCCGAGTTCGGCTGCCAATTGCGCGTCTTTCGGGCGCGTGATGCCGCAGATTTTTACGCGTGTATAGCCCATTGATGCATTCTAAGCGAGGTCCGCGGCGCTGCAAGCGGTTTCGGTACAGGGCAAACGCATTTGACGTTCAGAGCCGCGACCGTAAGGGAGCGACCGTGCGACCATGCGTGAATCACGCGGGTCGCTCCCTTACGGTCGCGGCTCTGATGGCCAAATGCGTTTGCCCTGGGTTTCGGTGGCCTTTGGCGAGATCAACGTCAAGCCCCGCATTGCCATGCGGGGCTCCGGGGGATGGCTTCTCATGCGGCTGTTGTGCGGGCTCGGAATTCTTCGACGGTCAGCGAGAGCCAGACGATGAAGCCTTCGATGTCGTGCAGGGGTTTGGCGATGTAGGCGTCGGCGTTGGAGGCGTTGAGGAAGCGGTCGGCGTCGCCGGTCATGCAGTGAGCGGTGAGTAGGACCACCGGTGGTGTGGGGCGGGTGGGGGGGGATTGGCGTGTTTTGATTTGGCGGGTGAGTTCGAGGCCGTCGACGGGGTGGCCGTGGAGAGTGGAGTTGGTGAGGGTGATGTCCATGAGGATCAGGTCGATTGGGCTGGAGGAGACGATGTTGAGGATGGCGTCGCCGTTTTCTTCGAAGATCGCGTCGATGCAGCCGGAGAGCTTGAACAGATTGGCGAGCACGAGCTTGTTGCCGGGGTCGTCTTCGATGGCAAGTACGCGGTAGCGCTGCATGGGGGCCTCGTGAGTTTCGAGCTTCGAGTTTACTGCCCAGAGAGCAACGCTGATGATTAGGGAGGGGTTCCTGGAATTTTGTGAGGGCGTTTTTGGCTGGGAAAAGCGGTTCGGCGGCGTATGGCGGGAGGTGGGGGGTGACAGAGTGGCTGCGGGGCGGGCGAGCGTTGATCTTCGATCAACGGCTAAACGTTTGCGGGGTCCCCGCTACTGCCACCCCGCAAAGCGGGGTCGCTACATGCGCGATTCCTTGATGCAACCTGGCGTGAGAATGGTTATCCTTATTGTTTGCCTGAGGTTGATGATGTGACTGTGACGATCATGGCCGGGCTTTTCGAGGAGACTCTTTATGTTTGATGTGGCTAAAGAATTGGCGGTTCAGAGTTACTGCTTTCGGCATTTCAAGACGATCGATGGGCTGATCGCACAGACCAAAGAGATCGGGCTGTCGCGGGTGGAGCTTTGTGAAGTGCATTTTGACTTTAATAACGAGGCGATTTTTGAGCCGACGGCTGAGCAGTTTAAGAAGGCAGGCGTTCAGGTCAGCAGCATCGGCGTGCAAGGGTTCAAGGGTGATCTGATTAATGAGGAGAAGTGGTTCCGATTCTGCAAGCTGGCGGGGGCGAAGATGATCAGTGCGTCGTTTAACATTAACAGTGTGCCGGTGTCGTATAAGTTGGCGGAGGCGCTGGCGGAGAAATATGATCTTGTTTTGGGGATCCACAATCACGGCGGATATGCGTGGATGGGGAATTCGACGATGTTGGATTATGTGCTTCGGAACACCGGGCCGCGGATGGGGCTGTGCATCGATTCGGCGTGGTGCATGCATGCGGGCGAGGATCCGCTGAAATGGGCGGAGCGGTTTAACGAGCGATTGTTTGGGGTGCATGTGAAGGATTTTGTGTTCGATCGGGCGGGCAAGGGGGAGGACGTGGTGGTGGGGACGGGGAATTTGAAGTTGCCGGAGTTTATGAAGCTGGTGCTCAAGGCGCCCAAGCTGACGGCGGTGATGCTGGAATATGAGGGTGATAGAGAAAATCCCGGACCGAAGCTGCGTGAATGCGTGGCGAAAATCAAAGAGGCTGTGGCGTCGTAACAAACACCTCGGAGCCCCGCATGGTAATGCGGGGCTTTCCCATCAGAGTTTGGCATCGACGGGAAATTCCGCGGCGTAGGCTGCAGCGTAGGCAGTGGGAACAAGATATTTGACCTGAGCGATGAGCTGGCGGAACTCTTCCTGCATGGGGAGAATGCGTTCATCGAGGTAGCGTATCAGCCAGAGGTCGGGGATGAGGCCTTTGAATGCGTCGTGTATTTTGAGGACGGCTTCGTGGGTGCGGTTAAAGGATGCGGTAAGGCGCAGCAGGTATGTGATGATGGTTCCGCCCTTGCGGCGGTGCGGGTCGAGTGTGCAGCAGGCGATGGTTTCACGCAGGAACTGGATTTGTCGCCAGAAGGATCTGCGGGCATCTTGCAGTTGTTGTAAGGCGTTGCGGCAGGTTTCGAAACGCTGACGTTCGCCGAGGGTTTCAAGGGTGTTCAGGTAATCGGAGCTGGGTTTACCGTGCTTGAGAATATGGCCGCAGAGGATTAGCGAGTCGAGCGCGGCGTCGATGGGAGAATCCTGGGCGCGATCCGTGGAATAGCGGCTCCATGCAGTGGCGATCAGACCGGCGAAATTGTAGCGATCGGCAACGTCGGCCCATGACTGACAGTTGATCCGACGCTGCTCGAGATCGGGCAGGTCTTCGCTTTCGAATTCCGCTCCTTTGCAGGCGGCGGCGCCCCACATGGCGATGCCATTGTTTTTAAATTTATCGATATATTCAAGTTTCCAGTGGTAGTTGGTGGTCTGGTGGGTGCCTTGGTATCCCCAGACGCACAGGTCGGCTTTAGTGGCGAGTTTGCTCAGGGCGGCGGGGGCCCAGTGGATCATCATATCGTGCCAGAGAAGGGGGCGGATGTTGCGGGCAAGGAGTTTGTCGAGGAGTGGTTCGACGTGGTGCATGTAGAGGTTGCCTTTTCCGTCTCCTGCTCCGCCGTGCTGGGCGATGTAGGCGTGGGTGTCGGGGTGAGAGCCGAAGGTCCAGGCTTCGTCGCCGCCGAGGTGGAAATAGCGAAGGGTGGGGGTGAGGGCGAGGACGTCGTCGATCATTTTTTCCACAAGTTCACGAGCCCCCGGTGCTAGCGGATTGAGGCCATCGGACCTGTGAGGGACTTCGCGAAGGTGAGCGTACTCGAGGAACTGCAGCGGTGTTTCCATGTGCCCGAGGCATTGCACCAGCGGGATGATTTCGAGGTTGTGTTCATGAGCGGCCTGATGGAAACGAGCGACCTCCTGCGGCGTGTAAGCGGTTGCGTTGCGGAAACGCGGATCGACCGCCCATGGAAACATGTCTTCCCATTCCACGAGGATGGCGTTGTAACCGGCGGCGGCGAAAATGGGGAGCAGCTCGATCAAACGCCGCGGCGTGGGCGGAACGCCTTTGAGATCGAGATGGATGGCGATGATGCGATTGGACATAATGACCTCTGAAGAAAAGTAAAAGTGACAAAGTTAAAACTTAAAAGGAAGTTAAAAGGTGAAGGGTAAAAGTTAAAAGGAGGATAGCGCCCAACCCCGCGAAGCGGGGTCGCTACTCCCTTTCATTCTTTTCACTTTTACCTTTTAACTTCCTTTTAAGTTTTAACTTTGTCACTTTTTTTCTTCCATCAAACCGCCAAGAGTGTCCGCAGGCGGCCGTAGTCGTCGCGGGTGATTTTTTTGCCCATGGCGCCGGTGGATTCGAGGATTTGTTCGGCGGTTTTTACGCCGACGATGGCGCAGGTTATAGCGGGGTGCATCAGCGTGGCAGCTAACATTAACTGCGTGATAGTAAGATTGTATTTCTTTGCAAGATCGGCGGATTGGCGGATGCGGTCGCATAGGGTTTTGAAACGTTCGCCGGTGAAATCGCGGTTGGTTTTTCGGAGGTCGGTGAAGGTTTCGTGGCCGGCGAATTTGCCGGTGAGAAGACCCAGGTGCAGCGTCGAGTAGGTCAGTACGCCGATGTCGTTGGCGAGACAGTAAGGCAGGACGTCTTTTTCGGCGTCGGTGGCGAGGAGGCTGTATTTAGGCTGGCAGGAGTGGAAGTGGCCGAACTGGTTTCCGCCGCGTATTTGTTCGGGGTTCCAGTTGCTGGTGCCGTAGGCGCGGATTTTTCCATGCTTGACGAGCTTGTCCATGGCGGCGGCGATGTCGGCGAAACTGCCCAGCGGGTCCCACGCATGACATTGAAATAGATCGATATAATCTGTATTTATCCGCTTGAGGCAGGTTTCGCATTCATCGACGATGAACTCTGGGGACAGGTCGGCGTAGCGGGAGGCGTCGTGGCGGATGTGCCAGTGGACTTTGGTGGCGATGACGAGTTTTTCGCGGGGTAAACCTTTGATGGCTTTTCCCAGGACGGTTTCGGCGAGGCCGTCGCCGTAGGCGCCGGCGGTGTCGAAGAAGTTGATATCGGCGTCGCAGGCTTTGCGGACGGCGGTGATGATGGCGTCCTCGTCGGCTTTGCCCCAGAAGCGAGGGGAAAGTTGCCAGGTGCCGAAGCAGATCGGGGAGACCTGGAGATTGGTTTTTCCGAGTCGAACGCGAGTGCTCATGATTGGTCCTTTCCAGGAAGGTTTATTTATCTCCGTAATGTCCCTTGCATTGTGCGATTTCAACGGCGTCTTTACCAATGAGTCGATAGATCAAGCGATTCTTCTCGTCGATGCGGCGCGACCAAAACCCGGCCAAATCGTGGCGTAACGGTTCGGGCTTGCCAATACCGTTATGACCGTTACGTTGAATATCCTCGATCAGAGCGTTGATACGTTTGAATGTCTTTTTGTCCTGGCTTGCCCAGTGGAGATACTCTTTCCATCCGATTTGAGCGAAAGTGACTTTCATTCTTCCATCGCTCGCAATTCGTCAAGCGTTTTCGTAATGACTTTCCCCTCGTTGAGTTGTTGGATGGACCGACGCAATACCGCCTGGTTTTGCTCGCTGTAAAACGGGTCTGTATCGACGGAAAGCTCAAACGGTATTTTCCCTTCCCGTAAAGACTGACGCACGAAGATATTGAACGCCGAGGACATGTTTAAACCTAATTCGTTAAAAAAAAACTCGGCTCGCTTCTTCAATTCCCTGTCAATGCGAATATTCAAATTTGTGGTCGTTGCCATGATACCATCGCCTTTCTGTCGTTTATTCAACTGACACGGGAATAATAGTATTTATTATGCGCAATGTCAATACATTGCGCATAATATTTACGTTTTCCCGTCGACCGGGAATGCTCGTCTGATGGGGTCGGGGCGAGTCTTTCGCCAAGTCAACCCAAGCAGGGCGGCGGAGAGGAGGGTTGGGAACCAGAAGGGGATGATAGCCACCAGCCGCCGAGGAATTTTTGGAAGCCGAAACCGAGCCAAGTGTCTGGCTGCACAGTGGAGGAGTAGAAGCCGGCGTTTATCAGGTAGATTTGGCTGCCGATTCCACGCTGCAAGATGTGAAGACCAACCCCATTGAAGTAGACGCTGAGAAACATTATGAAGCACGCTGAAGCGTGAACTCCGGGCTTTCAGTCGATTTTGACTTCTTTGCCAGCCGCGGCGGCGCGGTAGACGCCGTCGAGGATTTTTTGGACGGCGAGGCCGGCTTCGCCGGGGGCGAGGAGGGGTTTGTTGTAGAGGCATCCGTCGACGAAGTTGCGGAGTTTGCTGGCGTGCATGGTGTTGAAGCTGCCGTCACCGACGAAGGCGGGGGAAGCGTTGGTCATGAAATCGGCGTCGTCGGTGAAGATGGCGGGGGGATCCCAGCTACCGCCGCCCTTGGTGCCCATGAAGGTGAAGTTCCAGAGATTCTTTTCGATGTGAGCGACGAAGGAGGTTTCGATCTGCATGATCGCGCCGTTGTCGAAGCGGATGTGGCCGATGGCCAGGTCTTCGACGGTGTAGGTTTTGTAGTCCCAGCCGGGCCACATGGAGGCGACTTTGGAGGGTTTGTTGCCCATGTATGTCCAGATGTTGCCGGAGGCGGCGACGGGTTTAGGCGAACCGATCATGTAGTGAGCGGCTTCGACGAGGTGTACGCCGATGTCGATCATGGGTCCGCCGCCCTGGAGGTGCTTTTGTCCGAAGACGCCCCAGTTGGGGATGCCGCGGCGGCGGAGGGCCTGGCATTTGACGAACATGATCTCGCCGAACTTGCCTTCGTCGCGGGCGTTGACCAGGAACCGGGTGTGCGGATTGAAGCGATTCTGGAATCCCACGGCGAGTTTTTTCTTATTCTTCGTGGCAGCGGCGATCATCTGCTGGCATTCTTTGGGTGTCATGGCCATGGGCTTTTCGGTCGTGGCGTGGCAGCCGGCGTTGAGGGCGTCGATGACGGCGGCGGCGTGGAGGCCGTTGGGGGTGCAGACGTCCACAGCGTCAGGCTGCACTTCCTTGAGCATTTTTTTCCAGTCGTCGTAAACGGCTGGGACCTTGTGCTCCCGCTGCGCCCATTCGAGGCGTTCCGGCTTGATGTCGACGCCGGCGACGATTTCCACGTCGGGAAATTTGGCGTAGCTCTGGAAATGGACGTTGGAGATGCCGCCGCAGCCGACGAGGGCGACACGGAGTTTTTTGCCGGTGTGCTTGGCGATGGTTTCGACTCGGAACGATTCGGTGGAGGCGCCGGTGGCCATAGTGTGATCCCTTCAAACAAGACATGGAGCCAAATCAGATAAGGGCATTTTCGGGAGGCGAAGGGGCGGCGTCAACAGGGCAGTACAGGGCAGTATCCATCAGCATCCTTGTAGGAATTGGGCGGAGAGGAGGAGGCCGGTTTGTTCGCTTTCCTGTGTGCCGTTGAAGTTTTTGTCTTCCAGTTCGATGGAGATGGCGCCCTGGTAGTGGTGTTGGCGGAGGATTTCCAGTGCACAGGGCCATCGCATGCAGCCGTGGCCGGGGATTGTGTAGCGCCAGGCGAAGCCGCTGAAGGGGGGAGCTTTGGTGAAAGTGGCGGGCTGTTCGGTGCCGAACTCGTAGGTGCCTTCGGAGAGGATTTCGGTGTCCTTGCCGTGGACGTGATAAACGCGAGAGACAAATTCGTGAAGGAAGCGGAGGGGATCAATGCCCATGCGGAGGAGGTGCGAGGGGTCGTAGTTGATGCCGAGGGAGGGTGAGGGAATTTCTTTGAAGAGAGCGCGAAGGCTTTCGGGTGTGCAACAGAGGGCGCCGGGGCCGGGCCAGCCTTCGATGACCAAATGCGCGCCGAGCTTGTCCAGCTCGGGGGTGAGGAGCTTCAGACTTGAGATGAGAGTTGCAAAGTTTTCGGCACGGGGAAGCTCGGGCTTTTCAGGGAGCATGACAAGAAAGAAATTGCGAACGCCGACCTTGGCGCAAGTTTGGACATAAGCGAGATTCCTGGCAAAAGCGTCCTGACGTTTGCCGGCATCAGGCGACATCATCTCATTCCAGAGCAGCAAATCCACCGAGCCAACGCCGAGCCCGGCCTGGAGTACCTGGGGCGCCAGCGTATCGCCATCGCGGCCGAGATCGAGGAAACCGAACCCTTGCGCCTTGGCCCAGGCTAAACATCCCGCCAGATCACGTTGCCAGGCGCTCCAACCGCGTCTGCAACCGATCGCCCAACCGCCGGTGCGAGTCTGAAACATAACATCTCCTTGTCCACGAAACAGAGCCGGTATTCTCGCATGAATGATGGAAATGTTAAATCGTCAAGTCGTTAAATCGTCAAGTCGACTTAACGATTTAACGACGGTGCACCCCAGCAACCCCGCGATAGAAAAATCGGCAGACCTGTTCATCTGTGACTGTTGCGGGCAAGCCCTGCGACCGCCTACGATGATGTTTGTGGGTCGCTCCGGAGGTTGGCAATGGCCGTGCGAATTTTGGTTTTTTTGCTCTTGGTCGGCGGGCTTGTTGCGGCGCTGGTTTACAGTCAGCACCGGCCTGTGCCGCAGAAAGTTTCCGGATTCCTTGAGGTCCACGATATCCGCGTCGGCTCACGGGTCGGCGGACGTATCGCCAAGGTTGCGGTCGTTGAGGGGCAGCGTGTGAAGAAGGGGGATTTGCTTGTGGAACTGGAGGCGTATGATCTTGAGTCGCGTCTTGCGGAGGCTCGTGGGCGGCTGGATCAGGCGATTGAAAATGCCAAAAAACTCGCTGCCGGCTTCCGCAAGGAGGAAATCGCTCAGGCACAGGCGAAACGGGATCAGCTCAAGGCTCAGTATGAGAAAGCTCGGATCGGTCCGCGTCCGCAGGAAATTGCTGAAGCGCAGGCGCTGTTCGATTCCGCTGTCGTTCAGCAAAATATTTCCGAAGCGAACTACCAGCGTGTTTCCCGGCTTTTCAAGATTAACAATGCGACGCCGGACGAGCGTGACCGGGCGGAGAATGATTTCAAGGCGGCTGTCGCGTCTCTGGCTGTGCGAAGGGAACGGCTTGATCTGCTGAAGGAAGGCACTCGCAAGGAGGACATCGACACTGCTGCCGCTCAGTTGGCGGAGGCGGAGGCGGCGCTTGAGCTGATGAAGAACGGTTCCCGCCCGGAAGACATCGCCGCGGCCAACGCGATGGTGGCGTCGGCACAGGGCGCCATCGACATTATTGAGAAGCAGCGTGAGGAGTTGAAGATCTTTGCGCCGGTTGATGGCACGGTGGATGCCGTGGATATTCGGCCCGGCGATTTGCTGGCCGCCAATGCGCCGGCACTCTCGATTCTCGAAGCGGGCGAACTGTGGGTGCGGGCGTATGTGCCGGAGAATCGGCTCAACCTCCAGATCGGCCAAAAGGTCCGCGTCACCGTCGACAGCTTTCCTGCCCGCGACTTCCACGGAACGATCACCTTCGTCTCCCGTCAGGCGGAGCCTACGCCGGGCAACGTCCAAACAATCGAAGAACGCAGCAAACAAGTATTCCGCATCCGCGTGGAAATGGACGACGGCAAAGACGTCCTCCGCGCCGGCATGACGGCAGATGTGTGGCTGTAAGCAAAGAAGCTTGTGCCCCGTTGAGATAGTGGAGAACAGATGATAGGCAGCGCATCATGAATGAAGCAGTGATCGAGCTTCAGGGGCTGACGCGAATGTTTGGGAAACTCGTCGCGGTGGAGAACGTGTCGTTTGCGGTGAAGCGTGGTGAGATTTTCGGGCTGCTGGGGCCCAACGGGTCGGGGAAGTCGACGATTATTCGGATGCTCTGCGGCGTGCTGGAGCCGACGGCGGGGCGGGCGTCGGTGCTGGGATTTGATTGTGCCCGCGACTCCGAAGCGGTCAAGCGCCGCATCGGGTACATGTCGCAGAAATTCTCGCTCTACAGCGATCTGTCGGTGCGGGAGAATTTGCATTTTTATGGCCGTATTTATGAACTTCCACCTGATCGGCTTGCTACGCGGATGGAGGAGGTGCTCAAGCTCACCGGGTTGGATACGCGGCCCGGGGGGCTCGATCAGCTTGCGGGTACGTTATCCGGAGGATGGAAGCAGCGGCTGGCGCTGGCGTGCGCTTTGATTCACGAGCCGGAGGTGCTGTTTTTGGATGAGCCGACGGCGGGGATCGATCCGGTGGCGAGACGGCAATTGTGGGACCTGCTCTTCGAACTCGCTGGACGCGGCGTCACGCTGCTGGTGACAACGCATTACATGGATGAGGCGGAGCGCTGCACGTCGGTAGCATATATGTACAATGCGAAGATGTTGGTGCTGGGGGAGACCGACTCGCTCAAGCATCTGCCGCAGGTGACGCCGACGGGCAAGACGCGCTACGAGATTGACACGGAACATCCAACGGAAGCGTTGGGCAAGTTGCGGGCAATCGCGGGGGTGGCGGATGCGACGTTGTTTGGGCAGATGATTCATGTGCTGGCGAAGGATGAAGTGACAACGGAGGAACTTGCACGGGTGGCGGGGACAACGGTGGACAAAGTGCGATCGATCGCCGCTTCGCTGGAGGATGTGTTTGTGACGCTCACGGCGGAGGCCGGTACCCACTTGCAGAGAACGGTTATCAACCACAGAGGCACAGAGATCACAGAGGTGCACAGAGGAGAGGAGGGGAGGGCGACGGCGGAAAAATTGAAAATTGAAAATGGGGGGGGGCGAAAATCGAAAATCGGTCCCCGCGCGTTGGCGGGGTTCATGGCGATTTTGATTAAGGAGTTTTCGCACATTCGTCGGCAGCCTTCGACGCTGTTTTTCATGCTGATCGTGCCGTTGATGCAGACGCTTATTTTCGGGTATGCGCTCGATACGCAGATCGAGCATATTCCGACAGTGGTGATGAATCTTGACGGTCGCGAGCAGGGTCGCACACTTGCCGAGCAATTTGCCAATACACGTGTCTTTACCATCGTGGAGCGTGTGCAGGACGACGAATCGTTTCAGCGGGCCCTGACCTCCGGCCGAGCGAAGGTCGGCATCATTATTCCGCCGGATTACACCGAACGCCTCATCAACGACCGGCAGGTGCAGGTGCAGGTTCTCATCGACGGCTCCGATTCGCAGATTGCCACCTCCGCGCTCAATGCCGCCAATTTGCTGGGCGTGCGAACGTCGATCGAGCTGACTCGTCTTCGCCAGGAGGCCGGCCAACAGGCGGTGGCACGCGATTCTGCCGGCAACATCGTCATGCCGCTGGAAATCCGACCGCGGCTCCTCTACAACCCCGACCTGCTCTCCGCCTACTTCTTCGTCCCCGGTCTCGTCGGCATCATCCTGCAAATGGTGACGCTCTTCCTGACCTGCTTCGCGGTGGTGCGAGAACGCGAACTGGGCACACTCGAACAGCTTTTCGTCACGCCCGTCTCGCGCTCCGGCCTGCTCGTCGGCAAACTCATGCCCTACGCCATCATCGGTTTTTTCGAAACGCTCATCGTGCTGGCGGTGATGGTTTTTCTCTTCGGCGTTCCGATCGCCGGCAGCTTGCCGCTGCTTTTGGCCCTCAGCGGCTTGTTCCTCGTGTGCGCCCTCTCCATGGGCCTGCTGATTTCCACGCTGGCTCGTTCGCAGCTCGCCGCCGTGCAGGTCGCGTTCATCATCATGCTGCCCAGCGTGCTGCTCTCGGGCTTTATGTTCCCTCGCGCTCAGATGCCGTTGCCGATCTACGCCCTCAGTTTCGTTTTACCGGTGACGTATTTTCTGGAGATTCTTCGCGGCATTATTCTGCGAGCGGCCGATTTCCAGGACTTGTTGCCGCACATCGTCGGCCTGACCGCGTGCTGCGTACTGCTGCTGGCGCTGGCCATCCGCCGATTCCGCAAAACACTGACGTAGAAATTTACCGCCAAGGGCGCAGAGAACGCAGAGTGTTTAAAAACGTCTCTGCGATCTCTGCATGCTGCGGTTTTTAACGGATTGTAGATGCCGTCTTGTCGTGTCACCTGTGACGCAGACTCGTTCCCGCCGGTGAAACTGGGAATAGATGTGTAGCGATATGTGACCGCGTTCAACTGGAGAACTGGCACGAAATGCCAGTCGTTGCTGTTGTGGCATAGGCTATGCTTTCAACAGTTTCCAGCGACCACCTGCGACATCGGGTCGCGTGGGTTTCGGGCTGGTAAGGGAAAAGATTCTGTTGTGTGTTGTCGACCTCTTGGCCTCTCACGAGGCGATGCACGGCCGGCAATGATCGCCCCGGTCTGCCTGATCGGAAAAGTTCCCATCAAAGAGCGAGAGAGAGTGGATGTGAGCCTGCATGTTCGTATGCATGCATGGCCAACTCGAGGCATCCGCATGTTTGCGGACTTGAATGCCTCAAGGAAAATTTCGCACCACTTTTTTTAAGGAGAAATGGATGAAGGCCAAGTTCACCGCTCGCACGCGTCAAGTTTCCATGCTCAACTGCCTAACCTTGGCGGTTTTGGGCGCCATCGGCAGTCTGGCGGCAACGCCGGCGATAGCCGATGTCACCAGCACCGATTTCACGCAGATCACTCCTGCCACCCCGAGCAGTTGGAACACTGCCACCATCGTGACGATCGGCGTGAACACGGGCGTCAACAGCTCGTTAACCCTCGACAATACCCCCACCCTCACCACCATTTCCGTGGACACCACCTACATTGGAAACGCCGCCGGCGCCACCGGCACACTGACCGTTACCGGCACTGGCGCCTCCTGGACCTCCACGGGCACCACGGGCACCACCTACGTCGGCGGTCCCACGAGCGGCTCCAACGGTCTCTTGAACATCGACAATGGCGCCTCGCTCACCACCAACTCGCTTTACGTCGCCGACAGCGCAACAGGAACAGGCACCATCAATGTCACCAACGGCAGCTTCCTCAACGCCCTCTCCCCCGGATCCACGAACATCACCATCGGCACCAATAACAACGGCAATCTCAACGTCCTCTCCGGAAGCACCTTTAACAGCGTCGGAGCCGTCACGATTGGCTTAACCGCAACTAACAGCACCGTCACGATCCGCAACGACGGCTCCACATGGAACTGCGGAGACACCATTTTCATCGGCGGCTTAGTAGGCAGCGGCAACGGCGGCAATTTGGTCATTGACGACCATGGGACGGTTGACGCTGGCGCCAATACCATTTATGTCGGACCCACCGGCCCGAGCTCGCTCAGCGTCACCGCCGGCAGTCATCTCACCAGCGGCACCGCCTACGTCGGCTACAGCTCCGCCGCCTCCAACGGCACCGTCACCATCGACGGCGCTGACACGATCTGGACCAACGACGGCGACATTCACATCGCCGCCCTGGCCAGCAGTACAGGCTCCCTGACCGTCAGTGGCGGCGCTATCGTCGAGACACAGGACATCATCGCCGGCGCTGGCTCCGCCTCCATGACCTTCAACGGCGGCACCCTCCACGCTCTGAGTTCCTCCTCCAACTTCATCGCCGGCTCCTACTCCAGCCTCTTCCTCGACAACGACGGCTTGACCGTCCAGGTCGATCATGGACAGTTCGCCATCATTTCCCAACTCTTCACCGGCTCCGGCGGCATCGTTAAAACCGGCACCGGCTCTCTGGTCCTCAATGGAGACCAGCTCTACCACGGCCTCACCGAAGTCAGGGAAGGCTCCTTGGCGGGAAATGTCTCGTTTCCCGATAACGTGATTGTTCGTTCTAACGCCACACTCTCGCCTGGCAACGGCGCCGGCAACTGGAGCACTCGCATCGGCAACGACTACACCCAGGAATCCGATGCCATCCTGGTCCTGAAGGTCGGCAGCCTCGGCTCCACAGGACTGGCCGTCGGCGGCACCGTGACCTTGAACGGCCTGCTCGCCCTCAACACCGACGGTATCGTCAACGCGCCTTTCTACGTCCTGATCGACAACTTCGGCGGTGCCACCATCGACGGCACCTTCTCCGATATCACCCTCAACGGCCTCTCCGTTACCCTCGACCCCCTCGCTGGCACTGGCGGCGGCGGCGAATTCGATATCAATGGCATCCCCTACATCCTTACCTACACTGGCGTAGCTGCCGACGGCTCGTTCACCGGCGGACACGATGTACTGCTGTCGAAGGTCCCCGAACCCGCATCCCTCTCCCTGTTGGTCTTGGGCGCCGCAGGTCTCTTCCTCCGCCGACGCAAATAAAAAACAGCGAGATCGCATCCTATCCGAATAACCAGTAGCGACCCCGCTTTGCGGGGTGGAGCCCCGCATGGCAATGCGGGGCTTTGCGTTGGCCTCGCTAAAAGGGCACCGAAAACGCTTTTAACTTTTACCCTTTACCTTTTAACTTCCTTTTACCTTTTAACTTTGTGACTTTTATTCTTTATTCAAGTGCAGCAGATTCCATATGAAATTGCCCTGAGTTGCACCCAGTCCGCCTCACGGTAAGAATGCACGCTTTCTCCTCTTTCGGAACGCCGCCCATGCCCACCGAACGCATTGACATCACGATTTCCAATTCCCGCATCGCCGCCGACGCCGAGCACCGTCGCCTCCTCCAGGACGTCCACCAACGCAAACGTCCCGCACGCACCCCCATCGTCCTTAACACCGATCCTTTTTTCTGCCTGCTCTCCCGCAACGCCTCCATCCCCCAGTACCTCTCCAGCCCGCGCGAAAACATCCGAGGCCAACTCCTCAACCTCAAATGGCGAACCGAAAACTTCGACGACGACCAACCCCTCCCACTCACCGAATTCTCCGTCTCCCCCGACTTCGGCTCCATCCGCGGCACACAGTTCCCCATCACCTGGCACGAATCCGATGCCGGCCCCTGGGTCGGCGACCCTCTCATCACCCAAGTCGAACAAATCGACTCCCTCACAATCCCCGCCCCCGCCGCCAACCTCAACGCCAAGCGCATCGCCTGGTACCACGACATGCAAACACTCATCCATGACTTCGACCTCCGCCTCAACGGCCAACCTCTCCAACTCTCCGTCTCCATCTCCCACGGCGGCGGCCCCATCCCCACCGCCTTCGCTCTCGCCTCCGAAAATCTCTTCGAATTCATGGCCGCCGACCCCGACCGCACACATCGCTTCATGCAACTCTGTTCCGACAGCCATTTCCAATGCGTCGAACACCACAACTTCCTCGCCGGCCGCCCCAAAAACGGCCCCGTTTGGGCCGGCTGCGACTCCGCCGAAATGATCTCACCCGCCATGTTTAAAGAATTCGTCGTCCCCTACTACCTCCAACTCTGGACCCGTTTCCCCGGCCCACGCACCTTCCACATGTGTGGCCGCATCAACCACCTCCTCGACATCCTCCGCGACGAGATGAAAATCACCACCCTCGACGGCTTCGGCTTCCCCGTCCCCCCCGAACTCCTCGCCGAAAAACTCGCCGGCCGCGTCAACCTCAAAGGCGGCTTCTCCCCCGTCCTCCTCCACGCCGGTCCTGCCGACGCCATCCGTTCCGAAACCCTCCGCTACCTGCGCCTGCTCGCCCCCACCGGCGGCTTCATCATGTCCAACGGTGGCAGCGCCGTCGTCGGCACCCCCCCCGCCCACTTCCAAGCCCTCATCACCACCACCCGCGAATTTACTTGCTGAGTAAAGAGAGAAAACGAAAAACCGGACGACATAAGTTTTCACTCTTTTCTCTTCACTCTTTTCTCTTTCTTACTCTCTTTTGAATAAGGAAACTGTCATGACGAATGTTGGAACGCCTGGAACGTCTGGACCTGGAACGCCTCCTCCCACCGGAATGCCCACGCCTCCTTCCGCACCGCGCCCCTCCGGCGGCATGCCCAAATGGCTCATCATCCTCCTGGTGGTCCTGCTGGTCATCATCATCGGCTGCTGCGGCGGCGTAACCCTCTGCAGCGTCCTCCTGAATCTCAGGAACTGTGGCATCGATAAGTTCACCAGCACGGCAACGGAGCTGGGAAAAAACGCCAACGCCAACATATCGCGCCAAACGGAGTCCAGCCCGCTGGTCCAATCCAGTTCGCCGTTTCAAATAGTAGAACCCGGGACACCGCAACCGAACGGAACGGCGCAACCGGGCAATGCGCCGATGCCGGCGGGGTTCCCAAGTGATATTCCCGTCTACAGCGGCCTGACACCCGCTGGCTCCAACGCCTCCGGCAACATTGCCATCGTGATGCTGCGAGGCCAGGGCGACAAAGCCTCTCTTTTGGCGTACTACAAAGAACAAATGCCCAAAAACGGCTGGCAAGAAATGACCCCCAACAATGCGCCATCCCCCGACATACTCGCCTTCGGCAAAGAGGGGCGGATGGCGTCCGTCATGGCCAGCGATGGCGGCGGAGGCCAGGTCCTGGTGCAAATCGGCTACAGCAAACAACAATAATCGCGAGGCGAGTGGCCAGGGTATCGGGGGCCACAAGTCCGGGACGAACTCTCGGGGTGTGCCCAACTCTCGAAACTTGTGCCTGCCGTCTGCGGCAGCACAGGCCTTTGTGTTATCATTCCTCACATGACTCCTGACACCGCCCTCGCTCTCGCCCGCCGCGCCGTCGAGCTCGCCCCTGATTCCGCCGCCGCCCGCCACGCTCTCGCCAACGCCCTCAAATCCGCCGGCCAACTCGCCGAAGCCATCGACGCCTACCACATGGCCATCGCTATCAACCCCAACTTCTCCGAAGCCTGGGGCAACCTCGGCCTCGCCTTCCACGAAGCCCACAACCTCCCCTCCGCCATCTTCGCCTTTAACGCCCTCCTCAAACTCACCCCCAACGACCCGCTCGCCCACAATGCCCTGGCCAACGCTCTCCGCGACCAAGGCCACTATCAGGCCGCCCTCGACAGCTACCACCGCGCCCTCGCCCTCCGCCCCAATTACGCCATCGCCCACAACAACCTCGGCAAACTCCTCCACGACCTCGGCCGTCTCCCCCAAGCCATCGAACACTACCACCTCGCCATCGCCGCCGACCCCAACCGCTCCGAGCCCTACCAAAACCTCGGCATCGCCTTCGAAAAGCTCGGCCAAACCCAACAAGCTATCGACATGTACCGCAAAGCCCTCGCCCGAGGCGTCACCGCCCCCGAGGCCCGCTACCACATGGCCGCCCTCATCGGCTCCGACGCCCCCGACGCCGCACCCACCGCCCACATCCTCCAACTCTTCAACCCCTTCGCCGAAACCTTCGACGATCGTCTCAGCAAGCTCCACTACCAAACCCCGCAACTCCTCCTCAACGCCCTCCTCGCCGCCACCGGCCACATGAATAGCGACCCCGCTTTGCGGGGTGACGGAGCCCCGCATGGCAATGCGGGGCCTTGGCTCACCCCCGCCTCTCTCGACATCATCGACCTCGGCTGCGGCACCGGCCTCTGCGCCCCACTCCTCAAACCCTTCGCCAAAACTCTCCTCGGCGTCGACCTCTCCCCCAACATGATCGAAAAAGCACGCCAACGAAACCTCTACACCTCCCTCATCACCGCCGACCTCCTTCCCACCCTGCACGCCCACCCGAACTTTTTCGACCTCGCCATCGCCGCCGACGTCCTGGTCTACTTCGGCGATCTCGCCCCTCTCTTCACCGCCACCCACGCCGCCCTCCGCCCCAACGCCCTCTTCGCCTTCTCCGTCGAATCCTCTCCCGACGACACCGACTTCGCCCTCCGTCCCACTCGCCGCTACACCCACTCCGAACCCTACCTCCGCCGCCTCGCCGCCCACCACCACTTCCAAATCCTCTCCCTGACCCCCGGCACCCTCCGCGAAGAATCCGCCCACCCCGTCCCCGGTCTCATCGCTATCCTACGCAAAAAATAAAATTAATCACAAAACTATCCATATTACTATCGCGCAACTTCTTTCTATCCTGACAAAATTTACCACGAAGACACGAAGCACACGAAGACGCACGAAAATGATTTTTTATTTTTTCTTCGTGCGTCTTCGTGTGCTTCGTGTCTTCGTGGTTGGGTTGCGGCTCTGCCGCGCTGGGTCTGTCTGTGGCTAATTCCCGTCGCCCTTACGCCGAACTGACGTTCATTGAATCGCATCCCCCAGCATTGTGCGCAAAGACACGTTGCTACCCAAACCACAGATCAAAGAGTGTCCCGATCGCAGCCAGACGGTGGTCATTCTCGATGCCACAACCGTCAGACAGGGGTTCATGGTTCTGAGTCCCATTCATCAACTCTCCTCAAGCCCCCCCTCGCAGACTCGGGCCTCACCACGCATACGCCTCCGGCGACTCATACCGATACCGCGGCTCCGACGACTCCGCCCCCGCCCGCCGCATTGACGGCCAAATCTCATCTATCTCCTTCATCTCATCATCGCCGAGCTTAATCTCCAACGCCTGCAGCGACCCCACCAACTGCTCCATCGTCCGCGGCCCGATGATCGGCGCCGTCATCCCCGGCACATGCAGCAGCCACGCCAACGCCACATCCGCAGGCTTCTCACCCAGCTCCTTGCAAAAAAACTCCCACTTCACCAATTGCCCCCGGCTCTCCTCTATCGTCTTGAGCATGGCATCCGCCGACCGCCTCCCTCCTTTCTCACCCGAGAGCACGCCGCTGAGCAATCCGCCGCCCAATGGACTGTATGGAATCATTGCCACGCCATAATGTCGACATGCGGGCAAGACTTCGAGTTCGACATATCGACAATTCAACGAATACATCGACTGTTCGCTCACCAACCCCAACATCCCCAACCGCTTCGCCGCCTCCACCGCCTGCGTAATATGCCATCCCGCGAAATTCGACGACCCCGCATACAAAATCTTCCCCTGAATCCGCAACGTATCAAGTGCCTGGTACACCTCCTCCCACGGCGTATCCCGATCCACATGATGCATCTGCAACAAATCAATCCGATCCGTCTTCAATCGCCGCAACGACGCATCGCACGAATTCCGAATATTAATCGCCGACGCCTTCCCATCATTCGGCCCCGCCCCCATCGTGCCGTAATACTTCGTCGCCAGTACCACCGCATCCCGCTTCCCCGGATTCGCCGCGAACCAATTCCCGATAATCTGTTCCGTATACCCCTCCCACTTTTTCCCGCCATACCCGCACGCCGTATCCCAAAACTGAATCCCCAACTCCAGCGCCTTGGTCATGATCGCATGCGAATCCGCCTCTGTCGTCCGCGGCCCGAAGTTCATCGTCCCCAAACAAAACCGAGAAACCTTGCACCCCGTCCGTCCAAGATTCACATATTTCATAGTCAACATCCTTTTACAAATAGACCACCATCAATACGAAACCGCAGTCTATCGCTTCCATCTCTCTTGTCAACGCCCCCTAAAAACTTGCTATGATACGCCCATGCAAATCCGCCCCGCCACCGTCCGTGACGTCCCTTCCATTGCCGCCCTGATCGCCACTTTCGCTCAACGTGGCAAGATGCTCTTCCGTTCTCACGCCGAGCTTTACGAAACCATCCGCGATTTTGTCATCGCCGAAGACGCCGATCGCCTCCTCGGCGTGTGCGCCCTGGAAATCATCTGGGCCGACCTCGCCGAGATCCGCTCACTCGCCGTTGCTCCTGCCCACCAGAAGCAAGGCCTCGGCCGCCAACTCGTCCAAACCATCATCACCGAAGCCCAGCGTCTCAAAATCCACCGCCTCTTCGCTCTGACCTACGAACATCCCTTCTTCGAACGGCTCGGCTTTTCCGTCGTCGACAAAAACGCTCTCCCCCTGAAAGTCTGGTCCGGCTGCATCAAATGCCCCAAACGCGACAGTTGCGACGAAATCGCCGTCGTCAAAACCGTTTTACAAGCCCCCCCCCTCCTCGAAGACCCTCCCGACACCTACGCCGACCTCCGTTACGAAGTCCCCACGCCCCTGCAAATGCGAGGAAGAAGCCAATAAAAAAAGAAGCCTGGAAAAACTCCCAAGCTTCTAACTTCCGGCTTCCGACTTCTGGCTTCTTCGATTACCGATAGAATTCAACAATCAAATTCGCATTGACTTCGAACGGAATCTGTTCCGGCACCGGTATCGCCACCACTTTCGCCTCCAGTTGTGCTGGCGCAAACTCGATCCACGCTGGCACGCTGTGCCCCGCCAGCGACTCCATATTCTCCCGCAGAATCTTATGACATTTCTCGCGGAACGTAATCACCGCCCCCACTCCCACCGCCGCCGACGGCACATCCACTTTTTTCCCATTCACCTTCACATGTCCATGTGCCACCAACTGCCGTGCCGCCCACACCGAGCGAACCACTCCCAATCGCCGCACCACGTTATCCAGCCGCGTCTCCAGCAACTGCTGCAGAGTCACCGCCGTATTCCCCTTCGCCTTCTTCGCCAACGCCATATACCGCCGGAACTGTTTCTCCAGCACCGAGTAATGCGCCTTCACCCGCTGCTTCTCGCGCAGGCGAATCCCATATTCCGACAAACGCTGCGTACGTTTCCCGCCGTGCATACCGGGAGCGACAAACTCAGCCTTATTATGTTTCGGAAGATCAGCGATCGCGACGCCAAGACGACGGGAGAGACGGACTTTCGGTCCGAGGTACCGGGACATGAAAACTCCTATGCGTGCCAGCCGGACGGAAGGAAAATCTCCTCCCCAACTGGACGGCTCAAGCAAAGCCGGCGTACCCACGCAACCCTTTGCCGCGTAGGCCTTCTCGGCGGATGTAAGCCACCCACTCTACTTGTCCCCACCCAAAAAGTCCAGCCCAGCCCCCCGTTTTAGAGCATTTTTCACGTGGTCGTGGCGTGATGACATGCGCAGGAAGCGAGAGCCAAAGCCCCGCATTGCCATGCGGGGCTCCAAAACGCTACGGGCGAGTGAAAAATGCTCTAGCCGGCATGGGTCTGCCAATTTTTCTGTCGCGAGGTGAGATGTGGCGATAATGAGGGGATACAGCGTTAAAGCTGGCGTTTTTTGAGAGGAGCGGCCATGGATCGGCTGGCACAGATCAACAAGGATGAGTTGATTCAACAAATGTGTGCAGAATTTGAGGCCACGATGGAACATGGCAGGAGCACCAGACGCCGACGATTGATGCGAGCCAGTGTCTCACGACGAG
>WQYP01000057.1 GCA_009781185.1 Phycisphaerales bacterium | reverse complement strand
GCAAAGTCGGTCGTGTATTGTGACTGTTCGCATTGGGCAGCTCTCGCACCGGCCCCTCCAGAAGGACCCACAGGTTTTGATCGCATACCCCCCCTGTGTTTATTTCTCTCGGGGGGACGCTGAGGAGCAGAACGGTATGCGAGCATCGACTCTCCGAAAAATAGACCCCTCCCCCCCGTCCTCCTTGTTGCCTCGGCACCTCTCTCAGATTCGCTCAGGACGCACACAATCGCCGTTTGACGCGTCCGCTGGCGTAACTCGGCTTGTCGGGCGTCAATCTCCTCCGTCGCCCATTCCGGCGTGAAATACTGATCGCGAGATCGGTCTCGCATCTGCGTCGGGGTGGAGATAGGAAACAGAGTGGTCATGCCTTCATCGCCTTTGTTTTTATCGCGATGCTTCCCGAAGCTATTTCGTGACCATGTTTCAGTTTTTCAAGGGCTTCCATTATCGCTACGCCTCCAGCATTGTGCGCTTCATTATCTGAAAGCCCACCAGCTTTCCATGTGGCGTGGATCATGGATACTCCTGTGTATATTGCCTTCGCAACAGCCTCAATTAGTTGCTCCCCGTTGAGATTGTTTTGTTCGGAGCAAACTTCAGTTTCTTCGTTGTCAAAAACAGTGATGGTTAAGACTTTTTTCATTTCTTTCCTTTCATCTTTCGTGACGGTCTCCACGGTAATTTCGAACAGATAATTGCAGGCCTCGCCCACGCCTTTTGGAACTTCATCCACTCCGGATCACGATCGCCTTTGGCATCTCGGTACAGCATCGCCATCGGAATAAATCCGGCACGTTTAACCTCGCTCATTCGGATGTCGGCTTCTATCATCACGTCTCTGGGATAGCCACAGAGTACGTAGCAACGGAGGACGTGGCTGCGTTGCGTAAAACCAGCATCAAACATCATATTTCCCGCTTCACGCAGCGGCTCAAGATCGAGTGGAGAGTCACAAGCAAAGAACACCTGCTTTGGTTTTAGTTTGCGAAGTTCGTGGGCAATCCAAGGCTTCATGCGTCTCGCTTCAAGTCCGCCGGTGAATTCGATGCGGTGGCTTTGGCGAGCGAGCATGGCGAATACGCCGCGGATGTGTTTTTCTGAGCATGCAATCAGATTGTCGTCGAGGACGTTCCAGCCGTCGCGAATCGGCAGCTCGCGAACTGGCCCCTCTCGCTTCGGGACGGAGCAGAACCAGCAGCGATTCGGACATCCTCGCGACGTGATCACGTACCCCTTCTTCAAATACATGCCGGGCACGAATTCTTCCGACCGCATCCCCGTCGCAGGCCCTCCGATTTTGACGGGGGCGACATGCCGCCATTCTTTCGCCAGCCGCTCCGCCTCCGGCAAGTCCCACGTCCAGCAAACGCTGATGTGTACCTCATCGGCTTCCGCCCACAGCGGCGGATTGCCCACAAAGGCCATCTCGTCGTCGGGGGTGGCATTCGTTCGTCGAGGAAAGACGCGGGCGATTTTCATGATTTCACGCTCGCTTCTCTGTGTAGACGTAAAGCAGTTTCGCCCGTTGGTGTTAGAGTGAAATCGCAATAAATAAATCCTTTTTCAAAACACTGATGCGCAAAACTTGAATGGACAAGACGTATCGCATTTTCTACGTATTCTGTTGAGAGCAATTGTAAAAATGCAGCCTCTTTCTTGCTTATTTTTTTGATTCGGGATGGATAGTATTTTGCTTTAGCTTTGTGCTTTGCTCCACACAAGCATCCTTTTCTCTCAAACCGCATAACTACTCCTCTCGTTCAAAAAGTGCTTTGCAAGTAGGCTTCGATGAACTTCGCCGCGACTTGCGGCACGATTGCATTGCCCGCTCCCCGCAGCAGGCCCACGCGGCCGGGAAGCCCATGAGCCAGAGGCTGAAGCGAGGGTTCAACTGGTATGCGCCTCGCTTTGCCGTCGGCACAGTGGACAATTCCGAAACGATCCCATGGGCCTGTCGGGGGAGTTGATCCATTCGACTGCGAGTCGAACCGTCCGGGTTCGTCGTCGTCGCCATGCCCGGCGTATCCTTGTGATCCCTCGATGATGGCGTCGCCCATCCCATCATCGCCACCTGCTGGCTCAACGGTACCCCCGTATCGTGTGACCGAGGCGGTAAGCTTCCCCATCTCCCGTCCGTCGCCGTTGGGCTGCACCAGCCCGAGAGTGTCGCAGCGTCCGCCGGCAATGCTCCTCCCGCTTGATTGGGACCGCCATTGCTGCCGTCTGTCGCTCGCGGCGTGTTCCATCCCACCAGCACCGCGGCATCCTGAAGATTCAATTGTCGCTTCGTCGCTCCCTTGCTTTGCGATCGGCGGAGTGCCGTCGTCGGCGACGAATTGCGTTGGGAGGAGTCCGGCGTTGGCCAGCCCACCATGCGAGCGGCTGTCTGCAACGTGAAGCCGCCTGAAGGACTGAAATCGCTTTTTGCGCCACCCGTCGCGTTCTGATCGCATGGAGTTGGCCACCCAGAAGAGCCGTTGGCGGATGTGCGGCGAGCCGACGCTGTGTGCGCCCAGTACGACCGCCCCGCAGGTGTAATCTTCTTCTTCCAGGTCTGCGAATACTCCATCGAGCCATCCGTGTCTAACAGCACTTTCAACCTGTTCACCAAAAAGAACTGCAGGGCGTGCATCGCGGATGAGTCTGGCAAACTCCGGCCAGAGGTGGCGGTCGTCGGAGATGCCTTTGCGCTTGCCGGCCGCGCTGAACGGTTGGCATGGGCAGGAACCGGTCCAGACTGGGAGATCATCTGGCCATCTGGCGAGCCGAAGAGCGAGCGACCATCCTCCGATTCCAGCGAACAGATGGACTTGCGTGAACTCTTTGATGTCTTCTGGTTTGACATCCCTGATACTCCTTTCGTCGACCACTCCGCCGGCGATGAGACCTTCTTTGATTAACTCCCGCAGCCACGCTGCGGCACCTTTGTCGTTTTCGTTGTAGTAGGCTCGCGGCATCATGCGGCCTCCGCGTAGCTTGGACCGTTAATTAGCAAAATCTCAGGAGCGATCGTCACCCCCTTCTGATCGCGCTTGTTTTGGTTCGCGAGCGATTTGCGGGTAAACACCTCTCGGATCGTCCACCACGGATACATTTCAGGAAGCGCGGCGTCTTTGTAGTAGCTGACCACCACTCGCGTTTTTTTGAATCTTGGAAGTGTTTTGCTCAACCTCTGATGGTCGGAAGAATTGAAGTCGTAAACGTACTTGGCGCCCTTGACTAAGTACGGAGGATCACAGTAGATGCAGACGCCCGGTGCATCCTCGATCCGCTCAAGTAAGTCGAGGCCGCAGCGTGAAAGAATCGTGATGTTGCGGAGACGCGCATGCCACGCCGGGATCGACTCGACGCATGACTGGAAACGTGTGGCTGCATGACCACCATTCTTCGTATATCTGACGCAGAACCCTTGGTTGTAGCTTTGCGTCCCAGCTACTCCGTTATGCCCCATCCACGAGCACACGAAGAAGTCATAAGCTCGATCGACATCGGCAACATCACCTGCGGGAACATGGCCTCTCGTTTTGAATCGTCCCGCCGCCTCATGGAATAAGTCCTCGTGCGTCAACGTGCGAGAGAGACGTTCGTATAGGTCCGCGGCAGTATCCTGTGCGGCCAGAACACGAGCCAGATTGATCAGATCGCCGTGCAGGTCGTTGACAGTCTCAAAGGAAGATTCGGGTTTTGCCAGAAGGACGGCGAGCGATCCGCAGAACGGCTCCCAGTATGCACGGTGCTTTCCGAGTTCTTGGATGATTGTTGGCGCCAGTGTCCGTTTGCTGCCAAACCCTGGGTAAATGGCCTTGATTAGCATTTCTGGTGCGTCGAACAGTCCGGTCACTTCCGCACCTCCGGCATCTCCCGCACGCGCAAATCATTGGACCACTCTTCAGGATTGCCGCCTTTTCGATCCTTGATTAAGTCTTTGAGCGAGATGCCACCATCGAAGCCAAGCACTGGATTTGCTCCAAGTTGTTTCACAAACACAGGAACGTTTGTGTTCTTGCATTGATTGATGATCGACCTTATCCAATCGACGTGGCACTGGCGGGCACAAGGGCCGCTCTCGCCTCCGACAATAACGAGATGAGTATTTAACAAACCACCAGTCGAAAATAAGCGAAGATTGATAGCGCCAAGCAGAGGCTCACAACTCAAAAACCGAACAGCCGCCGGACAATCAAGCAGATGTGGGATTCGACTATCTGCGGTCTGCTGGTCTTCGACACTAGTGCCCAACCAGATGTTCGGAATAGGCCACGGAACCATGCCATGTGTTCTTCCATCGAGATCGGTAAATTTAAACGTGTAGCCAATTTCTCTTGCCGCAGATTCAAGAAACTCTATGCTCTTTCCTGTCCGTTGCAGGTATTCAGCCATACGCTTAGGTCGCTTGGTCAGAACTTGGAATGTGTGCTGTTGGCATAATGCCATAACCGCGAAAACCATGTCGATAAACTCGAACGTCGATCTCTCGTGGAATAGATCGCTCATCGAATTGACGAATATGCGGCGAGGCTTCTTCCATCGGAGCGGTATCGTAATCGCGTCGCTGTCAAGGTTGATCTTTCCGTTGAACGTGCGATGCCCATTATTTAGGACGGTTAGTCCCTTGTATTTTTTCTGGCCCATCGCTTCAAGACGGTGCGCCATAGTCGCCGCGTAACAATTGAGGCAACCAGCAGATACTGGTGTGCATCCCGCGAAAATGTTCCAACTTGCGTCTGTCCATTCGATGTTCGTGCTACTACTCATTTAACTCTCGCTTTCTCGCGGAATGAAGACCATGCACACTCGATCACATTACACCTCCATTTTGGTTTGCTGGTTCCTCAGTGCTGATGCCTAATTTTTCAAGAAACGCTTTGACTTGCGGAGATTGCACGGTTGGATTTTTTGCACGCTCTGCCAAAATCCTATCGCGCTCTCGCTCTGCGAATTCTGAACTGGCTTTGTTGTACGACGTGTAGTCAAGCGACTTACAAGGGTCGGAGTTTTCTTTTTTAGTCTCTCGCATTCCCTGCTTTGCCCACTCATCGAGGAGATTTTGTATGCACTTGCAGGCGTAAGCGGGAGATTTGTATTTTGCGTTTTCATCACTCATCAGCCGTTCGACGGCGAGGGGAATGAGCTTCGCCTGTGGCACCTGCTGGTCGCCGTGGATAATTGGGGGCTGATCGACGATGGATGCGATGAGTTTACGAACGCTCCGTTCGTGGTTGTGCCCAAGGGGTATCGGGAACCGCGTTGCAACTTCGGACCACCGACTCAAAGCGTTCCAGGCCATCGCGAAATCTTGACCGTCTTCGACGGCTGGACTTGGCGGTGCTGGTGGCGCGGTTGCCCGGTCGCCAGTTGGCTCGTCGCAAGCTGCCATCCCCCCAAGGGGGATTAAGGGGGTATTGGTTAATGGGTAATGGTTAATGGTTAAGGTTTTTAGGTTACCTGTTTCTGAAAACCCAGTAGGTTTCTGAAACCCACTGGGTTTCTTGCTGGGTTTTTCTTTTGGTGGTCTTCCTCCTTTTTTGCCATTCTCTCTACTGACGTAACTCTTTATATTGAGCTTACTTATCTCAATTTCACAACGCTTATGCACCCACTCTCCTCCATTACGCTTACTGAACTTAAAAAACTCCTTCAAAATGGCTCGCGTGAGACGTTTATCTTCATCTGTTTGCGCGCAAATTAATTGCTCAGCGCGCGCGTCCGGTATTGGTTTTTCACTCGAATAATATTTGTCGAGAAGGGCGTCGTAGACGCCTTTCGCATGGAGTGAAAGATGACCGGTATCTCGCGCAAAGTCTCCGATATTTCGAACGTAATAATTCACTTCGCCGCCTCCCCACTCGCCAGTTGTTCGAGTTGTTCGATTACCTTTCGCTGAAGAAACTCATCACGAGCGGCCTCCCACGGCGATGGTATTGGGGGCGGATTTATCATGCGTTGATATGCTTGCGGTAATTGGGAAACCTTCTGCATCGCATCAAGTCGATGGCGCAAGGCGGACTCCCATGCCCTAAGCTCGATATCACCCGCTCCCTGCAAGACCGCTTTTTTGGCCGCTGACGCACCGGCAAGAAAACCTTTTTCCCAATTTAGTTGGGGATCCAACGTTGGAACGTCATGGGCGCGTGAACTTTTTGTTGACTGTAACATTACACTCTTCCCGGATTGCATGTTTGAAATTTCATGTATTGAGCTATATACGTTAGCTTTACGTTTTCACATGGTCCGTTGCGGTTCTTTCCAATGATCGCCTCAGCTAAATTGAGTTTGTCTTGGTTATTGTTCCGCCAATCCTGATCTCCGCGGTACATGACTTCTTCGCGGTGCAGAAGAATCACAACATCCGCGTCCTGCTCGATGCTTCCGCTTTCTCGCAGGTCTGAAATGCGTGGCGAGCGACGCTCTCGCTCCGAATCTCGATTCAGTTGTGAAAGCATGACGATTGCGATGTTTAACTCCTTTGCAAGCGCTTTAATGCCGCGAGAGATGGTGCTGATGTCCTGCTGGCGGTTCTCGCCTTTCTTTGGTGGGTCCATCAACTGTAAATAGTCCACGAAAGCGACGGCGATGTTCTTGTGCGTCACGAGCCGGCGAAGACTATTGCGAAGATGAATCAACGTGATGGCGGGCGTATCGTCGATGACGAGGTGATTGTCGAAACTGGAAAGTTCGCCGAGCGCCGATCCGAGTCTATGTCGTTCATCTGCGTTGGTGTATCCAGTACGCGCACGGTGGCTGTCCACCATCGCGCGGCTGCATACCATCCTCTCAATCAACTGCTCTTTGGACATTTCGAGCGAAAAGATTGCGACAGGCTGATGTAGCTCCGTCGCAATATGTTCAGCCCAATTACAGGCGAGGCTTGTCTTCCCGACGGACGGACGTGCCGCGATGACGACATAATCGCCTGGGTGCAGGCCATCAAGCTGATTGTCAATCTCGATTAGGCCAGTGGAGATGCCTCCGATTTGTCCACGCTTTCTCTCTTTGAACATGCGTTCTGCAACAACTTGAACGGTTTCGGATACCGGTACAACGGATTGTGGCGACTCGCTGACAAACTCCTTGAGCAGATGGGCTTCGTGCGCCTCGTATATTTCGTGTGCCGAAAGCTCGTCGTTTTGGCACAAGTTGATGGTGATCGCGCCTTGGGTGATGAGAGTACGCTTCAAGGCCTTGTCCGCGACAATTCCCGAGAAGTATTCTGCGTGACGGTGGGCGACGGCGTCAGCGCCGGGAGCGGCACAAATCAGCTCCTTGATGTAATCCATGCCGCCGATCTGTTCAATCAGTCCACGATTCTTCAGCGTGGAAAACAGAATCGTCGCGTCCATTGGCTTGTTTGCATCATCGAACTCGCACAGGATGCGATAAATAATCTGGTTCGCTTCATTGAAAAACTCATCTCCTTTTGGGAGGCGCTGTCGAACCGTGCCGATCTCCACCGGCGAAACAATACAGGAGCCAAGAACGGAAGATTCCGCGCCCAGATCGTGCGGAATGCGCAGGATCGGATAAGAATCAGGAATATTCTCGCTGCCGACGAATCCAGCAGGCTTCGGGCGAGCGGTAGTTGAGTAATCGCGGCTACTGGACATCCCGCACCCCCTCCCGCGCCGAAGGTTGACAATTCCCGGAATTGTGGTAATGCTTATCGAAACGGCTTCGCCCAGCGCCGTCGAAAGATGGGCAAAAAAGTGCCCCCGCAGTTGTTGACGCAACATACGGGGGCGGAAACCAGGTGAGCGTACACCCAGTTCCCTTAAACTTTGACGAGTTGGGGATAACGCTCGCCGCATTGTACGGGAGCGTACCCATGAAAACCACTTCCCCCTCCAAGAAGTCACCCGCGAGCCTCATCACCGACGGACCTGTCACTGTGGACCAGCCCAAAAAGCCAGTCCCGCTCGACATCCAGCGATTCCGCCGCCTGGTTGTCGAGCTTCGGATGATGGCGGTGGAGTCGGCGGTCGGCGAAGACGTGCCCGGAGCCGGGTACGTTTTGTTCGACGGGAAAACCCTCCGCGATCCGATTTCGTGGAATTGCGTCGAAACGGTCGAGGAAGCGATGGATGATCTACTTTTCGAGACAGAAACACTTCTCGGTGATGCTGCTACGGATAGCGTCTGGCAGGAACTCGAAACCAAGCATTGACCGCCTGACGTATTTGCAGCCAGTTTAAGAGCCTCCGTGGGCCGAGACGACTCCAACCTCGTCGCGGCCTTTTCGCGTTGAATGGAAGCCAAATTAAACATGTGCCACCCCCGCGTGTTCGAGCAATGATGGCTCCGGGTCTTGCAGCCGCGTGATGACGATGCGGGCGCCGGACTTGCCACCGCGAGCCACGTACCACTTCTTGTGTTGGCAACAGCTAATCTGCGAGTCGTCGAACCAGACGAGCGGTGTCTTAATTTGCTTTTTATCCGGCCCCTCTCGCCATCCCGATTTCGTGATCGCATCCATCAGCAGCTTTTGCAGGTTGTCGATATCTGGTTTGCCATCATGACGAATCTCCGAAATCGGGTACTTCAATTTAAGCAGTTCGTCCGTCCTGCTGAAGTAGTAATCGACCTCCAACTTCACGGGACCAGCGATCGGTTCTCGCATTCCAGCCGCGTAAACCGCTGCCCTGATTCCAGCAATAATGAGATTCCACCACTTCTCAGCATCATTTTCTTTGCGAACACCATTGCTATCGTATTCTTTCAGTCCTGGATAAAAGTCAACGTATTGCTTTCCAGTCTTTGTCCGCTTGATCACTCCACGCGGACTAGGCTTCGGCCTTGGAACGCCGCTGACCCAGAGATTAAGCATAGTTTCCGGCATGTGCTATCCTTCACTTCCAATTCCGGATAAACCCAACATGGACTTGTTCAGCCCATGCCGGGGACTTAAGGGAGAAATTATTCGCGATCCGTCAATTCAGGGCCTTCGCCATCATCGACAGTCTCTTCGGGATCATCATCCGTAGAATTCTTGGTGTTTTCTTCTTCGATTTTTAGTTGTGCATCGCCTTGCGAGATTTTAATGGTTTTTGTACCAACCTTGATTCTGATGATGCCATTGATGTCTGGTTTTGCGCCAATCCCTCGCACAAGCTCCAGAACCTTCGCCTTCGATTCCTTCATCAGTCTCAGCGACTCCAAGTGATCGGCTTTGTGTTCCTTCATTTCGCGGATCGCACTCTCGATTTCCTCTATATCTTTTGGTTTGACCGCAAAGTCCTTCATTTCGAGTTGTTCTTCTGAGTTTTTTCGCTTACGCGCCATGTGGGTACCCTTTCGAATTATATAGTTTCGACTATAGTTTCACTAGAAACACTCTAGTGATGAATTTCAAAAAAAACAAAATCAGACAGACTCTTGGCTCAGGGGGATAGACCTACTCAGATTTGAATGGTATTTTTCCGCTCTTGAGTCGTGCGTAATGAAGGTGGTAGGCGACGCTGCGAATGTCTTCTTCGCTCGCAGACGCTGCGTTTGACACATCCGCCATCTTCATCGCTGCCTTCAATTCGTCGGGAGACAACTCGGATGCGACGCCAAGGTTTTCTTGAAGCTGTACGAGTGGAACATTCAGAGTGTATTCGTCGGCGAGAGCGTGTGCTTCGTCATCAGTTGGAATACGGTTCTCGCCGGAGGACTGCGCCTCTTCCTTCTTTTCAGCTTTCGGACCTGGGCGACCAGACTTTGGCGAATCCTTCGTTTTCAGCTTGTCCGCAAGGTTGTCTCCACGACTCTTGCTCGGATCGTCCGCCGTCGGCACACCATCACTCAGATCAAAATAGGACTCACGCGGAGCCATGTTGTCACGAATGGAAGCGAAGACTTTCCTAAGCTGCACAAGCTCGCTTTCTGTCGTGATCTCGATTCGGTGTCCGAGACGCTTTTCGATTTGCTGCTGCGTGACGCCCATTTCCGAGAACGCCAACACCATACCTTGCACGCGGTCGATAAGCGGCTTTTTGTCTCCTCCTCTCAGAGTAGCGTTACACTGTTCCAGCGCCTTATCCACGATGTCGCCAGGTATCACGCCGAGGATGCAGGCGCGAAGACGGCGAGCACCTTGGTTCGCGACCATCTCATAAATGTCTCTCGGGTCTGTGAGCGGATAGCTTCCCTTGCGGGTATGGCGCTTGTGAGGGACGGAGAAAATTTTCGTCTGCCGGGTATTCGTCTCCAGGTCCCAGCAGTACGCCATTACGTTGCTTTCGCCATTACGCTGTTCGAGTTCGATGATGCCGAAGTCGAGATTTCCCCACGACTGCGCCATCGCCTCAGCCAGGCGGATTGACGGCCCCTCTACTGTGGTATCTCCACGCGGATAACTGTAGACAGCCCGCTCCGCCAGGCTTTTCCGCTGGCACGCCTGCACAATTCGCGTCGTCGCATTCGTCACATCGCGCGGGAACCTGCGCGCCATAATCATCGCCGCCTGAACTTCTTGAGCTGCGCGTGTGCTGGCAACCTCGATGTTCGCCGTGCGCTGAGCGTGCTCGATTCCCATCTCTGAACGATCTTCAACCCTTGTCGCTAATGCTGTCATTTTTTCCCTTTGCTTTGATGGTGATACGTGTGTACTCGCCGGCCTGCACCGTGTAGGCCGCGCGTTTAATTCGACTCGCTACAATCACCCCCGTCTCACATTCGCCTATCTCGGCGTCTGCCATCGCTGTCAGGAGCACCGCCTGGGCTTCCTCCGCGGCGTCCTTCGACGCCTTCTCCTGGGCCTTGGCAGTGATGTACCGTTGCCCGATCTCCTCCGGTATGCTGATCGTCTTCCCTGTAGCCCTTCGGATGCTCTTGGCGATCTCGATCGAGTATCGACCTTCAGGCTGGCGGTCTTCCTCGACGCACGCCCAGAAGGCCGCACATCGCTCAAGGATGACATCCATGAGCGGCTTCGATGGCGACACCTGGAACATGGCGAACCCGCGCCCGCCAAGAAAAGCGGGAACATGGCACACATCACGATCCGTCACCAGCAGATGTACGTTACACTGGACGAGGTAAGCGTCTGGAATCTGGTCTGTTCCCTCTTCTCCCCACTGGTCCTGTATCGGTCCAAACAGCCCCGCCGTCTTCGCCTCCACTGGATCGCCCGTCGACACCACCAACGCATCAAGGTTCGATGCCATCGGAAACCCAAATCCAGACGCGGACATATGGCGATTTCGCGAGAGGGGTCCAAGCCCAAGACGCTCCTCGGCGTAATCGACGACGACCGGCTCAATGCGGTTGCCGGCATCCATAGCCTCACTCGACGGCGGCTCAATAATCCGCCCCGTCTTCTGCGCCCAAACATCAAGCGGCGTTGCAAACCGTGAAATGCCCAAGATGGCTGGAACGTCTGACGCACCAATCCACTGCCGGCGTGCTTCGATCATTTCTTGGGTGATTGGCATTACGACCTCGCATTCATCAAAAGCCACATCACGAGCATGCCTAATAGGAAACCAGCACCACCAAGAATCGCGGCAAATCCGAGGATGGATTTCGCCTTGTGCTTATCATTGCGAGGTGCTGGCTTCGGCGGATCGTAGTCCGGCCTGCCTTGACCACCTCCCACAATCAGCACATGCTCGACGTCGCAAGTTGGTTTCGTCTGTCCTGGCAGATACATGGTTACTCCTTCGCGAAGTTCTTCTCGATGCGTTCCCATACCACTTCAGCCGTGAATGTTTTCAAGACGATTTCGCACATAATCTTTCGCACTTTGGTCCTCGCGGCTACAGCTACAGCTGCGGCTGCGGCTGCGGATGCGGCTACGGATGCGGCTACGGATGCGGCTACGGATGCGGCTTCGGCTGCGTATGCGGCTGCGGATGCGGCTACGGATGCGGCTACGGATGCGGCTACGGATGCGGCTTCGGCTTCGGCTGCGTATGCGGCTTCGGCTGCGGCTCTAACTTCTTTGATCGTCGCTTCGCCGTTGCACCATCGCTCCGCAGTCTCGATCGCCTTCAGTGGTCGATCCTCGCTGGCCTTCACATATGGCAGCGCCGTCCGAGCGCATTGACATGCAACACGAACGATCTGTTTGTGATCCATATCTAACTTCGCCACGAGCCAAAGCATCCAGTCTGGGCGATCAACGCTTTCCCAGAATTCCGCGAACGACTCAGCTTTCGACTCGCGGAAGTGATTGCAAGCGTCGCTACACGCGTGTAGTCTGCCGAGCGTATCTCGATACATTTTTCGCCAATCCGACGAGGAATTTTGTGTGACAACTTGTGTTTTTTCTTCAGTAAACATGGATACTCCTTTTATGTTTTATTTACGCGCCTGCTCGTGCAAGCTTCACATCGTCTATCAGGTGGTCCACGCGGTCCCCCTCTGCCTCCGCCTCGTAATCTCGCGACTTCTCCGCTGGCTCCTCGTCCTGCCATTTCACAAGCATTCGCTCCGCCAGCATGTCGGCTTCATCGCTTGGCTGCTCAAGGATCACTGTCGCCAACGCGACCACGTCCTCGACGGCACCGCTCGCGATATTCTGCAACATCCTCTCGCGGCCTTCTAAATGCGCGACGCGACACTCGGCGATTTCAAGCTGGCGCTGTAAATCGTCGCGTTGATACGTCAGTGACTCAATGTATGCACCTTTGTCCCAGTTCATTCCGCACCCCCTTCGAAGAACTCGGCGGGGAGCGGCCACTCTCGCAGCAGTTCATCACGTTTAAGGGGAGACACCTCTTTTTCCTTTGAATATTTGAGGCGATAATCCGCGATATTTAATGGCTTCACGGAACTGCTCCTCCATCCTTCGCATAGACTCAAATATACAGGAGTACATTCTTTGTCACTTAGCATTGCCCAATACACATCGCCGTCGCTAAATAACACGCATCGCTCATTCTTCGATTTGACGGCGGCAGATTTTGGGGTCTCATCCAAGGCGTCCCGAATCGCGTCGTATATATGCCCCCATTCTTCGGTGTGATCATCCCACGTCTCAATCAGAGCTGCCAACGCATCGCCAAGTATTTTTGCCGCCTCAAAGTCCTGGTGCACCGCGCCTCTCACCGCCAAAAAGACGGCGAGCGAAATGCCGCAATACTCGTTTTGATCGTCGTACGACTCGCAGTGCTTCGATGTGTGTGGACCATCTACCATTTCGATGGAAACTGTCGTTAGCATCTCACGCCTCCCGTAACGAGTTCGCCATCAACCAGATCGCCTGGAACCGATGATTCCGCGACGCCAGCGAAGACGCCAGACTCTTCTTCATGCTCGATCGCGTTGGCCAACTCCGTGAACATGTCCATGCCATCCAGTATTCCGGCAATGGCAAAGGCGTAGCGGGTTTTGTCCGTGATCGCGTGACCATGCATACGCATAAATCTATGCGCGTCTCCTGAGATCACCGCGACGAAGGCACGTATCTCGACGGCAAGTGCTTTCGATGAGGATTTCGATGTCGGCGTTGGACGAGTTTCAGTCATGAGAGTCTCCAGGGTGGGAGCGCCGGCGGTACGCGGACACCGACGCCCCCTAGAAGAAATTTCGCGCCGAGGCACAATGCCCCGGCGATACAACACGCACGTACTGTCAGATTTGCGCGTTGTGTTAAAGCGTCCGGCAGGACTCGAACCTGCAACCTTCTGGTTACTCTCAGATGCTCTACCATTGAGCTAAGAACGCTATAGAGGCGAGAACCGATCATTATCCCTTCGCAGTTTGCGTGGCCACACATTGAATCTACGAACATCTGCCTTGGGTTTTGAGCGCCAGCGCTAAGCATGGCTCTAAATCGGCACCAGTCTGGGCTTTCACCTTCACGCCTTTTATTCGATTTTCAGTGCCGGGCTTCCCCCGGCGCGATCACCACATTTTGTTGGCAGGTGTCCCCCAGCGCCGCACCACAGCACCCTTGTCAACCTGCACGGTATTGCCATCTTGGCTCGTCTCACCGACGACAACCCATCCTCTCTGCAAGACAACGATCTTTACCTTTGAACCCTTCATTTCGAACCTTTCCGCGGCTTTGCCGCAAGAGAATCTTTCGTCCGCACACTCGTGCAGACCGTTATTTCTGACTGATTACGTCCCCCACGCTGCAACGATGGGATGCAGCTTGACCTTTTTCTTGGCTCTCCGCTTCGTCGGCTCCTGTTGTTTGGCCTGTGGCGGGATCCATCTGCTATCCTTGTCGGAAGCCTCACGAAGCTCCGAGATATCGACTTCGAGCCATGGCGCCTTATCGCTTCCACCGACCTTGTAGGCTGCCAACTTCCCGCGCCGGATCAGGTCATGTACGTAGTTCCGACCTCGACCAATGGCTTTCGCCGCTACTCCGATTGGTTTGCGATTGGCGGTCTTCATCGTATCACCGCCTGCAGAATTTCCTGCTGTAGCTGCGGTAGCGTTTTTCCAGTCGAATCAATCCCAAAATCGCGTTTTGCTTTGGCTTGAATTTCCTCAAAATTGATCCACCACCACCCCATCATTCTCGTCCATTCGGGAACAAGGAAATATTTCACGGTATTTTCCCAACGCTCTTGAAGGTCGGCGTCCGTAGTCTCATTCTGCCGATCAAATTCTTCGTTGCTGATTTTCCCGGCAATCAGTGCGATTATGAGATTCTTTTTGCTGACGAATGTGGATGTCATTTCGTCGCCGCTCTTTCCGCCAGCAGGTGCCGCACCACCTGGGCCTTCTCATCTTTTGACAACGGAAGCGATGCAAGTTCATTCATCGCAGCAGAGAAGCTCATTGCCGCTGCACAGAATGCTGGGCCATCGTCGATTATTTGAGGCTCGATCCATTTTCCGTCAGTCGTGATTGTCGTGTTTTGTTGCGTCATGATTTCTCCAGAGATGATTATGCTTGCAGATAGATGTTTAACTTGTCAGCTTTCGTGGGTAGAGCCAAGTAGGCTTGCAGAATCGCTTTGTTTTTCTGTTTCGATCAAGATGCCGCAAGCGACGCTCCCTTCGCATTGCAAACATGTCACAGATCGATCTTTGTCATCTATTTTTTTCCATATACAAATACCGGCGAATATTGAGAACATGGCACGAAGAACATGTTTGCATATGATCGACAACCCCGCCTTGATGCCCGACCCCGCCTCGATGCCTTTTTCGACGATTAACCACGCGTCGAGCCTAATGATGATTGAACCGTCGGACTTTAAGTCGCCGTCTAGGCGGTACACACCTCCATCCTTCACGAGTCCTGGGTAATTTTCGTTTACGATGAGATCGTGAGCTTCTACAGGTTGGGCGGCTTGAGTCGTCATTTGGTAATCTCCAAATCAAAGTTTGTAAATATCTCAAAATTCGTCGATGTTATTCATCGCGAAGGACCGTCGGCCAAGATTGTGAGTCCGGCCTTGGGGTCAAGAACCAGCGTCGCTGGTGCCGTTCCATTCCACTTCTCAACAGCGTTAAGCATGATGACGCTCGGCGACTTGGTGATCGCGTCACCCTTGATCTGAATCGCCTCCGCCTCAGCCTTGGCGTTGATGACAACGATCTCCGCCGCCTTGACCGCCCGCGCCTTCTCATATTCCATCTGAAACGCCTTCTGCTCGGCGATCTGCTTATCCTCGATAGCCTTCTCAAGCTGGGCGGACAAGTCTATATTGGTGATGACGATATCGTTGATCGTCACCAGGTCACCGAGCGCCTCCTTCACCTTCTTCATGGTCTCGACTTTGACTTCGTCGCGGTTCTTGACTACCGCTTCGCTTTTCAGCAGGGCGACGACCTGTTTAACGGACTCTTCGACGCGAGGCTTGATGAGATTTTTGTACACGTCGCCGGGATATTCCCTGAAAATCTTCGCGACGTTGGTTTCTGGAATGCGGTACAGCGCTGCGTATCCGACAGTGACAAGCTGCTGATCCGACGTATAGCACTGCGTCTCATCGTTGATTGTCGTCTGCTGAATCGACACGCCCGTAACGTTGGAGAACGGATTCTTGAGAGAGAGCCCTTCCGAAAACGTCTCCGAAGACACTCGGCCAAAGGTGGTCTGTACGCCGATGTGGCCGGCATCAACAGTGGCGCAAGACCTCAGTCCGCCAACCACCACTGCACCGCCGATTACAATCACGCCGATAACTGTAATAAGAAACTTTACGTCGTCTTCCATGTGCATTTCCTTGAGTTAGAGAAATTGAAATATTTAAAATTCGAAGTTAAAAACCGATGTCGCCGCGTGTTGAACGACGGCACCGGGCGGGAGAAGGATCACGCTTCTGTCGATGTTGTAGGAAAAAATTGGTCATTTGAATCTACCTTCGTTATGATCGAGACGTTTCAAGTCGAGGAGCAACGATGAAAGAGTTGATCGAACAATTTCGGGCCTTTGACGATAAAGGGAACGAGCACAAGATTTTGATCTACCAGGACATCATCGAAACTCGGACACACAGCGGGACGTACCATACGCCCGGCCTAAAGGAAGCCATCACATCAACCGGACTTCGCGTTAATTACCTCGGCGACGATACGTTCGAGATCGCTGTAACACGTCAACGACTCCGAAAACGTTGAGAATGGGATGGGGGTGTACACGATAAAACCATCTCTTCGGTGTAGTCCCGCCACCAAAAACATTTCTCCGTTACTCAGTTCCACGTAGATGCGGGTTTGATACGACTCAAGCCGCGTCAGGTTCTGATTATCTTTGTTTTCCGCCATTTTCTTTCTCCTAATTCGAGGTCATTTGTTTCGAGTCTTAGAAGGGCTGGCACCCATTCCTTGCAGAGGCGGGCACCAGCCCCAGAGTCAGTTAATTACACCTTGCTTTTTCTGCCATCAAAAACCGTACAATTTCAGCCTTCTCCTCCTTCGACAACGGAAGCGATACCAGCAGATTGAGAGCGCCAGAGAGGCTGCCGGTGGCATCGACGGAAATCGGCTGCGGTGGGTACGATTGCCTGCGTTGAGACATTACAGCACCCCGTGGAGGCGTCTTCATCCCGGGCTTTCTGAGGTCGTTAGCGACACAGAAGAGGAAATCTCGCTCTCTCTTGCAAAGTACCGGCGGATGAGCGATATCGCCCTGGATCACTTCATACCCGGCGGTTGGGGCACACAGAAACAATCCACCCTCGCCACGTGTCTCGATGAGCGTGACGGGCTTGCCGTCGGCTCTTTCTCTCATCACGAGCTTGCGATTGCCTTCGACTGCGGTTTCGCAGCGATAGAAGACGTGGTATCCGCCGCGCGGTGTTCGCTCGACAACGAGGCGGGTGAACAACTCGGCTGGAATCAACGCTTTCCAGCCCTCGAACAACTCGCCGCCGCCGTCGAAGTCGATCATCTCGGCGTTTCCGGAGACGGACCCGGTGATGATGCACACCGCGTCATACTGTTCGGGAACCGACCACGCCTTAACCTCGCCTTGGGTCGGAAGACGAGTCTGGAATTGCTTCCAAGAGCCTATCGGACGTTTCTGTGAACGGATGGCGGGCATCGCGGATAATCCAGCGGACACATATTCCGAAAAAGAGTCCGCCAAGTCTCCAATAGCCTGATCGCGGTTATCCTCGCACAGCGTCAACAGCAGCCGTATCTGACGGTCCTTTTCCTCACTCGAAATAGACGAGCCCGTAATCTTTTCGAGCTCGACGAAGAAGAAGTCCCCGTACCGGGCCTTCAATCCTTCCATATCTTCGCAGCGGATTACCGATTGCGAACGGTCGTAGATTACTTCGACGGTTGTTTCCGTGGTTTTCATTTCTGACTCCTCTTTCTTAAGTCGCGGGCGGTTCAAACCGACCTGATATCAATCTTTGACAGGAATAAAGCGGTTGCGAGGGAGCTTCTTTTTTTGAAGCTGATTCACTCGCTCAAGGAACATAGCCATCACGGTTTTCGCAAGCGCATTACCAAGCGCTTTACGCGAAATGCGATCCCCGACAATAAGCCCGCGATCTATCGCATGACGTTCAATGAGGCGAATGAGTTTTTGTTCCGATTCGCACGGAATGAAAATTCGAAGCCCCTTCTTCATCACTTCACCTCCGCGCCGGTGCCAGTGGCGAGGGCGGAGGTGGCGGGCAACACGCCGAACTCCTCGGCGTAGAGTTTCTCGAGGGCGAGACGGACGACGTTTTTTGACGTGCCACGGGATTCGAGTAGGCGATCCAGCATTTGGCATGATCTTTCGTCGAGCTGCGCGAACAGCACCCGCTTTTGTTTTTTACGCCCTTTCGACTTATGTGCGGTTGCAATCATGACGATCTCCAATGTGGAAAATTATTATTTCTTATGTTTTCGTAGGCACAATACCATATATCGGCAAATCGTCAAGCGGTTCCTATGAAAAAATATTAAAAAATATCTAGTTTTATTCGTAAGTGGAGTAGTTATCATGCCTTGCATGTCAGAAAAAATTACAAAACAGATGAATGCCGACGTTCCCGAGATGCTCGCAAACACGCTCGACTACTACGTCGAGAAACTTGGAATCAAGAAAAAGCGAGCGATCGCAGCAGCTATCCACATGTTCTGCAAAGCAGACACAGGCGCTCAATACGCGGCATACCAAGAGGTTCACAACGCTTTTTACGCTGGCGACGACCCAGAACTTGAGCCGATCAAGGCGTCGATGACGGCGAAGGTTGGCAGGGAGCGCGAAGCCGCGAAGCAGGCCCAAACAAAAAAGAAACAAGCTGAAGAAAAGAAGGGCGGATGATCCCACCGCAAGGTTTGCTCTGGAGGAAATAAGGGAGGAAAGGAAAAGCCAGATGAATTTCACCGCGATCGACTTCGAGACGGCCAACAGCTACAGGGGATCGGCATGTGCAGTAGGGTTAGCGGTGGTGAAAGATGGTCAGATTGTTGGCCGATTCCATTCTCTGATTCGCCCTGTTCCATGCAAATTCGACCTAAAAAATGTCTCCATTCACGGCATTACTGAAAAGGACGTAGCTGATGCTCCAACTTTTGTGGAGCTTTGGCCTACACTTCAATCGCGTATCTTCGGCCCTCTCGTTGCCCACAACGCCTTATTTGACATGGGTGTTCTCCAATGTGCTTGCGATGACGGGAAAATCGAGTATCCGAAAGTTGAGTGTTTTTGCACAATGGACCTTTCGCGATTGGCTTGGCCAGAGCAACCTAAACACGCTCTTGACCACATCGCAGAAATGTTGGGCATTTCTTTCAAGCACCACCACGCCGAAGAAGATGCGATGGTATGTTCTCTTATTGCTATAGATTTGTGCAAACGTCACAATATCTCGACGTTGTATGATTTGGAAAAACTTTATGGCTGTGGCATCGTTCATGTTTTAAATGATGGACCACATGAACATCACCTCGCCACTGGTCATAAATCAATCTGGAATCCGAGTTGGAGCGCACCAAAGGCAGCAGACATTCACCCCACCAGAACCCAGTTTAATAAGAGTCATCCGTTTTTCGGCAAGAGCTTCGTTTTTACAGGGGCTATGTCTCGCATGAATCGCGAAGATGCGATGCAGGCCGTGGTTGATCGTGGTGGGATTTGCCACGATCAAATCAAAAAGACAACGGATTTTTTGGTGATCGGGCAGGATGGATACGCCGAATATGAAGCCGGCCATAAAAGCGGAAAACTGCGGAAGGCTGAAGAGTATAGGGAAAAAGGCTGTCCGATTAAGATCGTATCGGAGCAGGATTTCGCGTCATTGCTGTGACCACCGACCTCACGCCGCCCCTTCATCTCGCACGAGCCGCAATATCGGGATTTGGCTCGTCAAATCCTCGTCCGGCATCGCAAGGAAGAAATCGTGGTTTTCCAGAATCACCTCGTTGCAGATGCGGTACAGGCACTGCTGCCGCTCCGGAGTCATATGTGCAATCAAAGATTCGTACAATTTAGAGGGATCGACCGACGGCGCAATACGATCAATTTGCATGGCGTTCTCCCAACCACGTGGTCAAACATAGCCCTAACACGACGAAGCTCAAGTATGACGCGGCGTCCGGAAAAATCAAGCGTAAGTTATGTTGTGGTAAGTGGTTGCGTGGACCACTACGGGTTGTACCGAACATCGCGGAAATAAACAGAAGGGGTCGAAAAGATGCCGAGTACATCAAACAGGTCCATGCGGAAGTTGGAGGCGATACAGTCACCGACGACGTGTAATTGGTGAACCCTTATGCCAGACCAGATCGAAACACGCAGCCACCGCGACCGGCTCAACGACCTGTTTGGACCGCCGCCCGATTCTCTCAATAGTTTTGAGGGGCTGACTGTCGGGGAAATAATCCCCGCCACCATCGCCAAACCAGCCGTTCCCGCGACGCCAGCATCAAGCGGACCGCGTATTGGCGTTTTCAGTCGGCTCGTCACGCGGGTCTGGGAGCGATGGGGGTCACGGTGGTGAGAGGGGGGCGTAGGAGCGAATTTTAAGCGTTGGAGAGGGAGTGGAGGGGGGGAAGAGGGAAAGCAAACTCTATCATTTTATAACAGAATTTATAACAAACGATAAGCGTATTAATCGCAATGAGTTGCGCAAAAATATGGATAAAATTCGGATAAAATGCGCGCGGCTTGCCATGCGTTTTTACGCTGAAAACGGCGGGGGGGGGATTTGATGAGAGGAGGAACAACTGTCAAAAATTATTTGCCAGTTCGATTTCGTGGTCGGATTCGCTGGTGCGGCTTCTCCGCCCCACGCCGCACTTCCGCCGGGAACGCTGCTCCCCACACCGCATCGACGACTTTCCGCAACCGCTCCATCCCAACGGACTCAAGGTAGTTGTCAAGCAGCACCGAGCCCTTCGCGTGGCCCATGATGATCGCTCGTTCGTCGCTGTAGCCGGGGGGGACCAGGTTGGCGAAGGTGGTGCGGAGCGAGCGAAACCCCCTTCCGTCGCCCTTGGGATATACCACGCGATAATTTCCGGTTGCCGTCTTCACATTCGTCGTCGGTGGCCTGATGCCGGCAAAAGAGAGCAACCTCGCGAACGACTTGGCTATTTTGTCTGTTTCACAGGTCTTCGAGGGGTTGATCTTTCTGGGCGCGACGCGGACGAATGGCAGGCCGCTTTTGTCGAGAAAGAAGTAATCGGCATACTTGGAAGACGCCGGGCCTGGGCGTCGGTACGCTCGAAGCAATCGCAGCGTCCGGGGGTGCAGAGGAATCACGCGGCGAACCTTGCCCTTCTTTCGTCGCCGGAAGTCGATCACCCCCGCTTTTAAATCAACCGCCTCCCGCGTCAGCGTCGCGATGTCGGAGTTGTCGAAGGCACAGTTGATTCCAAGTGCCACCCAGCACTTCTCGACGCCTCTGGAAGCCCGCCAGAGCGCCCAGAGTTCTTTCTGCGTGAAGCTCTTTACGATGGATAGCCGCCGGTCACGCTGCGACTGAGCATCTGGCTTGACAAAATCCGGGCCAAATCGCGGCATGTGCGGAATGATGTCCGATTCGTAAATCCAGTTGAAAAACGCTTTGACGTATGCGACTGTGCGGGAAAATGTGAATGGAGATCGGTTGTCAAAAAGTTGGGCAAGTTCGCTGAAGTTCGCGGGGCCGGCGCTGGCAACGTCGAAAGATTTCCCCCACGCCTTCCTCAAAAGTTCAAGCGTGTTCACGTAGTCTCGGAAGGTGTATGGGCTGAGGGGCTTTGGCCTACCGTAGTCGATTCGCCTCTGCATCGCCAGCAGGAAACGACTGGCTGCATCCGCGAGCGTTACTTTTCCATCCCTGCCGATGGTAATTTGCTCGCCGTCGATCTCTTGGCGAAGCTCAATCCAACGTTTTTCGACCTCATCAAAAGGGGTCGTCTTTGAGCAAACATATCGCGTTTTTCCGCAGTACCATCTCACCCAACCCCTCGGAGTGACAGTGAACACGGATAATGCTTTCGGTATTTTGGTAGGCGGCCAGATCATGCGTTCATTATACTTTTCATTGCACTTTTAGCAATTTTTTGATTCAAATACATGTAAAATATGAACTTACGATTTTTTTGGACAAAGTCTTAAAATCCTTTGGGGAGTAATCCTCGTGCGGGTTCGACTCCCGCCTCGGGCATCCACGGCCAAGGCAAAATCGCCACTTTTCCCTTGTTTTTCAGCGTATTCCGCATCTTCTTCAGAAATGTAGTTAGCTCCATTTTCGTCCGTTTTCACCTCTTTGCGCGCCGTCTGGCGCGCCGTTTTTCCACCCCCACTGACCGCCTTTGCGAAGTGAGCGTCCGTAACCTGAAGATAGTGCTCCGCCGCAACCAGCTTCGAGTTGCCCATCCATCGCGTCACGACATGCAGCGGAAATTCCTCAGCCAGTTCCGTCTCGCGGGTGCTCCGCAGATTATTGAACAACTTTGGCCACGGCACCAACCCCGCCCTCTTGATGATCCGGATCATGTGGGTGCGGAGATTCGCAGCACTGTCACGGTGGTCGGTGATGACGTACTGCTGAGTCTGGTCGGGATTTTTCAGAAGCGATTCCGCCAACGCCTGCTCCAACAACTCACGAAGTTCAGGAAACAGTGGAATCACGCGGCTCGCTGCCCGGTAAAGCTGACGAACGACCCCCGTGCATCGGCGAAGCGTGTTGTCGCCCCAGCCGTGCTTACGCATGTACAGACGCCATTCGTCCGCGTCGCCCGCGTTGATCTCGTCGAGCCGTCGGTCTTCGCCGAAGAACTCGATTAAAAATTTCTTCGCCGTCGTGAGGTTGCGGATAGTGTTAGGTTTCGCATCAGCCTCACGCCCTTTGATATACCGGGTCAGGAACGCCCCCAAGGTAACGTCCTTCGGTGCGGCCTCAGGTTCACGAGGACGCAGCAGACCGCCTTCAACGAGCTTCCCGTAAGCCTTTTCGGGCAGAGCGATAGCCCATTCAAGAATGCGATCAGGCAGTGTCTCCGGATGGCCGTGACAGGCAACCATCTTGCTGACGTTATCACGGTAAAGTTCAGCAAGTTCCCGCGTCGCATCCTTGAGCCGGAGACATGGCCGTTTTCCGTTCGGAGCATCAAAAATAATCCGATACCGTCCCTCACCGTCATCACATAGTCTTGCCATCATTGCCTCCCTTTTTCGTGCGTGTGGACCGGGTGGGGCTCGAATAACACTGAAAAACAGCCAGATTCTCAATCCTGCCAGCAGATTGACGCGCATTTCGACGCGCATGATGGGTTCCACGGGGAAAATACAGGAGAATTTCACCATGCAGCCGACACGGCGACTTTCATTCCTTCCGTCGCTCCAACCGACGATCCCCACCTGACCGACCTCCTTGAAGTTTGGCCAAAACTATCCGCTTCCATGAAAAGAGCCTTGGCTGATATGGCAAAGGCTACGGTGAGGATGAAGGGAGAGCGTCAAAGAAAGTCAATCTACGGCTACGAACGCGTCAGACGGCGATTCTGTGCGTCCTGAGCGAATCTGAGAGAGGTGCCGAGGCAACAAGGAGGACGGGGGGGAGGGGTCTATTTTTCGGAGAGTCGATGCTCGCATACCGTTCTGCTCTTCAGCGTCCCCCCGAGAGAAATAAACACAGGGGGGGTATGCGATCAAAACCTGTGGGTCCTTCTGGAGGGGCCGGTGCGAGAGCTGCCCAATGCGAACAGTCACAATACACGACCGACTTTGC